>CAMKFB010000010.1 GCA_946411735.1 uncultured Selenomonadales bacterium
CGTTGTACTCTTCGATCAGTCGTCGCCCGCCCCACACGTAATTCTTGCACGCCGGCTTCAATTTCAAAATCGACATCAGCCTCGCCCCCTCACGGCACTATACAAAATCGACAAACGTGCCGTCCGATCGAAACCGTAATAAATCGTCGCGCCCGGCTCCGCGTCGATGATGTACCACATCTCCGTCTTGCCGAATTGCCCCTCGTGCTCGAGCGCGTACGCATTCGACGGATGCACCTGGATCGACAAATCGTCGTGCGCGTCGATCAGCTTGATCAGCAACGGGAACTCCCGAAAGCGCCGACAATTTTCGCCGAGCACCTCCCGCCCCTCCGACTCGATATACTCCGTCAGCGTCCGACCGTCATACTCGCCGCCGACGATCGTCGAGGCGCCGTCGGCATGACACGCCAACATCCACGCCTCCGCCAAAAAATTGCCGCCGAACTCGACGTTGTACTCTTCGATCAGTCGTCGCCCGCCCCACACGTAATTCTTGCACGCCGGTCTCAATTTCAAAATCGACATCAGCCTCGCCCCCGCGAGTCATTATACAAAATCGGCAACGGGCTTTTCAACCGCGCCGAACTGTGTTAAGATTGTCGACGACAGGTGGTGAGCGAACGTGGGCTTGAGAGAACGGAAAAAAATTCAGTCGCGACAGCAAATAATCGCGGCGGCGGTCAAACAATTCGACAGCCGCGGTTACAGTGAGACATCGATCGCCGACATAATGAACGAAGCCGGGCTCGGGGTCGGCACATTCTACAATTACTTCGCGTCGAAGGAAGAATTGTTGTTTGCGCTGCTCGAGTGCATCGAAGACGAGCTGATCGAGATCGCCGAGCGCGAAAAACATTCGCCGCTGTCGGCGCTGCAAAAAATCAACATCCGAACGGCGGAGCTGCTCGAGGAGAATAAATTCGTGCTGCCGCTGTTTTTGAGCGCGACGGCGCATGCGGATCGACCCGAGCTGTGGAAACGTCGGTCGAGTCCGCACTTCAAAATCGTATTCGAGGAGATCATCAAACTTGGGCAATCCGGCGGGCAAATCCGCGCGGACATGCCCGGCGCGCTGATCGCGGAGCTGTTTCACTCGATATACCATTCGGCGGCGCTGAGCATTATGCCGATCTCGTTTCAGACGAACGTTCGGCTCAAGGTGCAGGTGCTCATCGACGGCATAAAAAATGATCGGAGTTGATAGGCTTGATCAGCGTGACGAAGTTGCTGTTCGCCCGCGATTACTACGGCGATCGCTTGCGATACACGCGCAGTCATAATCCCAACGGCGCGGCGGACGGCATCGGTCCGGTGGTGGTTTGGAACTCGACCAAGACGTGCAATTTGCGCTGTCGACACTGCTATATGGAGTCGGACGGTCGAAAATACGATGAGCTTTCGACGGCGGAGGCGAAGAAATTTATCGACGACCTTGCCGATTTCAACGTGCCGGTGCTTTTATTCAGCGGCGGCGAACCGTTGCTCCGCGCGGATTTTTTTGATCTGGCGTCGTATGCGGCGTCTAAAAAAATTCGACCGACGCTCTCGACCAACGGCATTTTGATCGATCGAGCGACGGCGCAACGGATCAAAGATATCGGCGTGGGCTATGTCGGGATCAGTCTCGACGGGCTGTCGGATGTGAACGACAAGTTTCGCGGCGTCGAGGGCGCTTACGCTCGGGCGATGCGCGGCATTGAAAATTGCGTGGCGGTCGGTCAGCGCGTCGGGCTCCGATTTACGATCAATCGGCACAACTTTGAGGAGCTGGATCGGATTTTCGACTTCATTGAGGAGCATCAAATCAATCGGGTGTGCTTTTATCATCTGGTGTACTCGGGGCGCGGTCGGACGGTCGAGGACATCACGCCGCAGGAGACGCGTCGGGCGATGGACATCATAATCGCTCGGACGGAGGATTTTGAGCGGCGGGGGCTTGAGAAGGAGATATTGACGGTCGACAATCATTGCGACGGGATATATTTGTATTTGAAGGCGCTCGAGCGCGGGGATCGAGACGGCGCGGCGCGGATCAAAAATTTTATCGATCTCAACGGCGGGAATCGATCGGGGATTGCGTTCGGTGAGGTCGATCCGCTCGGCAACGTTCATCCCGATCAATTTACACAGCATCACACGTTCGGGAACGTGCGGGAGAAAAAATTCGGCGACATTTGGTCCGGCGCGGGGCATCCGATCTTGCGCGGGCTGAAGGATCGAAAGAAATTGTTGAAAGGGCGATGCTCGACGTGCCGCTTCCTTGAGAATTGCAACGGCAATTTCAGGACGCGCGCCGAGGCGGTGACGGGCGACTATTGGCAGTCCGATCCCGCCTGCTATCTGACCGATGAGGAGATAAGGTAATTGCCGAAGTACAATGATATAGATTTAAAACGTTGGCGGGAGTATTCGGCGCTCGAGACGGGCTCGTTGTGGCTGATTGAGCGGCGCGACAACTCCGGCGCGCACGACGGCGGCTACCACGGCAATTTCGTCCCGCAGATTCCGCATCAACTTTTCGAGCGATACACCAAGCGCGGCGAGTGGGTTCTCGACGCCTTCATGGGATCGGGGACGTCGCTGATCGAGGCGCAACGCATGGGTCGAAACTCGATCGGCATCGAACTGAAACAATCCGTCGCCGACGACGCTCGAGCGCGCATCGACAGTGAACACATCGAAGGGCTCCGCGCGGAAGTTTTGATCGGCGACAGTCGTTCGATCGATCTGCCGTCGCAGCTGGCTCGATTGGAGATCGACGGCGTTCAATTCGTGATCTTCCATCCGCCGTATTGGGACATCATCAACTTCTCTGACTCGGATGATGATCTGTCGAACGCGGCGACACTCGACGAATTTTTGACATCGTTCGGTCGTGTAATCGACAACACGACGTCTGTGCTCGAGCGCGATCGATTTTGCGCGGTCGTGATCGGCGACAAATACTCCGGCGGTCGAGTCGAGCCGCTCGGCTTTCACTGCATGAACTTATTCCTCGAGCGCGATTTTCTCTTGAAGGGCATCATCGTCAAAAACATCGGCGAGACAAAAGGCAAGGCGCGCGATCAAAATCTGTGGCGATATCGCGCACTCAAGGGCGGCTTCTACGTTTTCAAACACGAGTACATCTTCGTCTTCCAAAATAAAAAATCCGCGCGGAGCGGATAAAATTTTTCTATCGGACAAAATTATTTCTTGACGTACGGCTCGGCAATGATCTCGATCTCGTTGCCCTCGTGATCCGCCACCACACTCGCATAGTAACCGTCGCCCGTCCAGCGCGCGCCGCTGACGATCATATAACCGTCGTCGCGAAGGCGCTCGGTCACCGCATCGACCGAATTGCCGTTGCCCACGCAGATCGCTATGTGGTGGTAGCCCGTTCGATAAGTGCTCTTGGGCGGATCGGTCATCGTCGGGCGCTGCATAATCTCCAGCCGCGCGCCCTCGTCGAACGTCAGAATGTAGGAGCTGAAGCCCGAATTGAAGTTGTGATACTTCTCGCCGGTCTTGGCGTTGAAGTACTTCACGAAGAAGTCGCGCGCCTCCTCCATGTTTTTGACGTACATCGCCGCGTGCTCAATCCTCATCGCAATCGCCTCCCCAACATTGATTGCTCATGATATCAAACCTTCCGCGCGGGCGTCAACGAAATTCGCGGCGGGCGAAAAACTTTTCAGGGAGTGAACACTGTGATCGTATCTTGGAACACGACCAACGCTTGTAATATGTATTGCGCGCATTGCTATCGCGACGCCGGTTGCCCCGCGGCGGAGGAGCTTTCGACCGACGAGGCTTTCACGCTGCTCGATCAGATCGCCAAAGCCGGATTCAAGATCATGATCTTCTCGGGCGGCGAACCGCTGATGCGCCCCGACATTCTCGAGCTCGTCAAGCACGCCGCCGACTTGAATTTGATCCCCGTCTTCGGCACCAACGGCACGCTCATCACTCTAGACATGGCTCAACGGTTGAAGGATGCCGGCGCTCGAGCGATGGGCATTTCGCTTGACTCGCTCGACCGTCAAAAACATGATCGCTTCCGTTCGTTCGACGGCGCTTGGGAGGGCGCGGTCAACGGCATGAAAAATTGCCGCGCGGTCGGATTGCCCTTCCAAATTCACACGACGGTGATGGATTGGAATCAGCATGAGCTTGAGGCGATGACGGATTTTGCGGTCGAGATCGGCGCGAAGGCGCATCACTTATTTTTCTTGGTGCCGACGGGGCGGGCGGCGTCGATCGAAGAGGAGGCGCTCCGCACTCAACAGTACGAGGACGTTCTTCGGCGGGTGATGATCAAGCAGCAATCGGTGCCGATCGAGATCAAGCCGACGTGCGCGCCGCAATTTTTGAGGATCGCCGCGGAGCTCGGGATCAAGACGCGGTTTCGCCGAGGATGTCTTGCGGGGCTGTCGTATTGCATCATCAGTCCGCGCGGCAAGGTGCAACCGTGCGCTTATCTCAACATGGAGCTCGGCGACGTTCGACGGACGCCGTTTGATCAAATTTGGCGCTCGAATGAAGTGCTCGCTCGACTGCGGACGCTCGAATACGGCGGCAAATGCGGCGCCTGTCGATATAAAAATTCATGCGGAGGCTGTCGAGCGCGGGCGGCGTACTATCACGACGGCGACTTCATGGCAGAGGATCAATGCGCGTATCAATCATGAGGGGGGCGATTGTATGAAAACACTTCGACCGTATCAGGAAAAATTTATTAACGATATTCATGAACAGTTTTGCGAGCTGTCCACCGAAAAAAAGAAGCTTGGTCGAAGAGGACGAGTGTGCGGCGTAATGCCTTGCGGCGCCGGCAAAACTCTCGCGACTGCCTATATGACCAAAAAAGCCTCCGAAGAAAAAGGCAGGCGTGTCGTATTCATGGTGCATCGCAAAGAACTGATCGAGCAGACGTCGAAAACATTCACCGATCTTGAAATTGAGCACGGCATCATCGCCTCGGGCGTCAAGCCCAATTACGATCTGCCGGTTCAGATCGCAAGCGTTCAAACGCTCGCTCGTCGACTCGATAAAATTCCGCCGCCGCAATTTTTGATTGTCGACGAGTGTCATCACATCGAAGCCGAAACTTACAAGCAGATCGTCAATAAATGGGATTGCGTTGTACTCGGCTTGACGGCGACGCCGGTACGCATGGGCGGTCGCACTTTGCATGACTCGTTTGATGTTCTCGTGCCGGGACCGACCGTCAACGAATTGATCCAAATACATTGTCTCGCGGAGTTCAAATATTTTGCGCCGCCTTCGACAATCAATTTTCAAAAGCTCCGCCTAAACGAGTTCGGCGATTTCCGTGATGACGATATGAGCCGCGCGCTCGATCGACAGGACATTATCGGCGACGTCGTAAAATATTATCGCGAGTATGCCGACGGGCTTCAGGCGATCGTTTATTGCATCAACGTTCATCATTCAAAGCACACGGCGAAGATTTTCAGCGAGGCGGGCATTCAAGCTCAACACATCGACGCGAAGACTCCTCAGAACGAACGTCGAGACATCATTGAAAAGTTCCGCGCGGGCGAGATAACCGTGCTGTGCAACGTCAATCTTTTCGGCGAGGGCTTTGACGTGCCGAATATGGATTGCGTAATCCTCACCCGTCCGACGAAGTCCTTCACGCTGTACTATCAACAGGCGATGCGTGCTCTTCGTCCGACGACGAATAAGCGGGCGATCATCATCGACCACGTCGAAAACAATAAGCGCTTTCCGAGGCTCGACGATAATATTGAGTGGTCGCTCGATCCGAATAAACTCAAGGGCAAAGGCATTATCCCGATCAAAACTTGTCCCGAATGCGGCGCTGACGAGGTTCCCTTCGGAGCACGAACGTGTCAACGCATCATCGCCAATCACGAGTCGATCCAATCGATCGAGTTGAACGGCGAAACTCTTTCGATCATCTACATCCCGAATGAGCCGTTCAATCGTCACGGCTATCTGGTGCTTGCCGAAAGCAAGACGGCGTCCAATCTCGAGTTCGTCAGAAGCCAAGCCGATATCGTTGCGGATAAAAAAGTCAAGCGGCGGTGCATCGCCGCGATCGATCAATCTCTCTGCGATACGGACGGATATCGGCAATTTTACTGTCTGACCGTTAAATGTCTCGACGAGAGCGTTTCGATCAGAGACGCAACCATTTCTCGCGCGGACGGCACTTCGGGAATGTCGCCTGTTCTTTGCGCCGCTGACGGCAGAGTCCTGAAGTATTTTCTCGATCTCGACGGCAATCTGGTTTGCGGTCACATCTTCAACATCCGCAACACCGATATCGATGAGGACGGCATCATCGTCAAAGTCTACGACTCCGCCCAATCCGATAAGAGCAAGATTATTTATCCTTTTAATCGGATTGTCAAACGCCCGACATCGATCGAGGAACTTCTTCGGATTGCAGAAGAGAAGAAGATATCCAATGCTCGGTGGTGGGCTTCCAAGTATGCATTGGAGTACGTGCAGAGTTACGAGGATTGCCTGCACATTGCGCGCGTTTGCGAATACAAGTCGGGGTGGGCGTGGCACAAATGGAAAGAGTTGGAACCGAGACGACGGCAGATGTCGCTTGATTTCGAGCAGTGAGCGTGCTCGGCAATTCGTTGCTTGAAGAAAATTTTTGTGCTACACTGTCGCCACCAATCGACAGGAGGAAAGTATATGATCATCGTAATGAAGCCGACGGCGACGCAAGAGAACATCGACAACGTGGTGCGCAAGATCGAAGGCGCCGGGCTCCGCACTCATCTTTCGACCGGCGAGGAGGTCACAATCGTCGGCGTGATCGGCGACAAGAAACTGATTGCCAATCTCGAGGTCAACATGCTCGAGGGCGTCGATAAATCCGTTCGCATCACCGAAAAATATAAACTCGTCAGCCGCGACTTTCATCCCGCCGACACCGTCATCGACGTCGACGGAGTCACGATCGGCGGTCAAGAGCTGGTCGTCATGGCGGGACCGTGTGCGGTCGAGTCGCTCGATCAGCTGCTCGAGGCGGCGACGCTCGTCAAACAATCGGGCGCGAAATTCCTTCGCGGCGGCGCTTATAAGCCGCGGACATCGCCGTATGATTTTCAGGGTCTCGAGGAGAAAGGCTTAAAAATCTTGCGCGAGGCGGCGGATAAAGTCGGGCTGAAGGTCGTCACGGAGATCGTCGACAAAGACGACATCCCGCGCATGGAGGAGTATTCGGACGTGCTGCAGGTCGGCGCGCGCAACATGCAAAACTTCCAAATGCTGAAGGCGCTCGGTCGAGCGAAGAAACCGATCCTTTTGAAGCGGGGGCTGTCGGCGACGATCAGCGAGTGGCTCAACGCGGCGGAATATATCATGGCGGGCGGCAACGATCGAGTGATATTCTGCGAGCGCGGCATCCGAACCTACGAGACGTTCACGCGAAACACGCTCGATCTGAGCGCGGTGGCGGCGGTCAAAGAGTTATCGCATCTGCCGATCATCGTCGACCCGAGCCACGGGACAGGGCGCTGGCAAATGGTTCAGCCGATGGCGCGAGCGGCAATCGCGGCGGGCGCGGACGGGCTAATAATCGAAGTGCACCCGCATCCCGAAGTGGCGCTGTCGGACGGCAACCAATCGCTCAAGCCGAAGAATTTCGATCGGCTGATGCGCGATTTGTCGGCGATTGCGAAGATCATGGGACGCACATTATGATCAAACTGGCGATAATCGGCGTCGGGCTGATCGGAGGCTCATTGGGGCTGGCGCTCAAAGAAAAGCTCGGCGATGAAATTTACATCACGGGCTTATGTCGGACGCAACGGTCGATGGACAATGCGATGAAACTCCGCGCGGTCGATCACGCGTCGAACGATCTCGAAAAAGTAGTCGGCGGGGCGGATATAATTTTTCTGTCGCCGCCGGTGCTGCAGATCGTGCCAATGGTCGAAAAAATCTTGCCGTATATCAAGCGCGGGGCGATCCTCACCGACGCCGGCTCGACCAAACAATTCATCGACGATCGGCTCAAAAAAATCCTGCCGGCGGAGGTATACTACGTGCCGGGGCATCCGATGACGGGGCGCGAAATGAGCGGCGTGACGGCGGCGCGGGCGGATCTGTTCAAAGGGAAGGCGTATGTTATCGTCGAAGATTCGGGAGCGCCGCCTGATGTGGTCGAGAGGCTGATGAGCGTGTTGCGCTTGACGGAAGCAAAATTCGTGACGCTCGACCTTGCGAAACACGATCGATGCGCGTCAGTGATAAGCCACGTGCCGCACGTGACGGCGGCGGCGCTCGTAACGCTGCTCAACCGCTCGGGCGGCGATCTCGATTCGTGCATCAAACTGATCGGCGGCGGATTTAAGGACACCACTCGAATTGCGTCGTCGAACGCCGATATGTGGGCGGATATCTGTATGACAAACGGGGAGGCGATTGCCGCAAACCTTCGCGATCTGCAAAACATTCTCGGCGAAGTGATCGGCGCGATCGAAAATAAGGATCGTCAAGCGGTGCATGATTATTTTGCGGCGTCGAAGCAGCGGCGCGATTCGTTGCTTGAGGCGGTCGCCTTCGATCCCAACTGAAAGGAGCATCAACGGCATGAAGGCAGTAATTCTGTCGAGCGGCGGCATCGATTCAACCACATGCCTTGGGCTTGCCGTCGAAAAATATTCGAGCGCCGACGTCATCACGCTCTCGATTTATTACGGTCAGCGCCACCAACGCGAACTTCAATCGGCTCGCGCCGTCGCTCAACATTACGGCGTCCCGCATTACGAGTTCGACGCCGCCGCCATTTTCGAGCCCTCCGACTCCGCCCTTATCAAAAACTCCGCGCGGAGCCTCGAGCATTCTTCCTACGCTCAACAGTCCGCCGACGGCAAAGTCTCAACCTACGTGCCGTTCCGCAACGGTCTGATGTTGTCGATGGCGGCGTCCTTCGCCGACGGATTCTTCAAAGGCGATGAGCCCGTCGAGATTTATATCGGAGTGCACGCCGACGATGTTGCCGGCAGCGCTTATCCCGATTGCACCGTCGAGTTCGTTGACGCGATCGGTCGCGCGATCTCCCTCGGCACTTACGATCGAATAAAAATCGTCGCGCCCTTCGTCACGTCGAACAAAGCCGCTGTCGTCAAGCGCGGGCTCGAGCTCGGCGTCCCCTATCATATCACGTGGAGCTGCTATGACGATCTCGACGCGCCTTGCGGCAAATGCGCAACGTGCCTCGATCGCGCCGCCGCCTTCAAAGCCAACGGCGCCGTCGATCCCGCCGTCAATCCCTGAACAGTCAATCGGAAAGGGGCGATCCAAATGCAGGAAAAGGACATAAAGGACTGGCTCAGACCTATTAACAATTCGATCGATCGGGTCGTTCCGACCAATCGCAAGCTGGTCGACTTCATCAACGCCAAGGCGTCCGGCAACGGCGTCAAGCGTTCGCTGAGCAAGGTCAAGTTCCTCGACAAATCCGAAAAGAGCACCTATCAATGCATCAGCCTGACGATGAATGAGCTCAAAAAGAAACTCGGCGAGCGCAAAGTCGGCGACGAAGATCAAAAGGTTGTGATCGCTCGCGCGACGGAGGTTCTCGACGATGCGAAAAAAAATGTCGAGCGCGTCTACGGCGAAGTTCGGCGCTATATCATCACGTCGGAGCTTCGGACGAGTTGCGTCCAACATCATTTCAAAAAAATCCCGTCGGTGAGCGCCGAGCAAAACGAGGCGCTGTCGAAAGAAATGTTTTCGATGGCGCTCGAGTTCGTCAACAAGAGCGACAAGCACAGTCTTGACGACATAGAGGACGAGTTTGATAAGATCAATCGGATCGCGACGGAGCTGTTCGGTTTGATTGAAAAGACGGGCGGTTTGGCGTCGAGCAAGCCGAAGAACACTCGGGCGCCCGAGAAGAGTCGGGGACCGTTAAGTATTCTCGACAATTTTTGGTGAGAGCGATCGAGGGTGCCGCGCGCGGCATTTTTTTTTGCGGTCGACAAAAATGATTTTAATAAAAAAAATTTGCGCCAACGAAAACTTTTTGTGCTATAATATGCCGCGCCGAAAGGCAAGCGAAAAAATTTTTATGGGATGAGGAATAATCAGTGGAACTGACGTACTTGCTGAACAGCGGCTTTATGATCCGCGCGGGGCGGACGCTTCTGCTGTTCGATGACTACGAAGACCCGTCGGGTGCGGTCGACAAAGCGCTCGGCGACGGGCAATTCGATTGGCTGTACATCTTGGTGACGCACGCGCATTTCGACCACTTCGGCACGCGCATTCGAGCCTACGCGCATCAGACGACGCGTTACATTTTCAGCTACGACTTGCGGCGAACCAAGCGGGTCAAGATGTTTCCGCAGAACAACATCGTCTACATGAAGCGCTACACCGAGTGGAATGATGAGCAGCTGCACGTGTGGGCGTATGATTCGACGGATGTGGGCGTGTCATTCTTGGTGGAGCTTGCCGACGGCTCGAGGATATTTCACGCGGGCGATTTCAATTGGTGGCATTGGCTCGGCGACACCGAGGAAAATCAGAAAATGGCGGAGAAAGCGTTCAAAAAGCAGATGCTGCGGCTGAAAAATCTCGAGGCGGATTTGGCGTTTTTCCCGATTGACGGGCGATTGGGGGAGGCGCAAGAAATGGGCGCGCGCAAATTTCTCGAGCAGACGGATGTGAAGGCGCTGGTGGCGATGCATCGAGTCGGTTACGAGCGTTGGATTCCGTCGACGAATTTCTTCGGCAAGCGCGCGCCGATTCCGACGTGGTCGCCGCTCACATCAGGCGAGACGCGGCGATTCGACGGCGGCAAATTTATAGCGGAAATAAAATGATTGGAGGCAATGACCTTGACGGAAAAAAAAGTGATGTTGACGCAAGAGGGCTATGACAAGCTGGCGGCGAAGTTGGAGCATCTCAAGAGCGTGCGGCGGATCGAGGTGGCGGATCGACTGAAGGCGGCGATCGCGCTGGGCGACTTGAGCGAGAACTCCGAGTACGAGGACGCCAAGAACGAGCAGGGCTTTCTTGAGGGCGAGATACTTGATCTCGAGGCGAAACTTCGCAACTGCGAGATCATTGAGGAGGAAGTCAGCAGCCTGATCAAGCCGGGCTCGACGGTAGTGATTCGCGATCTCGAGACGGGCGAGGTGGAAACGTACATGATAGTCGGTTCGACGGAGGCCGATCCCGACGAGGCGCGCATATCTTACGAGTCGCCGTTGGGGGCGGCACTGTTGCATCAGGAGGTCGGAGCGATCGTCGACGTACACGCGCCGATCGGCGTGATCAAATATGAGATCGTCGAGATCAAGAGCTGAACGGAGGATGAGATATGGCGCAAAAAAATAATGCGACGCCGGCGATTGTTGATGAGAACGAATTGATCCGCGTTCGGCATGAAAAATTGAAGGCGTTCGAAGAAAAGGGCGTGGCTCCCTTCGGCAAGCGCTACGAGACGACTTACGACGCTCAAAAAATCCGCGCGGAGTATTCTTCGCTCGAGGGCGAGAACGAAGGCAACGAGGTAAAGATCGCGGGGCGGCTGATGGCGATACGCGGTCACGGCAAGGCGAGTTTCGGCGTGCTCAACGATCGGACGGGCTCGATTCAAGTGTATTTCAAGCTGGACGTGCTCGGCGAGGAGAAGTATTCGCAATTCAAGCTGCTCGACATCGGCGACATCATCGGCGTGGTCGGGCGCCCGTTCAAAACCAAGCGCGGCGAATTGACGGTGCGCGTGGAGGATTTTGATCTGTTGAGCAAGTCGTTGCGCCCGCTGCCGGAGAAATTCCACGGGCTCAAAGACGTCGAGATCAGATATCGGCAGCGTTATCTCGATCTGATAGTCAATCCCGAGGTGCGCGACGTGTTTGTCAAGCGGACGGAGATCATCAAAGCGGTGCGACAATATCTCGACGAGCGCGGCTTCATCGAGGTCGAAACGCCGGTGCTGTCGACGATCGCGGGCGGAGCGGCGGCACGACCGTTCGCAACACATCACAATGCGCTGGACGCGGAGCTGTATTTGAGGATCGCGACGGAGCTGAATTTGAAGCGGCTGATCGTGGGCGGATTCGAGCGGGTCTACGAACTGGGACGAGTGTTCAGGAATGAGGGCATGGACACGCGCCACAATCCGGAGTTCACGACGGTCGAGATATATCAGGCGTACGGGGATTATCGAGATCTGATGGATGTCACGGAGGGCATCGTTCGAGATGCGGCGCTGCGGGTGCTCGGCTCGACGAAGTTCATGTATCAAGGGACGGAGATCGATCTGGACAACACGCCGCGGCTGTCGATGAACGAGGCGGTCAAAAAAGCGACGGGGGCGGATTTTCTGTCGTGCGCGACGGTCGAGGAGGCGCGGTCGATGGCGGACTCGATCGGAGTGGCGTATGAGCAGCGGCACGGGCTCGGCGGAATATTGAACGCGGCGTTCGAGCAGAAGGTAGAGGATTCGCTGATCCAACCGATATTCATCACGCATCACCCGACGGAGATATCGCCGCTTGCCAAGCGCAATCCGGACGACCCGCGCATTACGGATCGATTCGAGTACTTTGTGTTCGGGCGGGAGTTGGCGAACGGCTTTACAGAACTGAACGATCCGATCGATCAGCGCGAACGGTTCGAGGATCAATTGAAGCAGCGCGAGGCGGGCGACGACGAGGCGCATGTGATGGATGAAGATTTCATTCGAGCGCTTGAGTACGGGATGCCGCCGACGGGCGGGCTCGGGATCGGGATCGATCGGCTGGTGATGCTGTTGACTGACGCGCCGTCGATCCGGGACGTGTTGCTCTTCCCGACGATGAAAATTATTGATTAATCCCGCCCACCCACCCTATAAAGGCAAGCCTTTAAAAACCTGAACACGTTAGTGTTCAAAAGGGCGGGTGGGGAAAATTATTGACGGCGGCAATCGAGTGTGATACAATTCGTTGGATTTTGAGGAGCGTCCGCGCGGTGCGACGATTCAGCGACGTCCACTTCGCCGACGACGAAAGGAGATTAATATGCTGACAAAAGAGGACAAGCAGAAGATCATGGCGGATAACGCGCGCGGCGAGGGCGATACCGGTTCGCCGGAGGTGCAGGTGGCGCTGTTGACGGCGCGGATCAACTATCTGACCGAGCATCTCAAGGTGCACAAGAAGGATCATCATTCGCGCCGCGGCTTGCTCAAGATGGTCGGACATCGCCGCCGGCTGTTGAGCTATCTCAATCGGATCGACATCGAGCGCTACCGCGCGTTGATTGCCAAGCTCAACCTGCGCAAGTAAGATCGAAAATGAGAGCGGAGGTGCCGCGATGAAAGTCACCAAGGACATGAGCATCATCGAGGTCGTGCAGAAATATCCCTACGCCGCCGAAGTTTTCTTCTACGCGGGCATGGGTTGCCTGGGCTGTGCGGCGGCGCGTTTCGAGAACATCGAGCAGGGCTGCATGGCGCACGGGATCGATCCGGATGCGTTGGTCGAAGCGATCAACGAAGTGATCGAGGCGGAGGAAAAAGCGCCCGCCGTCGAGCCGCTCCCCGCAAACTGATTCGGAGGCGCGACAATGAAATTGGTAGTGACGGTTGTCGGGCGGGATCGCGTGGGCATCATCGCCGCCGTGACCAAAATTCTTGCCGACAACAACGTCAACATTCTCAGCATCAATCAGAACATCATGGACGGCTTTTTCAATATGATCCTGTTGGCGGAGGCGAGCGAGAGTAAAATCAAGCTGGTCGACCTGCAAAAAATTCTCCACACTCAAGGCGAGGAGATCGGCGTGCAGATCAAGACGCAACATCAGGACATCTTCGACGTGATGCATAAAATCTGATCGACAATCGGATAAAAAAAAGAGGGCTCCGCGCGGAGTCCTTTTTAGTTTTAATCGTCGAGCCAACGTGCGGCGTCAAGTGCGTGGTAGGTGATGATGATGTCGGCGCCGGCGCGCTTCATGCACGTCAGAGTCTCCATCACGATGCGGTGCTCGTCGATCCAACCGTTTTTGGCGGCGGCTTTGACCATAGCGTATTCGCCGCTGACGTTGTAGACGGCGACGGGTCGATTGATCTGCGCGCGGACGCGTGTGACGACGTCGAGATAAGCCATGGCGGGCTTAACCATGATGATGTCGGCGCCCTCGTCGAGATCGAGCGCGACTTCCTTGAGCGCCTCGCGAATGTTGGCGGGATCCATCTGATATTGCTTGCGATCACCAAATTGCGGAGCGGAATCGGCGGCATCACGGAAGGGACCGTAGAAGCCGGAGGCGTATTTGACGGCGTAGCTCATAATCGAGACGTTGATGAGATTGTGAGCGTCGAGCGCCGCGCGGATCGCCGCGATCCGACCGTCCATCATATCGGACGGCGCAACGATGTCGGCGCCCGCCTCGGCTTGGCTGACGGCGACTTTCGAGAGCAGCTCGAGAGTGCGATCGTTGTCGACGTAATGATCGACCAGGCAGCCGCAATGCCCGTGGCTCGTATATTGACAAAGACAGACGTCGCCGACGATAATCAGCTCGGGGACGGCTTTTTTGATTGCGGCGATCGCACGCTGTACGGGGGAGCTCATATCCCACGCGCTCGATCCGATCTCGTCTTTGTATTCGGGCAAACCGAAAATCTCAACGGCGGGGATTCCGAGCGCGGCGATCTTTTTGGCAAGCTCGACGGCTTGATCGATCGAAAGATGATAACAGTCGGGCATCGACGGAATCTCCTCGCGCACATTCGAGCCCGGCACGACGAAGAGCGGATAAACGAAATCCTTGACGGTCAGTTGCGTTTCGCGAACCATCGCGCGGACATTCTCCGACAACCTCAAGCGCCTCGGGCGCAATTTCATATTCATTAAACCACTCCTTTTTCGGGATTGAACAGCACGTATTCTTTATTGCCTTTGTCGATCTGCTCGAGAAGAGCTTTGTAAGCATCAAACATATCCTGAGGCGTGATCTGAGTGATGCAATGAGGACCGCGCGCTCGACAGCCGCGAATGTCTTTCGAGTCGACGCACTCGGGGAGCGCATGCGCGGGGCAAATGACCACCGCCGGCACGCCGTACGGATGCCACAATTGAAGAAACGGGCTCGGTTGCCTTAAATCAAAAGGATAGCATTGCACCATTAACACCGGAATTTGAGCTGCAACCGCAATAAACACTTGACCGGTGTCGTTGCCGATATACATGTCGCACAGGCTAAACATCGCCGCTGCCCGTCGCAATGAAAGCTTGCCCGTCAGATCGATGACGCGCTTCGGATCGACATTCTTCAGTATGATATCGGCTTCCGCTTTATCGCTCGCGCCGCCCACAATCACGAACCTCAAGTCTCTATCCGCTTCCGTAATCAAATTCATCAGCGCCGCATATGATTCCGGCGGATAATGGCTTCTGCTCGTCATCCCGCCCACGCAGATTGCATAAATTTTTTTCGATGACGGCATCAATGGTTTCACCGCATCAACATCGCTTTGATCAAACCACACTTCCAGCTGTCGCTCGACAACCTTAGCGCCCGTCAGATATTCAATGCAACTCAGCGCTTTATCAGCGGCGTGAGTGCCGACATTTTTCTGATCGACAATGTCAGTCAGCAACGGACTCCACAGTCCGCGATCGTATGATATCCTCCGCGCGGAGCCGCTCATATACGACAACAGAGAAATCGACGGGCGCCCGCCGTAAGTCGGCGCGAAACAGATGTCGTAATGCCGCGTCAAAAATTTTTTCGACAGCTGCGCGTAATACTTCAGTTTCCTGATGATGTTCGGCATATCATCGACGGTCAACTGCAAGTAGCCGCCGTGGTCGAGTTTCAACGGGTCGATGACAATCTCATCGACGTAAGGACAACCTTCGGCAAGGGTGTCGGCGCGGGAGCAGGCAACCAATGTGATGTGCGCCTTCGGATAAACGCGTCGAACTTCCCTTATCATCGGCGTCATCGAAATAAAATCGCCCGCCGCCGACTCATGCAGAATCAAAATGTTTTCGACAGTCGACTTCGACTCGCGATAGCCCGCACGCTCAAAAATCGGCTCCAAAAAATTTTTCATCTCGACGGCATCAAACCGTTGCGTCTCTTCGACGCGCCGAATGTATTGCTCAAATCCTTCCTCGACGCTCAAATCCGCTTGAGAATCCCGCTCGGGATCGAAGAGCTCATAAAAATTATTCCCCCGCTTGACCTGCTCGAGCAAAACTTTGCAGGCGTCAAACAGGTTTTGCGGCGTGATCTGTGTGATGCAATGCGGCTCGCGCGCTCGACAACCGCGATTATCTTTTGACTCCTGACAACCCGCCAAAGCGTGCGAAGGGCATATCACGACCGACGGAACCTCGTACGGATACCAAAATTTAAGGTTGGGACTCGGACGGTTGAGATCAAGCGGGAAGCAATGAATCGCCAACACCGGAGTCTTCGTCGCCGCCGCAAGGTGCACCGTCGCCGTATCATTGCTGATGCACACATCGCATAAGCTGATCGCCGCCGCCGTCTGTCGAAAGGTCGTCTTACCGGTCAGATCGATCGCCTTCGCCGCGTCAACGTTCTCGAGCACAATTTTTGCCTCGGCGCTGTCGTTTGCATCGCCCAATATCACGAAGCCGATGTCATCCTCCGCCGTCGCGAGCAGTTTTATCAACGCCGCGTAAGATTGCGGCGGATAATGATTTTTTCGGGCGAGACCGCCGACGCCGATCGCAAAAACTTTTTTCGTCGAAGGCATCATCGTCTTTACCGCGTCGAGATCGGTTTGATCGAACCACGTTTCCAATCGTCGATCGACAACCTTCGCGCCCGTCAAATATTCGACACAGCTCATCGACTTGTCGGCGGCGTGAGTGCCGATGCTTTTCTGATCGACGATATCCGTCAGCAGCGGACTCCACAAGCCTCTGTTATATGAAATCCTCCGCGCGGAGCCCGTCATATACGCGAGCAACGGCAGCGAAGGACGCGACCCGTAGGTCGGCGCAAAACAAATGTCATAGCGCCGCGTCAGACATTTTTTCGCGACCTCCAAATGGAATTTCAGCTTCCTAATGATGTTGGCAGTGTCGTCGACCGCCGATTGCAGACGAGCGCCGTCCTCGAGCACAAACGACTTGACGAAAATCTCATCGATGTACGGACAAAGGTCGGCAAGATTTTCGGCGCGCTTGTCGACAACCAGAGTGATGTGCGCATTCGGATAAGCCCGCCTGATATCCTTCAGCATCGGCGACATCGAAATGAAATCGCCCGCCGACGACTCGTGCAGGATCAAAATGTTCGACGCGCTCGGATTTTTCCACTCGGGCGTGAAACGATAACCCTCTTCGTCGAAGATCGGCTCCAGCCACTCTATCATCTCGGTGCATTTGAACTCCCGGGTTTCCTCGACGTGCCGAATGTATTCTTTAAAGCCGTCAACCACGCGCGCGGCGCCCTCGTCCTCGCTCACCGCCGTATCGCCTTCGGGATCGAACAGCACATATTTTTTATCGTCCCTGTCGATCTGTTTGAGCAAAAGTTTGTAAGCGGCGAACAAATCACGCGGCGTGATCTGCCTGATACAATGCGGTCTGCCGCTTTGACAGCCGCGAATATTTTTTGAGTCTCGACACTCGGGCAGCGCGCGGCTCGGACAAACCACAATCGACGGCACCTCATAAGGGTACCAACGTTCGAGATTGAAACTTGATCGGCACAAATCCAACGGGAAGCAGTGCAGAGTTATGAGAGGCGTTTGAGTCGCCGCCGCCAAATGCGTCGAGCCGGTGTCGTTGCCGATGTAGATGTCGCACAAGCTGAGCACCGCTGCCGTCTGTCGAAACGTGAGTTTGCCGGTCAAATCGATCGTGTGCGCCGCATCGATCATCGACATCACCGACGCCCCATCCTTAACCTCACTCGGACCGCCGAGCAATACGAACTGCACCTCATCATCGGCAGCGAGAATGATGTGGATGAACTTTGCATAAGACTCCGGCGGATAATGATTTTTTGCCAGCCCACCGCCCAAGCCGAGCGCGAAAAGTTTTTGATGCGGCGGAATGAGCGCGTTGACGGCATCGAGATCGTCTTGGTTGAACCACGCCTCCAACCGTCGCTCCGTCGCGCGCGTCCCGGTCACATGCTCGACGTAGCTGAGCATTTTGTCGGCAGCATGCGAACCGTAATCCTTTTGAGGAACGATGTCGGTAAGGAAAGCAAACCACCCTCCGAACTTATGTCCGACGCGGCGGCGCGCGCCCGCCAGGTAAGCAAGCAACGGCGTGGTCGGCGCGGAGTACATGCTCGCAAAGGCGATGTCATAGCGTCGCGCCAAAAGTTTTTCGGCGATGTCGAGCAACATCAAACCCGCGCCCGCGTAATTTTGAGGCGCGATTCCATGTCGAGAAAGGTTAGAGCCTTGAAACATGAAACCCTCGACGATCAGCTCGTCGACGTGAGGACAGCACTCGGCAAGCGCGGCGGCGTTTTGACTGACGACCATCGTGATGTGAGCGGTCGGGAAGGCGCGTCTGATCTCGCGAATGCCGGCGCTCATCGTGATGAAATCGCCCGCGCCCGCCTCGTGGAGGATCAAAACGTTTTCGACCGCGCCCTCTTGACGATAGCCCGCGCGCTCGAAAATCGGCTCCATAAAATTTTTCATTTCGGCAATATCAAGTGCCTGTTGTTCTTCGACGCGCTTCAAAAATTCCCTGCAGCCGTCGACCACAAGACCGGTGTCAGTCGCATCAACAGCTCTGTTCAAATTCAACACTCCTTGTAATCGCCTCGATCAGCCCGTCGATCGTGTATTTCGTTGCGACGACCGTCGGCTCGATCCCAAAATTGCTCAGCGTATCGGCTGTGATCGGTCCGATCGCCGCCGTCTTCGCGCCGCTCAACCGCTTGACGCCGAAGCCACGAATAAAATTCTTCACCGTCGACGAGCTCGTAAACGTGATCCAATCGGCGTCCTCGAGAGCAAACTTTTCGTCGACCGCGCTCACCGTTCGATACGCCGCCACCACTTCCACCGACCCGCCCAATCGTCGCAACTCCAGCGGCAATATCGAGCGTGCCTCCTCCGCCCGAGCGATCAAAATCTTTTTCCCGTCGACCTTGTTGCTCAACAGTTTTATCAGAGCTTCCGCGCGGAACTCGCCCGGGACGTAATCGGCGATCAAGCCGTGCGTCCTCAACGCTTGCTCCGTCGACGAGCCGATCGCCGCGATTTTGGCTCCGATTGAGCGAATGTCGAGTCCCTTGCCAAACAAACGCTCGAAAAATTTCTCCACGCCGTTGACGCTAGTGAAAATGATTATATCGAACGCCGAAATTCTGTCAAGCGCTTCGTCAAGCCCCGTGTATTTGTCCGTCGGCTCGACTATCTCAATCGTCGGCACTTCGATGCACTCCGCGCCCAGCGCGCTCAATTTTTTTGTGAGCTCCGATGCTTGCGCTCGAGCGCGAGTGACGACAACTTTTTTTCCGAACAACGGTCGCGTTTCGAACCAATTCAGGCGATCGCGCAACTTGACGACCTCGCCGACAACGAAGATCGCCGGCGGCGTGATCCCTTCGCGCTCCACATCTGCCGCCGCACGCTCGACCGTCGTCAGCAGCGTTCGTTGATTCGATCGAGTGCCGCATCGAATGATCGCAGCGGGAGTCGTCGGAGCGCGCCCGTTGTCGATCAGCCGTCGAGTGATTCGAGAAATGTTGGCGACGCCCATCAGAAAAATCAGCGTGTCGGCGCCCGTCGACAGCTTATCCCATCGAATGTTGGAGCGCTCGTCATCCATCTCATGCCCCGTAACCACCGCAAACGATGTCGCAACCCCGCGATGCGTGACGGGGATGCCGGCATAAGCGGCAACGGCAATCGCCGAGGTAACGCCCGGGACGATCTCGAAAGGAATGTTGTGCTCGACCAGCGCAAGCGCTTCTTCGCCGCCCCGACCGAACACAAACGGATCGCCGCCCTTCAATCGAACGATGAGCTTGTCGTCGACGGCGCGCTCGATCAGCAGCCGATTGATCTCCGATTGCGGCATCGTATGATTGCCCGCCGATTTGCCCACATAAATTCTTTCGGCGTCCGCTCGAGCGTAACCGAGGATCGATTCGTCGGCGAGTCGATCGTAGATGATCACGTCCGCGCAGCGGATCAAATCCAGCGCCTTCACCGTCAACAGCCCCGCGTCGCCCGGTCCCGCCCCCACCAAATATACTTTGCTCATAAAAAATCCTCTCAGTTGATATCAATCATGCGATCAAGCCGCCTCAAATACTTTCCAATCCGCTCCAACTCCGCCGCGTCGTCGACCAATCGCCCCGAATAATAATATCGAACGTCGATCGCTCCGCGCGGAGCCGCCGGCGTGATGTTCATCCGCCGCGCCAATTCCTTCAGCGTGCCCTCGTTGCCGTCGACGAATTTTATGTCGGACGGCAAAATTTTTCGCAGCGTGTCTTTGAAGTAATTGAAATGAGTGCAGCCCAACACGATCGACGAAAACTGCTCGAAATCATAGGGCGCCAGCGCTCGACGAAGATACTCCTCGACGGCGGGCGAATCAAACTCCTGCCGCTCCGCAAAATCCACCAGCGAAGGCAGCGCCAATAACTCAACATACTCCGCGCGGTCGAGCCGAGCGATCAGCCGCTTGATCTTGTCGCCGTTGATCGTGATCGGAGTCGCCGTCACCAGAACTTTTTTCGAGCCGTAGAGATCGAACGCCAATTTTACCGCCGGCTCCATCCCCACGATTGGGATCGGATATCGCCGACGCATCTCTCGAACGGCGACGCTGGTCGCAGTGTTGCACGCCACCACCACCGCGTTGACGTCGAGCGACATTAGGAATCGAAATGCCTCGTCGACCAAGCGCAAGACCTCGTCAGGCGCCCGCACTCCGTACGGCACGTGATCCTCGTCGGCAAAAAAAATGAACTCGTCCGCCGGAAGCATGCTCAGCGCCCGATGCATCACGCTCAACCCTCCGATCCCCGAGTCGAAAAACGCTGCCCTCAATTCTCATCGCCTCACTAAAAAATTTCTTGCCGCTGATTATATCAGTTTCAAGCCGCGCGTCGAGAAAAATTTTGTTTACAAAGCCCTTGACAACCGTTTTTTTTTTTTTATAATGACTTGCCATTTTAAAACTGGAGAGGAGTGATTAACGTTGAAAGACTACGCCGCAGAGTTTCAGCGCAAGATTGATGAGATCAACGACGACTCCAAAAAAATTCTCATCATCAACGCCGGCTCGATGGATCACGGAAAGACCTCGCTGTTCAATTCGTTGCTCGATAAGGACGCCTTCAAAGCCGACGACATTCGCACGACGGTGATCTCGCAATCCGAACACTGGTTCGGTGATGTCTGGCTGGTCGATACACCCGGGCTCAACGCCGAAGAAGAGGACGATCGCGAGGCCTATGCCGCCTATCAGCGCGCCAATTTGATTGTCTTCGTGCACACCGCGAAGATCGGCGAGCTGCATCGGGCGGAGATCAATGCCATCAATAACATCAAGTCCTTTTTCGAGGACAAAAAATTTTTTTGGGATCATTTCTGCCTGGTGATGACTTTTCTCGACGCCGATTCCGAGGACAATGTCAACAGCATCTTGAACAAGTCGCTCGAGGACATCAAGAAACACTGCGGCGGGAACAACTTCAAGACTTTTGTCGTGTCGAATTCGCGCTATAAGAAGGGCAGCGCCGAAAATAAAAAGGTGCTCATCGCCAAGAGCGGCATCCTTCAATTTCGAGACTATCTCAAGCACAGCCTTCCGAAGTGGCGCAGCGAAAATAATTATTTCCGCGGTCAACGGATCGATCGGGAAAAGAAAAAGATCAGCGCGTTGTTGCTTTCGGAGCGGGAGAATGTGCAGTTCTCCATCGATCAGACCGTCGCGCGGCTCAAAAAACAGCAGCAAGATTTTATCTATCGACTGGAGTCCGTCGTCGACGAGTACAACTCCAACGATATGGAGCTTGATTCGATGCGCTATCGATTGTCTTCGCTGAAAAACGATCTGTCTTCGCTCCGTCAAAACCATCAGCGGGATCGCGCGCGCTACGACGATTAGGGAGGCGAAAAAAATGTTCATTGCGGCAGGGGCGCTCGTCGGGATCGTCGTCGCCTATGACGATTATTCCGATCATCGCAAACACTCGAATCATTCCAATCACAGCCGGTACGGCGACGCGGAGGTCGTCAATCGAATCAATGACATGCAGCGGCGCGTTAACAGTCAGGAGGCGGAAGTCAATCGGACGCGCAATTGGATGCAGATGAATTATCGCGAGCAGATCGATCAGCTCAAGCGGGAGAAAAATTATCCGGCGCTTTCGGGCGCTTCGATGTACAATGTCGTCTCCTCGGTCAAGGCGAATATGGAGCAGGAGCTCGAAAACAGCATTGCACAGAAGCGTCGGGAGCTCGCCGACATCGATCGGATGATTGCGCGGATCAACGAAATCGAATTGCAGGCGAAGAGGTGAGCGACAAATGAATTACATCGTCAGCACGGTCGAAGAATTTATGTCGAAGCTCGACAGGTTGAAGGGGAAGCTGGCGCCGTTTTCGCAAGAGATCGATCAACGGAGCGATCAAATTCCGGCGTTGCTCGATAATTTCAAGCGGCGGGTGTTGGAGCCGACGGCGCGATCGGCAAAAGCCGACGAGCATGACGAGGTCGCGCAGGCGATCAATAAGTCGCTCGAAAATCTCAAAATGATCGTCGAAGGCTGGGATAATCAAATTCAAATCGAGCGCGAGGCAGAAAAATTTCAGCGCAAGCATCAGCAGTATTTGGTCGTGCTGATCTTCGGGGCGGTCAAGGTCGGCAAGAGTACTCTTGGAAATTTCTTCGCCGGTCAAAAATTTCTCGACGCGCCGTTTGACAATCCGTATAAGCATATCGCTCCGCCGGCATTTGAGATCGAAAACGACGAAGGGCGCGCGGAAGGCAATCTCTATCGCGATGAGCGAGGGTATTCATGGTTTAAGGAAGACGTCACGGACACGACCGGCGCGATCCAATATTTTACGCTGAGCGGCTTGCGTTGGTTTGATTCGCCCGGCACCGGCGCGGTCAAGCGCAAAGGCGACACGGAAGGCATCGAGGTCGCCAAGCTCGTCGACAAGTACATTCCGTACGCGGATATGTGCATTTTTTTGATGAACAGCTCCGAGCCGCTCCTGCGAGACGATATGGCGTATATGCAGTCGCTCAACGAAAGTGAGCAGGAGTCGCTGATCGTTGTGACTAAGTCCGACGAGCAGGATGAGGATGAGGATGACGACGGCAATCTGATTCAAACGCTGGTGCCGAAATCGGAGGAGACGCGTAAAAAGCAGGAGGACAGCGCCTGTGAGAGATTGCGGAAAGAATATCCGAAGATCGACGCGACGAAATTTCGAGCGATGAGCATCTCGACGGCGCTTGCCGGTGCGGCGATCAAAGAAAACGACGAAGAAAAATTCCGCGCGAGCAATCTCGACAAGATCATGAAGAAGCTCGTCGAAAAGATCGGCGATATCGACGAAGTCGGCGGCGACAATGCGGTCGAGCGCAAACGGAACGCTCAACGCAAGCATTTTAATAAGTTTATCGACGACGTTATCAAGAGCCTTGAAAAATTTGAGCCCGATCTCGATGAGATTCCGCGCGCCATCGAAAAATATAAATCCGAGATGGGGCGCATTTCGGAGCGAATAGTGAGGAACGTCTTGCGTGAGGTACGCGTCGAAGTCGGCTATCGCGTGAGCGATTGGGAAGCGCAAGTCAATCGCGGCTCGAACGTCGGCAATTCGGAGATCAGCGCTGCCGTCGAAAACATTTTGCATCAGAAACTGAATCAGGAGATCAACAATCAGATGCGCAACGTGATCGACGGTTACCAAGCGCAGGAAATGACGACGGTGCGGGCAAATTTGTCGGTCACGGCGCTGGCGAAACAAACGGTTACGATTGAGCGAAGCTACGACGAGCAATACAAGGTCGAGCGTCCGCCGAAGGGTTTTTGGGAGAATGTCAACAGCTTTTTGGGCGCCACATACTACGAAACTAAGACGCGACGGCGGACGGAGTCTCGAACGATGGACGTCGGCACGAATCGCGAGGAGTTCATTGACAGTCTTATGCCGAAGGTCGAGGCGTATGCGCGGGAGCAGGCGAATGCGAGTCTGATCAAGTTGCGCGATACGTATTTTGCGGCGCGCGAGATTTTCGAGAAAAAGATGCGCGTCGAGATTGCAAATCTCCGTCGGGAATTGCTTGCGCTGAAGAATTGAGGCGCGTCGATGCAGATTATATTGAAGTTGACGACGGCGTGCAATCTGAGGTGTTCGTATTGCAGTGAGGGCGATCAAGCGCTTGAGCGAATGCCGGAGGAAATTTTTTATAAGACGGTCGACGAACTGCCGGCGCTACTCGACCACGTCGGCGCGAAGTCGGCGGAGTTTTTGTTTCACGGCGGCGAGCCGATGCTCTACGGTCGAGAGGCATTGAAACGGCTGATCGATTACGCGCGCGCCGGATTGACGGATTACGATGTAAAGTTTCTGATGCAGACCAACGGTACGCTGATCGACGACGACTGGATAAAATTTTTCAGGGCGGAGGAGATCGGCGCGGGCATTTCGCTTGATGGTTATCCCGAAATTCATGATCAATGCCGTCGAACGAAGGACGATCGACCAACGGCGGAGCTCATCATAAAAAATATCGATCGGCTCCGCGCGGAAGGGCTGAATGTCGGGACGCTGATGGTGCTCAACTCTGCGGTCAATGCAGATCGGCTGTATGACTTCATTCGCGAGCACAACCTTCAGCCGAAAATACACCCGGTGATTGCGTGCGGTCGCGCGCGCGGGCATGAGAATGTCTGCGATGCTTACGTCGGAGTGATGAAGCGGCTGCTGGCGCGGGCGTTGGACGAAGAAGAGCCCGGGATCATTCAGCCGCTCGACGAAATTTTCAATGCGATCCTCGGGCTTGAGCCGATGCGGGAGTGCTCGTATAACGGCAGTTGCGGGCGAAATTTTGTCTGTATTTATCCCGACGGGGAGGTCGGATTTTGCGGGCGGGACAATGCGACGCGGCACTTGACGTACGGCAATCTTCGCGAGCAATCGATTTTGGAGTTGTATCGCTCGACCAATGCCGAAAAAATTCGGGCGCGGCAGGAGCATCTTCGTCGAAACGATTGCGCGGGATGTTCGGATTGGGAGTTGTGTCATGGGGGCTGTGCATTTGAGGCAGTCAACGCCTTCGGCACGCTCGAGGCGAAGTATCCCGATTGCGCCGCGCGGAAAAATTTCATAGGTTGGTTGCGAACGGACGGCTTGAGAATGTTGAAGGCGAAGCTCGTGCGCGACAAAATCAGACTTCGACAATCAATCGCGCTCCAAAAACAGCTGCGCGCGGAGTTAAAAGATTTATGACAGACATAGTGTTTTTGAATTTGCATCGACGGTACTTTAATTTTGAGCCGACCTACGGCGGTTTTCTCGGGATATATTTGCTCGCCGCCTTCGTTCGTCGTCAAGGATTCGACGCGAAAAGTTTTTCCGGCACTCTCGAACGCGGGCTGACGATTATCGACGAACTTTGCTCCGCGCGGAGCGTCGCGATGGTCGGATTGTATTGCGATTTCGAGAATGTCACGGAAAATATTTTTTTAAGCCGTCACATCAAAGAGAAATACGGGCTGCCGGTGATCGTCGGCGGTCCTCAGGCGACGGCGCTCGATCAAAAATTTTTTACGCAATCGAAATGCGACGCGGTCGTTCGATACGAGGGAGAATTGACCGTGCTCGAGCTGATGGATTACTTCCTCGACGAGGTCGGCGCGCTCGAAAACATTCGCGGCATTGCTTATTCGACGGTCGACGAGATCAAGATCAATCCCGAGCGCCCGCTCATAAAAAATCTCGACGCGCTCCCTTTCATCGACGAGGACTGTTATCTCGAGCCGGAGCATTTTTATCGCGGCTTGAGTTTGATGACGGGGCGGGGCTGTCCGTTTCGTTGCGCGTTTTGCCACGAGGGGACGCATACTCGCGCCGTCCGCTTCCGATCGATTGAAAACATCTTCGCTGAGATCGATGCTTATCTCGAACGTTGGCGGGCGCAAAAAGATGATGAGCCGCTGTACATTTTTTTTACCGATGACACTCTGACGCTCGAGCCGAATCGTTTGCGACGGTTGTGCGAAGGGCTTGCCGTGCGCCGAAAAAATTTCGAGTTCAATTGGTTTTGCGAAGGGCACGTTCACACGCTGTATCAAAATCCCGAGATGATCGAAGCCCTTGCCGCCGGCGGTTGCTATCGTATTCAATTGGGGATCGAATCCGGCACGGACAAAGTCCTCCGAGCGTATGGAAAGCATTCGACGCCCGAAGAAATTTTGGCGGTTGCCCGCCGCTGTCGAGACGCGGGCATCAAACAGGTTTACGGCAACATCATTTTATGCGGCGCGCATTTCGATCGGGCGATCTTTGAAGCGGAAAAACAATTCGCCTTGCGACTTATCGAAGAGGGAGAAGGCGTCGTCGAGATCGGAGCCGTGACGTATTGGCCGATCGCCGAGACTCCGATGACGCGTCGCCCGACGGAATTCGGCTTGAAAATCATCGACGAAGAATTTCTCACTTCTGCGGGAGATTTTCCGCAAGTTGAAACGGACGAGCTGGATCGCTTGACGATCGTCGGGATGCATAATGAATTTGAGCGAGCGCTCGACGACAAAATGACAGAGCTGCTCGAGAACCGACGGATTCCGACGGAGCGAATAATCGGTTGGCTGCGACATTCGCGCGGATTTTATTTGCAAGGCGCGTGGAGCAGGAAATTGAGTCGGCTGCCGATTTTGAGCGCGTACTACGGCTTGATCGCGAACGACGAGGGACGGCATTCGTCGGAGATCGATGATCTGTCGACGGCGCATCCGTTGCGAGTCGTGCCGCTGTACAGACATATCCGCTCGATCGACGAAAAAGTTATCGAAGTCGGCGGCGAGCGGCTCATCGGTGAGGAAATCGATGTATTACTGCTGACGACGGGGAAATTGAGCGTCGCCGGGATCGCCGTTCGATTGCACTTGTCGATTGAGCGCGTGGTCGAGGTGTTGCTCCGCCTCGAACGTCGGCATTTTATTGTATTTGAATTGCATTGAAAGGAGATCGACATGAACGAACTGAAGGATTATCAGAGCATCTTGAGCGAGCACGGTGCTCGAGCGGAAAAAATTTTTGAGAGGCATCCCGAGGCGTCGAAGGATTTTAAGCGGCATTTCGACGAGATCACGAACGAAAAAATCCGCAAGGTCGAGCCGACGATAATGGTGTACGGCATCTACAATGCGGGCAAGAGCAGCATCATCAACGAGTTAATCGGCGAAGACAGCGCGCCGGTCGAGGACATTCCCAAGACTTCCAAAATCGACCGGTATCCTTGGCGCGGATATGTCCTCTTCGACACGCCGGGGATTCTGGCGCCGATCGAGCACGAAAACGTGACGGAGGAGCATATCAAGAAGGCGGATATAGTCCTTTTCGTGATGAGCACGACGGGCTCGAGTGAGAAGCTCGAGAATTACGCGCGCATGAAAACGATTGCCGACTCCGGAAAGAAAATCATCATCATTCTCAACGATAAGAACGGCGATTTGGGCGTCAACGACGCGGCGATCGAAGAGATCAGGCGCAAGGTCGGCGAGAACATGACGAAGTTGCACATTGACAATGTCGATGAAAAGTATTGCATCATCACGGTCAACGCGGCGCGGGCGCGCAGGGGGCGGCTCAAGAATAAGCCGGGGCTCATTCAAAAAAGCGGCATGCCGGAGCTGTCGACGGTCATTCGCAACGAGCTCAAAAATACGAAGACGTTTTATCTTCTTTGCAACGGTATTCGGCTGTTGGAAGAAGAATTGGAGCAATTTGCGGACGTGATTGAGCGGCAGAACGATTCGGAGTCGGCGGATAAAATCAATCGGGCATTGCGGGCGCTCAATCGGCAAAAAAATTTAATGCGGCGCGATATCAACACTCTGATAGACTCGCAAACGCAGAATTTGAGTCAGACGCTGCCGAAGTTGATCTGGACGAATCGGACGAAAACCGATCAGATTGACGGGATTGTTTCGCGCGAGATCAATCGGATCACGCGGCGCGTTTATGACGAGTTTCAAAGTCAGTGTGAGGATCTGCGTGAGCTCAACACCGACGTGGAGCAGGAGATAAAAAATTTTGCGGCGGAGAAGGCAACGCTCAACGCCGTCGACGCGGGCGAGTTTAAAAACATTTTGGCGCGACTCGATGGCGGGACGGCTCCAACGCGGAGCGGAAGCACTTCGACGGATATGATTCCGCTTGTCATGCAGAATATGCTCGACGGCGGAGCGATGAAAAATATCGACAACGTAGCGAATGTCGGTACGGTCGGATTGACGGCGGGGCTGGTCACCGAGGGCACGAAGGAACTTGCCAAGAGTTTCGTCAAGACGGAGATCGGCAAGACGATTGCAAAGTCGGCGATCGGCAAGGTCGTCGGCTCGGTGATTCCGATTGTCGGTCCGGTGATGACGGCAATCAGTCTGTTGAAAATGTTTGGGGGCGGCGACAACGGCAAGCAGCTCGATGCACAAATCGCTCAACAGAATGCACAAGCTCGACAGCAAGCCGATGCACAGATGAAAGCGGAAATGCAGGCGCGGCAGGAGATCGAGCAGCGTTGCTATTATATGGCGGGTGATCTTGCCGATAAACTCAAGGATTCGCTCAAAGACAGCATCGACGAGGCGATCGGTATGTACGAGGCGCCGTACAAAGCAGTCATTGCCGAGCGGCGAAACGATAATGAGCGGCTGAGCGATGATGTTGCGCAACTTCGCGCGCTCATCGACGAATACAAGGCTCTTCGCGTTGAGCTCGGAGCCCGCTGAAAAATTTTTTGCGTCGCTTCCTCCACTCGGCGCTGAATCGTTCTTCCTCGCTGAACACGCAGCCGCAATAATTTTGTTGGTACAGCCCGCGCTCGATGCTCAACTCTCGCCCGCGCTCCCAGCCGACACGCCAATCCTCATAATAAAATTCCACGCCGTATTGTCGAGCGAACGCCTCCGCCATCGACCGCATCAGCTCATGATTTTGATAGCGACTGTAGAACAGCGTCGAGGTGAAGGCGTCGAAATTATTTTCCGCCGCATACTCCGCCGTCCGACCCAGCCGCCACGCATAGCACACTCGACAACGCGCGTGATGCCCGTCGGGATTTTGTATCGTGTCGTCGTCGTCGATCAGCGGCAGCGTTCTCGACAGAAATTCCCTCATCCCGTAGTGATTGTCGACGATCAGCTCGATCCCGACCGTCGTCGCAAGGCTCCGCGCGGAGCTCAACCGTCGTCGCCACTCCTCGTACGGGTGAATGTTCGGATTGAAGAAAAAGCCGATCGGCTCAACGCCCTCGGCTTTTAATTTTTCCGTCGGATAACACGCGCACGGTCCGCAACACATGTGCATAAGTAATCTCATTGCAAGCTCCTTTCTTCGGCAGGATTTTTTTCGATCGCGCCGAAATTATTTCAAAAACGATTGCTTCATTCGAGAGGAGGGTTTCCATGGATTCAAAAGAATTGCGGGCGATGTGTCGCACCGTCCGCAGAGACATCATCACCATGATTCACACCGCAAAGTCCGGTCATCCCGGCGGCTCCCTGTCGGCGACGGAGCTGGTGGTCGGGCTCTACTTCGGCGACATCATCAACGTCGATCCCAAAAATCCCGAGTGGGCGGAGCGCGACCGCTTCATTCTCTCAAAAGGGCACGTCGCGCCCGTCCTCTACAGCGTGCTCGCGCGCAAGGGCTTTTTCCCCGTCGAGACGCTCTCGACCCTCCGTCGATTCGGCAGCATACTCCAAGGGCATCCTCATAAGGATCACACGCCCGGGCTCGATTGCTCCGCCAGCTCCCTCGGTCAAGGGCTGTCGATCTCCAACGGGCTCGGGCTTGCCTTCAAAAAGCTCGGCACCGCCCAACGCGTCTACTGCCTGCTCGGCGACGGCGAATTGCAGGAAGGGCAAATTTGGGAGGCGGTGATGTTCGCCGCTCAAAACAAGCTCGACAACGTTTGCGCGATCGTCGACTTCAATCACGTCCAGCTCGACGGCACCATCGAGGAGATTAAGAATCTCGATAATCTCCCTGCGCGTTGGCTCGACTTCGGTTGGAATGTGATCGAGCTCGACGGGCATAACGTTGAAGCGGTGGTCGAGGCGTATCGGTTGGCGGCGACGGTCAAGGGGCGCCCGACGGTTCTGATCGCGCACACCGTCAAGGGCAAGGGCGTCTCGTTTATGGAGAATCAAAGCGATTGGCACGGCAACGCGCCCAATGATGAGCAGTGTGCAGCGGCACTCGCGGAGATTGGAGGCGGCAGCGATGACTAAAAAAATTCCAATGCGGGACGGCTACGGCAAGGCGCTGCTCGAGCTGATCGAGCGCAATCCGAAGGTGATCGCGTTGGACGCGGACGTGGCGAAATCGACGCGGACGGTGTGGGTGCGCGACAAATTCCCGTCGAACTTCATCGACGTGGGCATCGCCGAACAGGATTTGGTCGGGACGGCGGCGGGGCTGGCGCTCGGCGGGATGCTGCCGTTCACCTCGACGTACGGAGTGTTCATGGCGGGGCGCGCGTGGGATCAAATCCGCACGACGGTCTGTTACAACCGATTAAATGTCAAGATTGCGGGCGCGCACGCGGGCATCTCGGTCGGACCGGACGGCGCGACGCATCAGGCGCTCGAGGATGTGGCGATAATGCGCGTGCTGCCGAATATGACGGTGGTGGTGCCCTGCGACGCCGAAGAGACGCGCAAAGCGACGTTGGCGATCGCGGCGCTCGACGGACCGTGCTACATTCGCTTCGGACGGGAGGCGGTGCCGGTTGTGACCGATGAGAGCACGCCGTTCGAACTCGGCAAGGCGCGGCTGTGTCGCGAGGGCGATGACGTGACGATCATTGCCAACGGCGCGATGTTATACGAGGCGCTCGAGGCGGCGAAAGTGCTCGAGGCGGACGGGCTCGGCGCGACGGTGCTCAACCTTCACACCGTCAAGCCGCTTGACGTCGAAGCGATCGTCGGCTCCGCGCGGAGAACGGGCTGTGTTGTGACGGCGGAGGAACATCAGATCGCGGGCGGCATGGGCAGCGCGGTGGCGGAGTGCCTGGCGCTCAATCAGCCGGTGCCGATCGAGTTCGTCGGCGTCAAGGACACCTTCGGCGAATCGGGACAACCTCAAGAGCTGATGGATGCATACGGATTGAACGCGGCGGCGATCGTCGAGAAAGCGAAGGCAGTCGTCGCTCGCAAGGTATAAAAAAAGTTTTTGGGGCTCTCGCCCCTTTTTTTATTCCGTCGTCGAAAAAATATTATTGTCCTCGGGATAAGCCGCGCCCATGTGAGCGTAGCCCGCCTTCGTCACAACCCGTCCGCGCGGCGTCCGCATTATGAAGCCCAGCTGCAACAGATACGGCTCGTAAATGTCCTCGATCGTCTCGCGCGTCTCGCTGATTGCCGCCGCGATCGTCTCAATCCCGACGGGGCGCCCGCCGAATTTGTTGATCATCGCCTCCAACATTCGCCGATCGGTGTGATCCAAGCCCGCGCTGTCGACCTCTAATTCCTGCAGTGCTTGATCCGCCAACCGATCGGTGATCAGATCGCTGCCCTCGACCGCCGCAAAATCCCGTACTCGTTTCAACAGTCGGTTGGCAATGCGCGGCGTCCCTCTCGAACGTCGGGCGATCTCAAGCGCGCCGCCGTCCTCGATCGCCACGTTCAATATCTCCGCCGCACGCACGATGATCTCTATCAATGACTCCGTCGAGTAATATTCCAGCCGCGAGATCACGCCGAACCGATCGCGCAACGGCGGCGACAGCGCTCCCGCCTTCGTGGTCGCTCCGATCAATGTGAACGGCGACAAATCCAATCGAATCGAGCGGGCGCCGCTCCCGCGTCCGATGATTATATCGAGCGCAAAATCTTCCATTGCCGAGTACAAAATCTCCTCGACGATGCGCGGCAGTCGATGAATTTCGTCGATGAAAAGCACGTCGCGCGGCTGTAAGTTCGTCAGCAGCGCCGCCAAATCGCCGGGCTTGTCGATTGCCGGTCCCGAGGTCTGTTTGAAATTCACGCCCAGTTCGTTGGCGATGATCGCCGCCAAGGTCGTCTTGCCCAGCCCCGGCGGTCCGTAGAGCAGCACGTGATCGAGCGCCTCCGCGCGGAGCCGCGCTGCCTGCACGAACACGGATAAATTTTTTTTGACCTTGTCCTGACCGATGTATTCGACCAGCCGCCGCGGACGCAGACTGTACTGCCATTGATCCGCGCCCTGCTCCGACGTTGATATCAATCTGTCCAATCGTTACCTCCTCCGTCAAGTACCGGCTCCATCACACGCTCCTCCCAGATGTAATGGCTCCCGATCGCGCCCGTCGCCTTCTCGAGCGGCAGCGCCGTCCCGTTGATCATAAACGCCGCCCCGTTACGAGTCCCGCGCTCGAAATACAAGCCCGAGATCAGCCCGTACGCCTCGCCGCCGTGACCTATCAGATCGACCGCCCGCGTCCGACAAAGCCGCGCCCGACCGTCGCCTTCGATCCCGTACACGCCCAGCCCGTAATTGAACATCACATCATAAGGATCGCCGTTGGCGCCGTCGTAAATCCATTGCGGCATCATCATTTTTTCGAGCGACTCCGCGCGGAGCAACCGACGTTTTTTGTACACGCCGCCGTTAAGGATCATCCTCAGAAAATGCGACAGCTCCTCGAACGAAATCCTCAGCCCGCCCGCCGGCGAAAAGATCGTCGCATTCGAGCCGACCCGATAATCCTTTAAATTATAACACCGACCGTCAATCGAAATCGTTTCGGGCGCCGGTTGAGCCTCGTAATCGTCAACCTGTGCCGTCCAAGCCGCCCCGTTCTTTCGATACAGCGCGCCCAGCGCCTCATAAGACTTCCCGTCGAGATTGCCGACCACATAATCCGCGCGGAGCTCCAACGGCTCAAGCACATTCGCCTTCATATATCGGTCGAAACGCTCACCGCTCACGCGCTCGAGCATCGTCCCCAGCACACCGTAATTCAAATTGCAGTACTCGAAATAATTCTTGTCGACCGTCGCAAAGTGAGCGCCCTCGGGCAAAAAAAATTCCTCGAGACTGCAATCGGGCGGAAGACTGTAACGGTCGCCGTCGCGCAACGTCGAGGTGTGACTTGCCAACATTCGTGCCGTGATCGGCTCATCAGGGAAATGCGGATTGCGCAGTCGAAAGCCGAGATATCTGCTCACATCGACGTCGAGATCGATCAGCCCGCGCTCGACCGCTTGCATCACGCCGATCATCGTAAAAATTTTCGACACCGACGCGATCCGAAATCGAGTGTTGCGCTCGACAGGCTTGTCGGGAGCGATATGCCGCCGTCCGAAAAAACCGCCGTAGATCTCTTCGCCCTCCTTGAAAACAATCGCGCCCAGCCCGAGCACATTCGAGCCTCCGTCGCCGATCATCGACGACAGCGCCGCGTCGAGTTTTGATGTGACATCCATCGATCAATGCAACTCCCTTAATGCGAGTTTGATCAATTCCTCCGTCGAGAGCGGCTCGTCGATTCGGCTCAGCACCGAGGATATCTCCGCCTGCGAATAGCCCAGCGCCTCGAGCGCGTCGATCGCGTCCCTCATCGATTGTTGGTCGACCGTCGGCTCGACCGCCGTCGCCTCTAACTTGTCGTGCAACTCGAGAATCAACCGCTCGACCGATTTTTTCCCCAGCCCCGGCAGCTTCGTCAGTAGCGCCGTATTTTTTTGCGCGATCGCCGACGTGATCTCCTCCGCCGTCATTCGCGATAACATCCCCAGCGCCGTTTTCGCGCCGATCCCGCTTACCGTGATCAGTCGACCGAACAGCTCATAATCCGCCTGCCGCTTGAATCCGTAGAGCGTGATCGCGTCGTTGCCGACCGCCGTGTGGATCAACAGCTCGAGCGGCTGATCGATCCTCAGCTCCGCGCGGAGCCGTCCGTCGAGCACAACCTTATAGCCCACGCCGTTGACTTCGAGCACGCATCCGTCGCTCAAAATATATTTTACCTTGCCTCCGAGCCAGGCGATCATGCTGGGCGCCCGTCGAAATGCGTCAACGCCGCCGCGCTCCAAAGCTCCTCGAGCGCGTAATACTCCCGATTCGCCTGTCGAAATACATGCGCTACCACGTCGCCGTAATCGAGCAAAACCCATTCGCCCTCGTTATAGCCTTCCTTGTGCGTGAAGTCGACGCCCGCCTCGTGCAACTCGTCCTCGATCGAGTCGGCAATCGCCCGAACCTGCGTCGCCGTCTGCGCCGAGCATATCACAAAGTAATCCGTCGACGCCATCACGCCCTGCATGTTCATCGTCACAATGTCGCGCGCCTTCTTGTCGTCGGCCGCCTTGCATATCCTTTCGAGCAGTTCATTCGTATCCAAATCTGTCACCTCATTTTAATATTATCGTTCATCCGCGCGCTAAAGTCAATCGCCTTCTTCGCCCGCCCCCACTATCTGCAGCGTCGGGTCGATGTTGGGGAACATCTCCGCGATTTTTATGTCGATCGCATTCATATCCGGCATCCACACCCCGTCGGCCGTCGCCGTGCCCGGCAACATCGTTGTCGTCGGAGTCTCACTGCTCATATGCCGCAGCACATTCGCCAAATGCGCCGAGTCGAAAATCTCCGCGCTCGTCGTCAATCGATTGCGGAAGATGTCTGCGATCGCCGGCAACTTCGGGATCGTCTCGAACTGCAAAACTTTTTCGTAGAGCGCCTTGATAAACCGCTGCTGCCTTTGCACGCGCCCGACATCGCCGAGCTTTTCGCCTTTGAATCGCAAATACTTTTGAGCCGCGTCACCGTCGAGATGCTGATAGCCCTGCTTGAGATGAATCGACAGCCCCGACGCCTCGTCATCATAATCCATATCCTCCTCGACGTAGACGTCGATGCCGCCCAGCACGTTGATCAAATCCGCAAACGTGCCCATGTCGATGATGATGTACTGATGAATCGGCACGTTGAGCAGCGTCGAGACCTGCCGCACCATCATCGACGCGCCGCCGATTTGATACATATTGCCGATGCGCCCCGCCCCCGAGCTCCTCATGTCAATCCAAGTGTCGCGCGGGATCGAGATCAGCCGCGAGCGACCCGTGTCGTTCGAAAAGCTCAGCATGAAAATCGTATCGGCCGATTGCCCTTCGCCCTCGATATCGCCCGCCCCTTCGTCGATGCCGAGGATCAAAATATTGGTATAGCCGTCGAAGCGCGGATTGGGCGAGCCCTGCCGCGTCAAGCGCCGTTCGCTGTAATTGTCGTACATCGAACTGAAATCGCCGATCAGCGAAGAGCCGACATTGTAGGCGCCGAGTCCGAGGAGGATTGCGACCGACCCGATCAGACCCAGCAATATGAATTGGAACGCGGCGCGGAGAAATCTGATCCGGCGGCGGCGGCGTTGTTTTTCGCGCTTTTGATCGATAGCGTTTTTTGTCTGATTGTCAGCCATGGCACTCACTTCTTCAATGTTGATGCAACAGGATGTAATTGCGGGCGTCGATGGTCTTGGGATGGACGAGCGAGCCCTTGCTCACCACGAACGCGATCGTCTGATTGAGCCCCTCGAGAAACATCTGCTCGAGCGACGCCTCCTTCGCCAGCCGACGGAGCTCCTCGACGCCGGGATAATTCCGATGCGGCTCGATCATATCGGCGAACCAGATGATGATGTCGAGCGGCGACATATTTTGATCGCCGACGGTATGACGGGCGATGGCGCGAATGATTTCGGGATCGTCGACGCCGTAATCCTCTTTGACCATCACGGCACCGATCGGAGCGTGCAGCAGGATGGGGGCGGCGTATTCGATGTCGGTAATCGGGACAGCGCGCTTGGCGGCCTCGACGGGCAATTGCTCATTCTCGAATTGGCGTGCGCAATCGTGCAGGAGCCCGGCGATGTAAGTTTTATCGACATCGACGCTGAAGCGTTTTGCAAGCTCGACGGCGGTATTGGCGACGCCAATCGAGTGCGCGAAGCGATTTTTATTGAGCCGCGACATCAGAGTGCGGCGCATCTCATCAACAGTCACAGTAAAGACCCTCCTTTCTGAGGTACTGCTCGACCGGCTCGGGCACGAGATATTTAATCGATTGATGACGAAGAATTTTATCGCGAATATCGGTCGAGGAAATTTCGAGAGCGGGCGTTTCGACGTGAATGATGTGATGTTGGAGCTCGACGGGGAAATTTTTGTGGACGTCAGCGAGGTCGAAGTCGGTGCCCTGCCTGGTGGCGGCGACGAAGAAGCATTTCGAAACGAGCTCAAAGGCGTTATGCCAAGTGTGCAGCTCGAGGGCGGCGTCGGCGCCGAGGATGAAATAAAAATTTGTATCGCTCGGGAAAATATTTTTGAGCGCGTCGACGGTATCAACGGCGTAAGAGGGACCTTCGCGGTCGAGCTCGACGGTTGAGACGTGGAAATTCGGATGTGAGCACGTGGCGAGAATTGTCATGGCGAGGCGGTGAAAGGAGTCGGCGATGTGTCGACCGCGCTTGTGCGGAGGAACGGCGGCGGGAATGAACAGAACTTGATCGAGCGCGAGCGCATCGTTGACGGCCTCGGCGGTCGCCAGATGTCCGTTGTGAATGGGGTCGAAAGTGCCGCCCATTATCCCGACTTTCATCAGTCCGTGACCTCCTTTGCAATGAACGCGATCGCCGCCGCCGTCAGCAAAATTATTACGATTGCCCGCGCGTAATCGATCGCATCGTGCCGTCCCTTCGGCGTGCTCAAATAATTTTTCAGCGTTCGAATGCAGCCGCCGACATCGATCATCGAATTTGCCCGTTGCCTTCGATCAAATACTTCATGGTCGTCAGCGCCTCGAGCCCCATCGGTCCGCGCGCGTGAAGTTTTTGCGTCGAGATGCCGATCTCCGCTCCGAAGCCGAACTTGAATCCGTCGGTGAAGCGTGTCGAGGCGTTGATAAAGACCGCCGCCGCATCGACCATCTGTTGAAACTTGCGCGCGTTGTCGCGATCCCGCGTGATGATCGAATCGGAGTGTTTTGTATTGTAGCGATTGATGTGCTCGATTGCGGCGTCCACGTCGTCGACTATCTTGACCGACAGGATCAGATCGTTATACTCCGTCGACCAATCCTCCTCGGTCGCTGTCTTCATTGACGGGCAAATTTCCCGACAGCGTTCGCAACCGCGAAGTTCGACGCCTTTATTCTCGAGCGCCTTGCCGACGATCGGGAGAAATTCCTTGGCGATATCCGCATGAATCAACAGCGTCTCCATAGCGTTGCAGACGGAGGGGCGCGAAGTCTTTGCGTTGACGGCGATCTTGACCGCCATATCGAAGTCGGCAGTCTTGTCGACGAAAATGTGGCAGACGCCGGTGCCGGTCTCGATGACGGGCACGGAGGCATTCTCGACCACGCGCCTGATGAGCCCCATCCCTCCGCGCGGAATGATGACGTCGATGAGCCCGCGCATTTTGCACATCACGACGACAGAGTCGCGATCGATGATATCAACGAACTCGATCGAGTGTTCGGGCAAGCCCGCTTCGATCGCCGCCGCCTGCAGCACCTCGACGATCTTGACGTTGGATCGAATTGCCTCGGAGCCGCCGCGCAACAGGCAAGCGTTACCGGATTTAAGGCAGAGCGCCGCGGCATCGACCGTGACATTGGGGCGCGCCTCGTAGATGATACCGATCACGCCGAACGGCACGCGCACTCGTTTGATGTTGAGCCCGTTGGGGCGTGTGGTTTTGAAGTCGACGGTACCGACGGGATCGGGCAGCGCGACGGTTTGACGGAGACCCTCCGCCATATCGGCGATCCGCTTTCGATCGAGCGTGAGTCGATCGATATAAGAGGATCGCGTCCCGCGTTCCTTAGCGGCGTCGACATCGAGCGCGTTCGCGGCGAGAATTTCATCGGCGCGCGCCTCGAGTGCCTCCGCCATTTTCATCAGTGCTCGATTTTTTACTTCCGTCGGCAGGCTTGCGAGCGTCAACGCTGCTGCCTTCGCCGCTTTCGCCTTCTTCATGATCTCTGCTTTTATGATTTGCATTCTGGTCACTCCGTTCACTCCATTGTCTTACAAATTTTAGTTTCATTATATATTCATATTGGTTGACATGCAAGCTGTGATTGAAAAATATATGGATAAAATTTTTCTCGTCACCCGCCACAAGCGAAACGAGGCAATAAAAAAATCCGCCGAAGCGGAATTTATTATGTCAATGGTGCTTAATGTTAATGACGCGAGCGCAAACTCTCACGATGAAAATTTATATCCATGGATTGCTTACTTATTGATTGTGCCGGTTGATATCGGGCGTTAAGCCGCCGTCAATCGTTCGGACCAAACGCCGATTACTGCAGCAGGCTCAGGACGGACGAACTGTTCTGGTTCGCCTGCGCCAACATCGACTGCGCCGCCTGGAGCAAGACGTTGTTCTTGGTGTAGTTCGTCATCTCCTTGGCCATATCGGCATCCCTTATGGTGGACTCCGCCGCCTGGACGTTCTCGCTGGAGGTCGTCAGGTTGGAAGCGGTGTACTCGAGACGTGCCTCGACCGCGCCGATCGTGGTCTGCTGATCGAGTGCTTTCTGCAGTGCGTTGTCGATTGCGGAGATAGCCGCGTTGGCGAGATCCTTCGATGCGATGCTCAACTTGGTGCCGTCGGAGCCTTTCAAGCCGAGCGCCTCGGAGCGCATGTCGCGCAGACCGACCTTGATCGCCTCGTTGGAGTTGGCGCCGGTGTGGAAGTTGAGGGAGTTATCGACGTTATTCTTGTTGGTAGCGTGAATGGTCTCGCTCCAAGCATTGACAGCTGCATTTGCCGCCTTCTTGACGTTGCCCTGCGAGTCGGTGATGCCGATCGTGAAGCCGGCGATCTGCTTCGATGAGTTGGCAGTATCTGTGTCGGCGGTTCCATAGCCGACGACACCGGAACGCACCGTCAACCCCCACGTCTTATCGGCGGTCTTGACCGCATCATTTGCCGCGTCAACGCCAATCATGATACCGGCATAAACGTACTGGTTCGCAGTCGCACCGGCTGCAATGTGAGCATCTTCGCTACTCGCTGCCATCGTTTCCTCGTAGTTATGAGTAGTGCTGTCGAAAGCAATACCCGGATTGGTTGCGGTGTCACCCCACTCTCCTGCCTTAGAGAAGACTCTTGCATCAGCAGGATCGATCGAAGAGGAGTTGAGCAAAGTAGCGTTATCGGAAACAGTCTTGAAGAGATATTCCTTAGCCATATTATCGAAGATCGCATTGACGTCGTTAGTACCGACTTGGAACGTGGTGGTATAGGTTCTGCCGTCTTTGACGAAGGACGCGGTAACGCGGTCGGTCGACTGAATCTCGAGACTTTCACGGTTACGATTCATGAGAGCCGTCAAAGCGGTGCCACCGAGCGTATCGGTTGCAAGGGACTGGTTGGTGAATGCGGAGACCGTGCCGTACTCGCTGCGATAGTTCTTGGAGCCGTCGACGAGGTACTTGCCGTTGAAGGTGACGAGCGCATTGTCATCGATCTGGTCGATGAACTGATCCATCTCTTTCTGGATGATGCGGCGGTCGTCGTCGGTGTTGGAATCGTTGGCTGCGCTGATGGCTTTTTCTTTGAGCGCTTTGAGGATTTCGACGGTGCTGGAGACAGCGCCTTCAGCCGTCTTCATCATGCTGGAGTCGTTCTGGGTGTTCTGGTTAGCCTGATCGAGACCACGAATCTGGACTCTCATGCGCTCGGAGATGGCGTAACCTGCCGCGTCATCTTGTGCGCCGTTGATTTTCATGCCGGTGGAGACTTTCGCGAGGCTCTTCTGGAGAGCGGTGCTGTTGGCGTTCAGCGTGCTGAGAGTGCGAATCGCGCTCATGTTGTTCTTTACGACCATTGCCATGGTAATTTCCTCCTTGGTTTTAAATCCATTAAACTTGATCCTTTATCGGGCAGCATCCGTACCGCCCTTCTATAACAAGCAAAGGCAAAACTGCATGCGTCGACCGTCGCCAACGCACATCCGCACCGCCGACGTCATAGCGATCGGTGCAGTCATACCCTGCTCATTACCCTATGCTCCGCCGGAGCCCGATCCACAGCCATCGATCCTCCGGCTCCAGGCGCGCCGACCGTTTTTTTCTCAACAGCCGTCTGCCTGTATCAAAAACCTTATCGTCATTTGTCGAAAAAAACTTAAGCCGCCGTTAAAAAATTTTTTAATGCGCCTCTAATTTTCGAGCCGCGTCGCAACAATTCAATTGACAACGGCGGTGTTTTTCAATATCATATAACTTAATGTTGATTGCGATCAGCATTGGAGATGTCCGATACCAAATGCAAAGGAGGAGAGTTTTCATGAAGGACATCAAGATCAGCAGTCCGCTTGAAGGCGAGTTGATTCCGTTAAACGAAGTCAACGACCCTGTATTTGCGGGCGGCGCGATGGGGCGCGGCGCGGCAGTCAAAAACCCGAAGGGTAAAGTCTTCGCGCCATTTGACGGTGAGATCACCGTTTTCTTCCCGACCGGTCACGCGATCGGTCTCAAGTCCACCGACGGCATCGAACTTTTGATTCACGTCGGAATGGATACCGTCAAGCTCAACGGTCAGTGTTTCACCCCCAAAAAAGAGGCTGGCGATAAGATCAAGCGCGGCGAGTTGCTGCTCGAGTTTGATCCCGCCGGCATCGTCAAAGCGGGCTATGAGACAACCACGCCGGTCGTCGTCACCAACCACGCGGAGTTCGGCGACATCACTTTCGAGCTTGGCAGCAAAAAAGTCGTCGCGAAGGCGCCCGCGGCGGAGGCAAACGCCGGTCCGGTCGCAAAGGACGCCGACGATTCTCAGTATGATGGTTTGCCGGACGAAGAGCGCGTCGCAAAACTCATCATGAAATATGTCGGCGGTCCCGACAACGTTCGCACGGCGGAGCATTGCGCAACTCGTTTGCGCTTGATCGTCAACGACAAGTCCAAAATCCAAGAGAAGAAAGTTGAGAACATCGAGGGCGTCAAAGGACAATTCTTCGCGGCTCAACAGTATCAGATCATCTGCGGCACGGGCTTCGTCGACAAGGTCACGGAAGAGTTCATCAAACTGAAACCCTCGCTCGCGGGCGGCGGCGGTAAGGAAGCGGCTTACGAGCAGATGAGCCTCGTGCAAAAGATCAGCCGCACGCTCGGCGACGTGTTCGTCCCGATCATCCCCGTCCTGGTCGCAACAGGTCTTTTTATGGGCTTGCGCGGCGCAATGCTCTCGCTCGGCAGCAACTGGGATCCCAACTTCCTGCTAATGACGCAAGTCTTGACTGATACGGCATTTGCATTTTTGCCGGCGCTGGTCTGCTGGTCGACGATGAATAAATTCGGCGGCACGGCGGTTATCGGCATTGTTCTCGGTTTGATGCTCGTCTTCCCCGGTCTGCCGAACGCGTACGTCGTCGGCGGATTCGCCAACGATCTCAAGGATATGGGTATGACGTGGCAAGAGGCAGCGGCGATCCCCGAATACGCCGGCAAGGTTCCTATTCCTCTCGACCTCGGCTTCGTAACGATCCCGCTCGTCGGTTATCAAGGTTCGGTTTTACCTGCACTCGTTCTCGGTATATTCGCCGCTAAACTTCAACATTGGCTCAAAACATTCATTCCCGATATGATCGACCTGATCGTCACGCCGTTCTTGACGCTGACGATCTCGATGGCGCTCGGTTTCCTCGTTGTCGGTCCGATTATGCACGGTCTTGAGCAAGTGGTCTTCGGCGCGGTTCAAACATTCCTCGGCATCCAATTCATCGGCGGTCTGGTCATCGGCGGTCTGCAACAGGTCATCGTTATCTTCGGTGTGCACCACGTGTTCAGCGCGCTCGAGATTTACCTCTTGTCGACCACCGGCGCCGATCCCTTCAACGCAATCATCACCTGCGCGACGATTGCACAGGGCGGCGCGGCAATGGCGGTTGCGTTCAAAACTGCCGATCCCAAGAAACGCGCTCTGTATGTTTCGTCGGCGATTCCTGCGTTCCTGGGCATCACCGAGCCTGCCATTTTCGGTATCAATCTTCGCTTTATGAAACCGTTCGTATTCGGCTGCTGCGGCGGCGCGGTCGGCGGTGCGATCTCGAGCTTTATGGGCTTGGCGGGCACCGGCATGGGCATCACGGTTCTGCCCGGTATGCTCCTCTACATGAACGGTCAGATTCTGCAGTACATCATCGTCAACCTGATTGCGTTGGCGATCGGCTTCGGCTTGACGTACGTGCTCTTCACACCCGAAGAATAATCCTCACTCGAAAATAAATTTTTCAACGCCGTCGGCGAATGTCGGCGGCATTTTTCTAATCAAAAGGAGGTTAGACGATGGAGAAGTTCGACAAGCAGGCGATCGACCTGACGGTGCAGGAGGAGCTGCCCTTCAAGCACTACTGGCACAATCAATTCCATCTGGAGATGCCGCGCGGGCTGATCAACGACCCCAACGGGCTGACGGTGCTCAACGGCGAGTACCACGTGTTTTTCCAATGGAATCCGCTGGGCGTGGTGCACAAGAACAAGTGCTGGGCGCATACGACCACGAAGGATTTCATCAACTATGCGACGCCGCAGTTGGCGCTCTGGCCGACGGATGTGCACGATAAGGACGGCTGTTACTCCGGTTGCGGCTTGGTCGAGAACAATTGCGTGCGTGTGCTCTACACCTGCAACTCGAAAGACCCGAATAACATTCGCACGTCGGCTCAACGGTTCGGCACGTTGCTCAACAGCGGCGCGGTCGAGAAGGATGAGATCATTGTCTCCGACAATCCTCCGGGCTATACGGCGCATTTCCGCGATCCGAACGTGTTCGAGCGGCACGGCAAGCGGTACTTCGTGATCGGAGTGCAGCGCAAGAACGAGACGGGCACGGCGCTTGTCTACGAGGAGCAGGGCGAAGGCGAGCAGTGGAAAAATCTGGGCGAGATCAAAACCGATCTGAAGGACTTCGGCTACATGTGGGAATGCCCGGGGCTGGTGAGCTTCGGGGAGTATGACGCGCTGATCTTTTCGCCGCAGGGGCTCGAGGAGGAGGAGTTCCAATATCAGAACATCTTCCAAGCGGGCTATATCGCCGGCAAGTTCTCGTTGGATTCGATGGAGATGATGCACGGCAAGTTCCAAGAGTTGGATAAGGGCTTTGACTTCTACGCGCCGCAGGTGTTCAGCAATTGCGATCGGAACATTCTGCTGGGCTGGATGGGCATGCCGGACAAGGACGACGAATATCCGACGGGCGATTTGGGTTGGAAGTTTTCGCTGACGATGCCGCGCGTGCTCGAGCTCAAGCAGGGGCATATCTTCTGTCAGCCGGCGGAGGAGCTCAAGGCGTTGCGGAAGTCGGAGCGGACGCTCGAGGGCAACGGCAATGAATTTATCGAGCAGTTGGCGGCGGGCTCGGAGTCGGATTTGAAGATCAGGCTCAACGACGCGAAGGAAGTGAGCGTGACGCTCAAATACGGCGCGGAGTCGACGGACATCACATTCGACAAGGCGACGCAATCGGTGACGATCGATCGGACGCGGATGAAACTGGGCGGGCGCGGCAAGCGTCGTTTCAAGCTGTTCGCGGACGAGACGCTCGAGGTGCAACTGTTTGTGGATCGGACGGCGGTGGAAGTATTCTTGCAGGGCGGCGAGGAGACGGCGTCGTTCTTCGTATTTCCCGAGCAGGATATCAAGCCGCAGCTGATCATCTCGAGCGACGAGCCGGTGAACGTCGAAGGCAAAATCTACGAGCTCGGCTCGATCACGTTCAAATAATTAGCGGCTCCGCGCGGAGCAGACGAAAAAATTTTTTGGGAGGTCGTGGGCGCCTCCCATTTTTTGTGATATAATTTGAGAATGATGCTGAAGAAAATATTTATGACGGCGGCGACGGCGGTAATCGATTTTTTGTTCGCGCCGCGCTGTGCGGTATGCAATGATTACATAGAAGAGCGACGGGACATGTTTTGTCCGCGCTGTCGAGCGAAGATCCTCGCGGTCGATCAGGCGCTGGAGCCTTCGTCGGCGTTGGACGAGGTCTGGCGCATCACTCGATATCGGGAGGGCTCGCGGTCGATGTTGCGGGCGTTGAAATTCAACGAGGGGCGCCGCGCGGATGAGATCAATCAGTTGCAGGCGATCCGACGGATATTGGAGATGGCGGTCGATCGACGGTTGGAAGGATTGTTGGCGCGCTCGGACGTGGCGGTGCCGGTGCCTCTGCATGAAAATCGGCAATCGGAGCGCGGCTTCAATCAGGTGGAGTTGATATTCGGCGAATGGCTGTCGACGCGCGGGCTGCCGATCGAGAATGTTTTGCGTCGAGTTAAGGACACCAAGCATCTGTTTGATCTCAATCGAGAAGAGCGGCGCGCGGTGATCGACGGCGCGTTCGATGTGATCGAAGGAGCGTCCGTGCGCGGCAAGCGAATTTTATTGCTCGACGACATCTACACGACGGGGACGACGATGTCGGAGTGCGCGACGGTATTGCGCTCGAACGGCGCGGAAAAAGTATTCGGGTTGGTGCTCGCCTCCGACTTCGATTAGGAGATTTTCATGAACAGACGATTGGTATCAGCCCTTCTCGGCTACTTGACGTTATTCAGCGGCGCGGCAATGATGGTGCCGTTAATCCTCGCGGCGGTCAACGGCGATTCGGCGTCGGTGGCGGCGTTTTTGCTGTCGATGTTCATGTGCCTTGCTGCGACATTCGAGCTTGAGCGCTTCGGCGGAGTCAAGGGCAAAGACAATCTGGGCGTGCGCGAAGGCATTGCGATCACCGTGCTCGGATGGGCGCTGATCTCATTGCTCGGCATGGTGCCGTATTTTGCGGGCGGTTGGCTCAATCCGCTTGACAGCATCGTCGAGTCGGTATCGGGCTTCAGCGGGACGGGCGCGACGGTTTTTGAGGACGTCGAGATTCTCCCGCAATCGATTTTACTCTGGCGGAGTTTATCCAACTGGGTCGGCGGGCTGGGCGTGATCGTGATCTTCATGGCGATTCTGCCGCAATTCGGGCGTGGCGCGATGTTCATCCTCCGCGCGGAATCGACGGGACCGACGAAGGAGCGGCAAATGCCGAGCATACGAGACAATGCGAAGGCGCTGTTCTTGGTGTACGTGACGCTGACGGCGGCGTGTTCGATCGCGTATTTTCTGTGCGGGCTGACACCGTTTGCGGCGATCAATCACGCGATGACGACGATCGCGACGGGCGGCTACGGCATATTCAACGGGACGGTGTCGGAGTACGGCAACGCGTGGCTCGAGATGACAATGAGCTTCTTCATGCTGCTCTCGAGCGGGAGCTTTGCGATGTACGTGGTGGCGGCGCGCAAGGGCGGTCGAGTGATCCTGCGCAATACGGAATTTCGAGTGTACTTATGGATCGTGGCGATCACATCGACGGTGATCACGATCGATCTGATCGTGGAGCAGGGCGTCAATCCGCTGGATTCGATACGGACGTCAATTTTTCACGTGACGTCGCTGTCATCGACGACGGGCTTTGTGGCGGCGGACTTCGACACGTGGCCGCCTCTGTCGAAGGGGCTGCTGTTGATGACGATGTTCCTCGGCGGGTGTGCGGGCTCGACGGCGGGCGGGCTGAAGGTCGCGCGGATCATATTGCTGTTCAAAATGTTGGTGGCGATCGTCAAACAAAAAATTCACCCGCAAAGCGTGATGCAGGTGAAGATGAACGGTCAAGTGGTCGACGATGAAATCGTATATGGGGCGGCGCGATTTTTCTTTGCGGTGGTGGTAATGGACATCGCGTTCGCGTTCGTGATGATGTTCGACAGGATCGACTTGGTCAACAGCGTGTCGGTGAGCGTCTCGACTATGGCGAGCGTCGGACCGGGGTTCGGCATCGAGGGTGCGACGAGCGGCTATTCGCTCCTGCCGTCGATGAGCAAAATCTTTGCGTGCTTATTCATGTTCCTGTCGAGGTTGGAAATATTCACGGTGTTGGCGTTATTATCGCCGTCGTTTTGGATGAGGTCGCGGCGCTGGTGATCAACTGTAACTCCTCGACCGCAGACAAAAAAAAAAGAGACTCCGCGCGGAGCCTCCAAAAATTTTTTCTAAGGCGGGAGAAATTATTTGCCCGCCAATTTTTTATATCCCGCGATGCGCTCTTCGGCGTCGTGCTGCGTCTTCTCGAATAACGCCTCCGCCGCCTCGGGGAAGTTGCGCTTCAACGACGAGTACCGCACCTCGCCCTGCAGGAACTCATTGAACTTCGTAAAGTCCGGCTCCTTGCTGTCGAGCACGAACGGATTCTTCCCCGCCTCTTTCAATTGCGGATTGAAACGCCAATTCGCCCAGTAGCCGCATTGCACCGCCAATTTGCCCTCGAGCTGCGAATTGCCCATGCCTTTTCTGATCCCGTGGTTGATGCACGGCGCGTACGCTATGATCAGCGACGGTCCCGGATATGCCTCCGCCTCCGTGATCGCCTTCAACAGCTGATTCTGATCCGCCCCCATCGATACCTGCGCCACGTAGATGTAGCCGTAGCTCACCGCCATCATCCCGAGGTCTTTTTTCTTCGTCCGCTTGCCCGTCGCCGCAAATTGCGCGATCGCCGCCGCCGGTGTCGCCTTCGACGCTTGTCCGCCCGTGTTCGAGTACACCTCCGTATCGAACACAAACACGTTGACATCCTCGCCGCTCGCCAACACGTGATCCAACCCGCCATAACCGATATCATACGACCAGCCGTCGCCGCCGATTATCCACTGGCTCCGCTTCACGAAGAAATCTCTGTTGTTGTAAATCTTGTTGAGCAACGCATTGTCGCCGCGCTCCGACTCCAACGCCGCCGTCAATCGATCCGCACGCTCCCGAGTGCCGTCGCCGACATCCCGATTATCACGCCAATCGATCAGCGCCGCGCGGAGCCCTTCACCGATCTCGCTCTCGAGCGCCTTGTCGACATCATTCGCAATCGCCTCGCGCACCGCCTTCACGCCCAGGAACATCCCAAGACCATATTCCGCGTTATCCTCGAACAGCGAATTGCCCCAAGCCGGTCCGTGCCCTTTGATGTTGACCGTGTACGGCATCGCCGGCGCCGACGCGCCCCAGATCGACGAACAGCCCGTCGCATTCGCTATCATCATCCGATCGCCGAACAGTTGAGTCAACAGCTTCGCATACGGCGTCTCGCCGCAACCCGCGCACGCTCCGCTGAACTCGAACAGCGGCTTCTCAAATTGGCTGCCGATCACCGTCGTCTTCTTCGTCGGATTAACCTTCGGCACGACCTTCTTCGGATCAACGCCGTAATCAAAATACTTTTGCGCCGCCTTCTGCTCGTCATCGGAAGTCACCATCGTCAGCGCCTGCTTCGGACATACCTGCGCGCAATTGCCGCAACCCAAGCAGTCATACGTCGACACACAGATCGACAGATTGTACGCGCCCTTGGAGATTTTCGACGGAATCGACTTCATTCCCTCGGGCGCCGCCGCCGTCTCCTCCGGCGTCATAAGGATCGGTCGAATCGCCGCGTGCGGACACACAAACGAGCACTGATTGCAGCCAATGCACTTCGACGGATCCCACATCGGAACGTTGATCGCCGTCCCGCGCTTCTCGTAAGCACTGCCGCCCACAGGGAACGTGCCGTCGACCAGATTGTTGAACGTCGAAACCGGCAGCGCATCGCCTTCCTGACGGTTCATCACGTTTTGCACTTCGGTGATGAACTCGGGCGGGTCGACCTGCTTCAGATTGCGATTCATACTCGTGTCGTCAACATCCCACGTCGAAGTGTCAACCTTGTGCAGCGCCTCGATGCCACGATCGATCGCGCCCCAGTTCATGTCGACGATGTTTTGACCCTTCTTGCCGTAGGATTTGACGACCGCATCCTTCAGATACTTGACCGCCTCGTCGATCGGAATGATGTCGGCCAGCTTGAAGAACGCCGCCTGCATCACCATGTTGAATCGTCCGCCCAGCCCAAGTTCGCTCGCTATCTGCACCGCGTTGACCGTGTACACGTTGATCTCGTTGTCGATGATGTAGCGCTTCATCGACGGCTTGAGCTTGTGACCGAGCTTCTCGTCGCTCCAGTTCGTGTTCAAAAGGAACGTCCCGCCGCGCTTGAGCCCCGCGATCAGATTGTAATGGTGCACGTAGCTCTTTTGCGAGCACGACACAAAATCCGGTTTGGTAATCAGATACGGCGAACCGATCGGGTCTTTGCCGAATCTCAAATGGCTCATCGTGATGCCGCCCGACTTTTTCGAGTCGTAAGCGAAATACGCTTGCGCATACAGATCGGTGTTGTCGCCGATAATCTTGATCGCCGATTTGTTCGCGCCCACCGTGCCGTCCGAGCCCAGCCCCCAGAACTTGCAAGCCGTGGTGCCCTCGGGCGTCAAGTCGACGTCGTGATGATCCGTCACCAGAGATTTATTCGTCACGTCGTCGTTGATGCCCACCGTGAAGCCGTTGAGCGGCTCCGCCTTCGTCAGCTCGTGGTAGATCGCCAACATCTGATCGGGCGTCGTGTCTTTACCGCCCAGCCCGTAGCGCCCGCCGATGATGATCGGCTTGCTATCGACGTTGGAATCGTAAAACGCCGCGCGGACATCGGTGTAAAGCGGTTCGCCCACCGCGCCGCTCTCCTTCGTCCGATCGAGCACCGCGATCTTTTTGACCGTTGAGGGAATTGCTTTAAGAAAATGCTTGACCGAGAACGGGCGATAAAGATGCACGTTGAGCACGCCGACCTTCTCGCCTTGACGGTTAAGATACTCCGCCGCCTCGACCGCCGTTTCGCACGCGGAGCCCATCGCTATGATCACTCGATCCGCATCCGCCGCACCGCGATAATCGAACAGATGATGCTCGCGCCCCGTGATCTTCGACACGTCCGCCATCGCCGCCTCGACGATATCCGGCAGCGCATCATAATATTTGTTGATCGTCTCGCGCACTTGGAAGTAGACATCGGGATTGGTCGCCGTGCCGCGAATGACGGGGTGGTCGGGATTGAGCGCGCGCCGACGGAACGCATCAACCGCCTCATAATCGACAATCTTCGCCAGATCGGCGTAATCGATCGTCTCGATCTTTTGAATCTCATGCGAAGTCCGGAAACCGTCGAAGAAATTGATGAACGGTATACGCCCTTTGATCGCCGCCAGATGCGCCACCGCCG
>CAMKFB010000011.1 GCA_946411735.1 uncultured Selenomonadales bacterium
AAGCTCCCGGGGGCTTTTTTTACATCATGACCTTCAGTGTAGTGTTCAAACTACGTTGGCATGCTACCACATGCGTCGCGCCGTTGTCAACCGTCAACCTTGCCACGTCCGACCAACCGTTGTATAATGCCGTTGCACCTTTCGGTGACTTCATCGGAAGGGAGGTGAGCGTATGGTCACCGGACGATTCATAGAGGCGGTCGGCGCAAGCGTTGTAGGATATCTGCAAAGCGCTCGATTACGTCGCGACGCTGCTCTTCGGATAGCAGCAAAACCGTACGACATGTTGAAACCCTCGAGAGCTTCGGACTCCCGAGGGTTCTTTTTTTGTGAGCCGTATGAACACCAGACGTTGCATTCTTCATGCACTTGCATGCTACCACACCGTACGCGCCGTTGTCAACCGTCAACCTTACCTCGTCCGAGCAATCGTTGTATAATGCGGTCGCCGCCTTCTGTGGTGTAAACCAACGAAGGGAGGTGAATCTTATGCGGCTAGTCCGTTTCATAGAGGCGGTCGGTGCAAGCGTAGCAGGCTACTACGTCTGCAAGGCTATCGATTTCGTCGTGACGTTGCTTTCTAGATGAGCAACAACATAGTCAGACACGAATAAACCCCCGAGAGTTACCCGCTCCCGAGGGTTCCTTTTTTTATCTTATGCGGTTCGTCCGTGTAGACTCACTAATCCACAGTTGCATTTTACCACATGCGTTGCGCCGCTGTCAACCGTCAAGCGCCGCTTGCCTTGTTCAAGTAAGCGTTGTATAATGTGCTTGCACCTTTCCGGTGACGTCATCGGAAGGGAGGTGAGTTTTATGTCTCTCAAGAAATTCTTAGAGGCGGTCGGCGCGAGCGTGGTCGGATACTACGTTTGCAAGGCAGTCGATTACGTCATGACGCTGTTCTTCTGAGACAGCAACAATATCCGGAATGACTAACCCCCGGGAGTTTGCAGCCCCCGAGGGTTTTTTGTCGCTTTATGTCTCTCAAGAATAGTGTTCCAAAACACAACTGCATGCTACCACATCGCCCGCGCCGTTGTCAACTGTCAAGCGCCGCTTGCCTCATGTGCTCAACCGTTGTATAATGCGCTTGCACCTTTCGGTGACATCATCGGAAGGGAGGTGAAGTCGATGGAGGTTCTCGACTTTTTAAAGGCGGTCGGCGCAAGCGTGGTCGGTAACTGCGTTTATAAAATCGCCGCGTACGTCGTGAAGCTGATCAGGGATCGGCTCTAAGCCTCGAAAGCGACTTACCGAAAAGTGTTAAACCCCCGAGAGTGGCAACTCCCGAGGGTTCTTTTTTTGGTGAAGCCCAATGGAAATCCTCGACTTTGATTTTCATTAGAAATGAATGATAGCACACCCGCCGCGCCGCTGTCAACCGTCAAGACCGTCAAACTCGATCGAAGGCAGCCCGTCCACAATCTCCACCGTCCGAACGCTAACCGTCAGCACGCTCAGGATCAGCCGCAGGATGTATTTCGGATCGCCATGCTCGGCGCACCAATCGTTGGGATCGTTCGTCAAGCCGCTCGCCTTATCCGTCTTCACTTGGTACCGATCGATCACCCACTCCAGCGGCGACCGTCCGTTCACCACATACTCATAGCTCCGCAACGGAATCCCCTTGAGCACTATCGAGCCGTTGTAGCGCAGCGTCGTTCGATCCTTCGACAGTTTCATTCGCGTCACGCGATAATCGCCCGACTCAGCGCCCTCGACCACCACGCACGGCGGCGCAGGTTGCGTCTCGTAATTCAGATGCAGCTCCGCCAACTCGCGCCCCGCTTTCGACAGTGACCAAAAATCCGACGCCCGCGGCACCAAGAATAATTTCGGCAGCGATTTGCGCAGCTCGTTTGCGAAGCGCTCCCGATACGACGGCAGGTGCAGGAAGCCGTAGACGTAGTAGAAGATGTCTTCTTTGGAGACCGACGAACCGTAGAGGCGGCGCGCTCGAGACAGGATGTAGTCGGTGATGCCGTCGTGGACGAGGAGATTGTCGTCGAGCAAACTCTGCTGAGCGGGAGCCGAGTACCAATGCAGCGGGAAGCACTGCACCGTAAACAAAAATTGTACTTCGGTGATTCGATCAACCATCAGCACAGAAAATTTTCGTCGCTCGCCGATACCGGGCAGACAGATCATCCGATTGTCTTCGCACCCCTTTGGAAATATTTTCGGCATCTGACTTGGATAGTTTATAAAGTTTTCGTGGCTATATAGAAATTGGCGGCAGAACGGACGGTAAATACTCTCAACGATCCGATCGCCCTCAAAAATAATTTTTGTGCCGTGCTCAAATTTTTGTTTCGTCGCTCGCGTCCAGCTGATTTTCGTGGAGTCGTAGATCGGTTCGGCGCCGAGACATTGATTGTAAAAGTTGATCGTCCGATTCATATTCCGCTCGACCGCATCTCGAGAAAAATTATAGCACCAGGCATCACGACCGGTCTCAAGACCTTTAGAGTATGTGGTGAAGAAGCTCCGCGCGGAGTCGTCAAATTTTTTGGAGGGCTCGATCGAAAGAAAAGCGTCAAAGAGATCGCCGCGCTGATTGATCCAATCATGCTTCTCATTGGGCTCGATCACGCGCGCCTCCGACATAAAACTTTCGCTCCGACAATTATCCAGCGCCACAATCCGCCCAAGTTTCTCCTGTCGATTGAGATAATCGCCGACGTCCACATAGCGGATCGTCGCCCGCCCCTCGACCGCAGGATTCTTGACAAGGATCGTGATCGTCACCGGCGTCCGAGTCCCTTCGCCGAAAACATTGCCCGACTCCTTTCTACGAAGTTCGCCTTGCGTTCGAGCGTTGCCGCGCAAATTGAAAACGTAGATCGAAGAAAACTCGTCGGCAAAACACTTGCGCATGCCGTCCATAGCCGCGGTGTCAAGCCAGCCGCCGTTGGTGACGAAGCCGATCACGCCGCCGCTCTTGTCAATCCGATCCGAAGCCCAACGAAACGCCTTGATATAGCTGTCGTAGAGAGAATTTTTGTTGATGGCTTTTGTGTGTTTGACATAGGTGTCGGTGATGCGCTGCTCGAGGGCGGGATATTTTTGGTTTTGAGCGTTGTCGTTGGCGCTCTTTTGCCCGACCGAATAGGGCGGATTGCCCACAATCACTTGAATTTCGGCGCGGTTCTGCTCGGCAATCTGCATGGAATTCTCCATCATAAAGTTGAAGAGATTGCCGATGGCGGCGTCGCGCTTGAGCGCAAAGGTGTCGGTGAGACAAATGCCGTCGAAGGGCAGATAACGGTCGCCGGCGGCGCGGGCGTGGAAGGCGTTTTCGATGTTGATGGCGGCAATGTAATAGGCAAGCAGGACAATCTCGTTGGCGTGAATCTCCGAAGAATATTTGCGCGTGAGATTGGCGTCGTCGATGAGCCCGAGCTCGATAAGGCGAGTGATGAAAGTGCCGGTGCCGGTGAAGGGGTCGAGGATGTGAACGCCGGTGTCGGAGAGGGAGCGATTGAACTCGGCGCGCAGGACGGCATCGACGGATTTGAGAATGAAGTCGACGACCTCGACGGGGGTGTAAACGATGCCGAGCTTCTCGACGGTTTTGTGGAGCGCAACCTTGAAAAATTTGTCGTAGAGCTCGATGATGACCTTCTGCCGATCGCGCGGGTCGGCGATATACGAACAGCGCTCGCGCACGCCGTCGTAAATTTTTTGGAGCTTGTCATTTTCCTTATCGGCGGCGCGGTCGTCGAGGAGGCGCAAGATATTTTGCATGGAACGCGAAACGGCGTTGCGCTCCATAAAATTATAGTTCTCGAAAAGAGCCTCAAAAACGGGGCGGGTGATGAGATGCTGGGCGAGCATATCAACGGCGTCGTCGACGGTGACGGCGGGGTTAATGTTGTGGCGGAGCCCGTCGAGGAATTGGTCGAAGGCGGTCTTGTGTTTGCCCTCGACGGCGATAAGTTGAAGGATGCGCGCCTTGTGGCGCTCGGCAATGACGGCGACATCGCGCCCCCAAGTGGCCCAATATTGGCGGTCGCCGACCTTCTCGACGATGCGGGCGACGATGGCGTGTTTGAAATCGCCGAAGTCGAGCGTCATTTGATATTCGGGCGTGGTGTCGATGATGAGCTTGCGATTTTGCCCGACGGCGTTGGCATTGTTGTTGAGGGTGAGCTTGTTGACTTCGATGTAAAACTTGTCGTCGTGAGCGCGGAGGGCGTTGAGCACCTGCCAAACGGTGTCGAAATCCTTGTTGTGATTGAGCTCGTCAACGGGATCGGCGCCGCGGGGTATGACGATGGGGAGGATGACGTAGCCGTAAGTTTTGCCCTCGGCCTTGCGCATGACGCGCCCGACGGCCTGAATGATATCGACCTGGGACTTGCGCGGGCTCAAAAAGAGTACGGCGTCGAGAGCGGGGACATCGATGCCCTCGGAGAGGCAACGGGCGTTGGTAAGGATGCGGCAGCGGTTTTCGACGACGGATTTGAGCGCGGCGAGTTTTTCCTTGCGACGGTCGGAGCGCATGGAGCCGTCGACGTGATCGGCGGAGACGAACTCGGGCTCGACGGAGTTGAATATGGCGGCGATATTTTTCGAGAGCTTAATCGAGGAGCAATAGGCGACGGCGGATCGCATGGGGTTGGGGTCGTCGCGGAGGATGTATTCGGATTCGGGCGAAAGGTGTTTGTGCAGGGCGTTGACGGCGCCGAAAATCTTGGCGGCGTCGCCGGTGTTGAAATTTTCGAGAAGGCGGGCGGGCACGTCCTGTTCGCGGACGGTAAAGACGAGGACGCGGTAATCGGTGAGGAGTTTTTGATCGAGGGCGTCGCTGAATTTGAGCACATAAAACTCGGGACCGAAAACGGCTTCGTCGTCCATCGACCAGAGGGTGAGGTCTTTATCGGCGGCGGATTTTTTGGCGGCGACGGTGAAGAGTTTAGGAGTGGCGGTCATATAGAGGCGGCGTTTTGCGCGGACGAAGTTATTATCGTGTACGCTTTTGAAGAGCGGGGCGTCGGCGCCGAGCTCTGCGAAGCCTGCGGTACGATGAGCCTCGTCGCAAATTATGAGATCGAAGTCGAGGTTGGCGTCGGAAACCTTGTCGAGTGATTGATAGGTCGAGAAGATCACGTTGAAGGCGTCGGCGCGGAGGCGGCGCTTGATCTCTTCGTGGTTGGTGGTCGATGGCAGGACGGGTCGGTCGATGGGGACGTCGTCGGATTTGGCGGCGGTCTCGTCGGAGCAAACGCAAACGGCGTTGATATCGACGGCGGCTTGAGCGGTCCACTCGATCAGTGTTTGATTGAGCAGAGAGATCGAGGGCGTCAAGTAGAGAACGGTTCCGCGCGGAGCGACGAGGCGTTCGGCGATTTTGAGGGAGGTAAAAGTTTTGCCGGTGCCGCAAGCCATGATCAGCTTGCCGCGGTCGTGATGTTTATAGTGTTTGACGGCGGCATTGACGGCGGCTTGTTGGTGATTGCGGAGATTATTTTTGAGGCGAGCGGCGTTGCCGACGATGCCCTGTTCGAGTTTAGCCCAATCGACGGGAGCGTCCTCGAGTTCGTGGGGACCGAGGCGGCTGAGGGGCGGCGTCTGATTTTCGCTCTGGGTCCAAGCGTTGTCGTTCCAGAGGTCGGTGGTAGCGATCCAGAGGCGTTGAGAGAAATTTTTTTGCCGGTTGTCGACGTTGAAGGATCGGCTCGAGGCGCCGAGGAAGGAATCGACGGCGGGCTTATCGATGCGGATGTCGGGCTGATAAAATTTGCATTGTACTGCCCAAAACTCGCCGTGACGGTCGAGCGCAACGATATCGATGCCGAGGTCGATCGACTCACGATAGGGGAATTCGCTCCAGAGCCAGACGTCGGCGAAGCGGTAGGTCGGCGAGGTCAGCAGGAAATTTTTGATAAGGCGCTCGAAAGAATTGCCGAGCTCGACGGTGGAGTCGGCTTGCGCGCGTATCTTTTCGATAATCTGATTGTAGTTAGACACAGTCATCACCCGTCGACATTATATCAACAGGAAAAATTTCCGTCAATGTCGAATATCCCCGTCGAAAGGAGATGATCATCATGGCAGACAACATGGAAAGACGAGTGACGGATCTCGAAAAGAAGCAGGTCGTGCAGGATGCAAAATTCGAGGCGTTCATGCAAGAGATGCGCGATTTTAAGACGGAGATGCGCGATCGGGACAATCAGCGGGCGCGGGAGATTTCCGAGCTCCGTCAAGCACAGGCGGCACAGCAGGCGCGGCACGATCAAAACATGGAGCAACTCCGTCAGGATCTCAAGGAGACAAGCAAAGAAGTGCGGAATTTGTTCATCGCGTTCGTCGGAATCATTGTGGCGATAATGGTGGGCATGTTCTGGACCCGATAAGAAGTTTTTGACAAGCACCGCCGCGTCTGATATAAATTTACACGGAGATGATGTTAATGGATTTGGTAGAACTCGAAGAACTGCTCGTGTTGCAAAACGTGCTCGAGGACGAAGTCGTCCAAGCGCTGATGCACGATAAAACAACACAGGCAATCCGATTATTGGTCGAGCGCGCCGAACGGTACGGGCTGCGCGGTAATCTCATTCGATGTTGGCTGCTCCGATTGCTCACGCATCAGCCCAATCTCGTATCGCGGACGATGGAGCGTTCGCGCGGCAAGCTCGGCGACAGTCTCAAAAAATTATTCATCAACGACCTCGAAAAGATTATGCCGATCCTCAACGAGACTTCGCATAAGCGCATGATCATCTACAATTACAAGCCGACGATCGAGCGCAAGAGTGTCGCTCAAGTCGAGCTCGATAATCTTTTGAGCCGCGCCGCCACGTCGAAGCAGGTCGCCGACGCTTTCATCGAATACTACCGCCGCTTCGGCTACGGCGATATGGCGAATTATCGCGCCTTCAAATGGTCGTCGAACGATCTGGTCGGCATTGATCACTTCGACGAGCAGAGCCTTGACGATCTGATCGGTTACGAGGATCAAAAAAAGCGGCTGATCGAAAACACCGAGGCATTTCTCGACGGGCGCGGCGCAAACAATGTGCTGTTGGTCGGAGCGCGCGGCACCGGTAAGTCGTCGTCAATTAAGGGGCTCGTCAATCGATATTACGAGCGATCGCTGCGCTTGATCCAATTGACGAAGCCGCAACTGCCGGAACTGCCGGCGGTGATGGACGCGCTCCGTCAATATCCGAGCCGCAAGTTTATAATCTTTATGGACGATTTGTCGTTCGAGGAGTCGGAGGACGATTACAAATACCTCAAGTCGTCGATGGAGGGCGGAGTCGAAATGCGCCCGTCGAATGTGCTGATCTGCGCGACGAGCAATCGGCGGCATTTGATCCGCGAGAGTTGGCGCGATCGAGCCGACGGTCAAGACGAACTTTATAAGGACGACAGCGTTAACGAGACGATTTCGCTGTCGGATCGATTCGGGCTGATCATACATTACTACGCGCCGACGCAGGACGAGTATCTGGCGATCATTCGACACATGCTCGAAAAGAACGGCGTGCGGCTCGACGCGGAGCAGCTTCGGATCGAGGGCGTTCGATGGGAAATGACGCATTCGGGGCGCAACGGTCGGACGGCGCAACAATTCGTGACGCATTATCTCGGACGGAAGTGAGCGCGATGAAAAAAATTTTGGTATTGGCCGGCACGGAGGACGGACGCGAACTTGCCGGTTTTTTGTTGTCGAGGGGCTTCGACGTGACGGCGTCGGTGGTGTCGAGCTACGGTCGAGAGCTGCTCGAGCGCTACGACGGGTTGAAGATCAACGCTCGAGCGCTCGACGAAAAAGAATTGGCAGCGTACATCGATGAGCACTCGATTGAGGCGGTGGTCGATGCGAGTCATCCGTACGCGGCAAATGTGTCATTGAATGCGATGAAAGTTTGTCGCGAAAAAAAATTGCCGTGCATCCGATACGAGCGCGGCGATCACGAGTTGACTTACGAAAAAATATATCACGCGAACAATTACGAGACGGCGGCGGATATGGCGTCGAAACTGGGGCGGATCATCTTTCTGACGACGGGGAGTCGGTCACTGAGAATATTCGTCGAGCGGCTGAGCGATTGCACGGTGATCGCGCGGGTGCTGCCGACGGCGGCGGTGCTGACGGAGTGCGAACGACTCGGGTTGACGCCGAAAAATATCGTGGCGATGCTCGGACCGTTCAATCGGGAGCTTAACGTTGAGATGTTTCGACAGTTCCGCGCAGAGGTGATCGTGACGAAGAACAGCGGCTCGATCGGAGGGCTCGACGAAAAGATCGAGGCGGCGGCTCAACTGAATCTGCCGGTCGTGATGATCGATCGACCGAAAATATCTTACGACAACGTCACCAACAGTTTCGACGGCGTGATGAAATTTTTACATATCGGCTAGGAAGGCGGCATAGCCTTTTTTTGTTTCGTAAATGTCGATTTTGCTGGTCGCCTCCCAAGGCGCGTGCATCGACAGAACCGCCACGCCGCTGTCAATCACTTCCATGCCGTAGGCGGCCATGATGTAGGCGATGGTGCCGCCGCCGCCCTTGTCGACCTTGCCGAGCTCCGAGAACTGATAGCCGACGTCGTGAGCGTCGAGCACCGCGCGGAGCCGCCCGACGTACTCGGCATTGGCCTCCGACGAGCCCGACTTGCCGCGCGAGCCGGTGAATTTATTGAAGACCATGCCCTTGCCGAGGTAAGCGACGTTCTTTTTGTCGAACACGCCCGCGTACAACGGATCGAAAGCGCTCGACACATCCGACGAGAGCATCACCGAGTTCTGCAGCGCCCGACGCACCTTCAACTCCGAATAATCTCCGCACGCCGCGATCAGCTCTGCCACGATGTTCTCAAAAAATCTCGACTTCATGCCCGTCGCGCCGAAGGAGCCGATCTCCTCTTTGTCGACCAACAGACAGCAATTCGTCCGCGCGGGCGTCTTATCGGATTCGAGCATCGCAATCAGCGAAGTATACGAGCACACCCGATCGTCCTGACCGTAGCCGAGCACCATGCTCCGATCGAAGCCCAAATCCCGAGCGCGTCCCGCCGGTACCAACGCCAGTTCCGCCGACATAAAATCGTCGTCGTCGATGTTGTACTTCTGTTTGATGAGCGCGGCGATATTTTTCTTGACGGATTCCTTGTCGCCGTCCTTGAGCGGATAATTGCCGACGAGAATATCAAGGTTTTCGCCCTCGATGACGACCTTCGCCTTCTTCTCGAGTTGATCCTGCGACAGATGAATCAGCAGATCGGTCACGCAAAAAACAGGATCGCCCTCCGCCTCGCCGATCACGATGTTGATCACCGTGCCGTCCTTTTTGACGACCACGCCGTGCATCGCAAGCGGCAGCGTCACCCACTGATATTTTTTGATGCCGCCGTAGTAATGAGTATCGAGGAAAGCCAGCCCTCCGTCGTCGTAAAGCGGATTTTGCTTGACGTCGAGGCGGCAGGTATCGATGTGCGCGCCGAGAATTTTCATGCCGCGCTCGATCGGTTCGGTGCCGATATTGAACAGCGCGACGGATTTTTTCATGCAGACGGCGTAGACTTTGTCGCCGGGCTTGAGCGCCATGCCGGGCTCGAATTGTTTGTAGCCGACGGCGCGCGCGCGGCGAACGGTCTCATCGACGGACTCACGCTCGGTCTTGCAACGGCTGATGAAGTCGATGTAGCCGGCGGCAAGCTCCTCGAGATTTTTCTTGTCGTCGTCGGTGTAGCGGCTCCAAATTGAAGGCTTCTTTTCTTTTTGTTCTTCTGACATCGAATCACTCCTAAAAATATTTATGGGCGCCGCCGCCCTTTGAACATTGCCCGCGCTTTCGACCGGCGTCGGCGTCTCTATTTGAAAAAATTTTTTTCGAGGGTGGGCGGGTAGGTCGAAAAAAATTTTTCCGTTAACCCAACAGAATCTAAGCGGACTCAAAAAATATCGTTCATGATCGATAAAAATTCTTCTCGAGATTCCGCGCGATTGAATCGATCGCGAAGCAGCGCCCCGCCCTTGAGCCCCTTGGTGTACCACTCCGCATGTTTTCTCATCTCGCGAAGCCCGACGTTTTCTCCTTTGAACTCCAACAGCAAATCCAAATGCCGCCGCATTACATTAAGCCGCTCCGACATCGACGGCGGCTCCAATTGAGCGCCCGTTTCGACATATCGCTCCAGCCGACCGATCAGCCACGGATTACCTAACGCGCCCCGACCGATCATCACGCCGTCCGCGCTCGTCACGCGTATGATCTCATCGAATGTGCCAAAATCCGTCACGTCGCCGTTGGCGATCAGCGGAATCCGCACCGCCGCTTTCACTCGAGCGATCTCCGTCCAATCCGCGCGCCCCGAGTAAAATTGCGTCCGCGTACGACCGTGCACCGTGATCCAATCCGCACCGCAACCCTCGACGATCCGCGCGATCTCGACAGCGTTGATCCGATCAAAGCCCAGCCGCATCTTTACTCCAAGCGGCAAGGTCGTCGCGCGCCGCATCGACGTGATCAATTCTTCGACGAGCCGCGGCTCATTCATCAGCGCCGAGCCTTCGCCGTTCTTTACGATCTTCGGAGCGGGGCAACCGAGATTGAAATCGATCGCGTCAACATTTTCGAGCGTCGAGACGTACTCTGCCGCCTCGCCGACGTATGACGGATTCGACCCGAAAAGTTGTACCGCGATCGGGCGCTCCGCGCGGAGGATCGAAAGCATCTCGAGCGTCTTTGCATTTTTATAATGAATGCCCGTCGAGCTTATCATCTCGGTGAACATCATCGCGCGCGTGCCGGTCACTTCGCGCGTCAGGATTCGAAACGCCGCGTCCGTCACGCCCGCCATCGGCGCCAAAAAAATTTTCGATTGCATCAATCCGCCTCCCGCGCCAAAAATTATAATCCATCGCGCGGCGGCTGTCGACAGTTTTTTGGCGGATTGTGATATACTGTGTTCGAAAGGGGCGATCAATTTGATTCATATGCGAGAGGTTACGAAGATTTATCCGCACAAAGTCGTCGCGCTCGACAAGGTCAACATCGACATCAAAAAGGGCGAGTTCGTTTTCATCGTGGGGCAATCGGGCGCCGGCAAGTCGACGTTCATCAAACTTCTGATGCGCGAGGATCTGCCGACCTCGGGAGATATTTTGGTCAACGGCAAAAACGTCGTCAAGATGAAATCGAGCGAGGTGCCTTACCTCCGACGCGGGCTGGGCGTAATCTTTCAAGATTATCGACTGCTGCCGGACAAGACGGTTTTCGAGAATGTGGCGTTCGCGATGCAAGTGATCGAGGCGCCGCGCAAGTTGATGCAACGAAGCGTCAATGCGGTGCTCGACATCGTCGGGCTGAGCGACAAATACAAGAACTTCCCCAATGAGCTGTCGGGCGGCGAGCAACAGCGCGTGGCGATCGCTCGAGCGATCGTAAATGATCCGGCGTTGGTGATTGCCGACGAGCCGACGGGCAATCTCGATCCCGAGACGAGTTGGGATATCATGGATATATTCAAGCGGATCAACGCCTCGGGGACGACGATCGTAATGGCCACGCACGACAAGGCGATCGTCGATGCGATGAAGTTGCGCGTGATTGCGATCGAGGACGGGCGGATCGTTCGCGACGAAGCCCGCGGCACTTACTGAAATTTAAATTGAAGTTTCGATTGCTCCGTGGTAAAATGAAAAATCATTGAACTGAACGGAGTGAATGTCGTGAAACCGACTCGGAGGAAAGTGCAGAGCAATATCCGCTGGCTCGTCATCGTTCTGATGGTCGGGACGCTCATCGTGACGCTGCGCTACGGCTGGCTGCAACTGGTGCAGGGCGCGGAGCTGTCGGAGCGGATGAAATATCAAGTCGGGCAAGATTATTCGGTGCAATCTCCGCGCGGAGCGATCATCGATCGGAACGGGCGGGAGCTGGCGGTGAGCACGATGACAAAATCGCTGTTCGTCGATCCGTTCCACGTCGAGGACCCGCACAAGCTGGCGATGGAGTTGGCGCCGCTGATCGACAAAACCGAGCAGGAAATTCTCGACGACATCGCGGTGGGCGGAGGTTTTTCTTGGGTCAAGCGACGGATGGAGCAGTCGGAATATGAGGCGGTGCGCGCGCTCATTCGCGAGAAGGAATATGAGAATTGCTTGGGCTTCCGCGACGAGGCGAAACGATATTATCCCAATGATGTGCTGGCGGCGAATGTGATCGGCTTTGTGGGCACCGACGACAAGGGGCTTGACGGGATCGAGCAAGCGTTTGACAAGTACATCAAGGGCGAGGTGACCGAGTCGTTTATGTATACCGATCGTCAGGAGCGACCGATCCTCGACTCGATTTTTGAGAAGCACAGCTATCAAGGCGATCGATGCAAGACGATCCAGCTGACGATCGACAGCGCGATACAATTCATCGTCGAGCAGGAATTGGATCGGGCGATGGCGGAGAACAACCCGTTGGCGATAACGTGCATAGTGATGAATCCGAAGACGGGAGAAATTTTGGCGATGGCGGGGCGCCCGTCGTACAATCCGAATCGATTTTGGGATTACGATCAAGAGGTGTGGAAGAACCGCGCGGTCTCATTCATCTACGAGCCGGGCTCGACGTTCAAATCGATCATAGCGGGGGCGGCGTTGCAGGAAGGGCTGGTGACGCCGAATCAGGTGTTCGTCGACCCGGGCTATGTGACGGTCAGCGGCAAGCGCATACAGAATTGGAACGGTGCCAGCTTCGGCACGGTGACTTTCACCGACGTCGTCAAAAATTCTCTGAACACCGGCTTTGCAATGGTCGGCTTGCGACTCGGCGCGGAGAAAATGACGGAGTATGCAAAGCTGTTCGGGTTCGGCGAGCCGACGGGGATCGAGTTGCCGGGTGAAGAGGCGGGCATCCTGTTCGATCCGTACGAGATGGTCGAGTCGGACATCGCGACGATGGCGATCGGGCAATCGATCGCGGTGACGCCGCTGCAGTTGGTGACGGCGATGAGCGCGATCGCCAACGACGGGATATTGTTGAAGCCGCACATCATCAAGATGATAAAGAACGCGAACGGGACGATGTACAGCGAGACGCAACCCGAGCCGGTGAGACGTGCGTTGGAGACGGCGTCGGACAAGACGTTGGTCGGGCTGCTCGAGCAAGTGGTTGCAACGGGCGGCGGCGGCAAGGCGAAGGTCAAGGGATATCGGATCGCGGGCAAAACCGGCACCGCGCAAAAAATTCGCGAGGACGGCGCGGGCTATATGGAGGGGCGATACATCGCATCGTTTTGCGGCTTCGCGCCGGTGGAGAATCCGCAGTTGGCTTTGCTGGTGATGATCGACGATCCGTACGGAAGTTTTTACGGCGGTCAGATTGCGGCGCCGGTGGCGGGGCGGATTTTCTCTCAAGCGTTCCGCTATTTGAGGATTGAGCCGAGCGAGGCGCCGGAGTTCGACGAAGAAGAGATCACGCCGGATGATGTGGGCGAGGGCGATGCGGCAGGCAGTCAAATCACGACGGAAGCGGAGCCGCCGCAATCGGAAGAAGAGACCGTTCAGGCGCCGAAGGGTCAAGTGGTCGTTCCGGATTTCTACGGCAAGAGCATTCGAGAGTCGGCGCGCATGGCTAACGAAGTCGGCTTGAAATTTGACAGCGAAGGCTCGGGCTGGGCGGTACAGCAATCGATCGAACCGAACACGATCGTCGAGCCCGGCACTCGAGTGCAAGTCTACTTCGCGCCTTAAGACAATAAAAAAGGACGCCCGTTGGAGGCAGGCGCCCTCACTGTTTTTAAATGAGGTTCAGTTTTTTGAAGGCGTTGAAGAGCCCGTCGTCGTCGACCGCGTCCGTCACGAACGTCGCCGCTTCTTTAGCCGCGTCCTCGCCGTCGCCCATCGCCACGCTCACCGCACAGCACTCGAACATCGTGATATCCCATTTCGAGTCGCCGAAGGCAATCGTGTCTGCTTGATCCGCCTTCAGATACTCGAGCAGCTCCGCAATGCCTTTTGCCTTCGACAAGTCTTTGACGCCGAAATCGCCGAACAGAGCGCGATCGCCTTTGCCGCCCCACGTGCCAACCTTGAGCTCGTCGCCGAAAATTTTCTTCGCCTCGAGATAATCATCGTAGCTGTCGAGAATGAAACTGATCTTGTTGAGATCGTCGCGATACAACTCCGCGCCGCTCAAACCGAAAATCATCTCAGGGAACAATTTCTGCACGGTAAAGTCATCCGCATGATCCTTCTGCTTGTAAGCGGCATATTTCTTCACCGCAGAATCGCCGCGCGCCTCGAATTTCTCACTCGCGTACAAACCCGAGTTGCTCTCGAGATAAAACTCCAGCCCTCGAGCGTGAAGCCAATCGACCGCGCGCTTGCACTGATCGAGCGTGATCAGCTTATGACTGACGACCGTGCCGTTGTCCTCGACGTAGGCGCCGTTGCCTCCGATCAAGCCGTCGAGCCCGATCGACCAAATGTCGTCGTAAATCTCCGCCCTCGAGCGCCCCGTGCACAGATATACCTTATGCCCGTTGGCGCGCGCCGCGCGGATCGCCTCGACCGCCGACGCCGGAATCCTGTTCTCATAATCGGTCAGCGTGCCGTCCACGTCGATGAAAAGTATCTTACTCATGCCAGGAGCGTCTCCTTCTGATCGAGTATCGCCAGCCCCGCCGCGCACGCCGCGCAATCGCAGTACTTTGCGCCCGAAGCCTTGAGCTCATCCGCATGCGCCGCAAACTTTTTGACGCCCTCCGCTCCGAATATCTCCCGCGCGTGATCCGAATGCGCGAACGCCACCAACGAATCGATCGGCGTGATGCACTCCTCAATCGCCGACAGCAGCGTCTTCGACATCGCCTTCTCGTTCACCGTCCCGAGTGCGTCGAGCCACGCTTGCGCCTTCGCCCTCAGCCCTTCGTAACACGACGGCGCCGCGATCAAATCCTTCACGCGCGCTACCACAAACTCTTTTTCCTTCGTCACTTCAAACACTCCTCTCAATCATTCAAGTAATCAATTCGACGGACGCCCGAGCAATCCTGCCGCTCACACTCGAAACACGCAATCCTTTTGCAGCTTGAGCCCGTACTCTTTGAGCTCCGCCATCATCGCCTTCAGCTTCTTGCTCTTATCCCAAGCGCCGAACGTCCTCATCAATTGCACGAACCGCCCCAGATGCATCCCGCTGACGAACGGCAGCTCCAAATTCTTACCGTTGCGCTTGACCGTAATTTTTTCGCCCTTGTATTTCGACCGATAAAATTCCTTCAGGTCGTCCGGCATCAGCTCCAACTTCGGCACGCCGTCCGGCGCCTCGTCGGTGCTGTCCGTAAAACGCACCTTATTGTTGACGATTTTCAAATACAGCGCGCCGATCTCATCCTCAATCCGCTGCGCCCGCGTCCATATGTGACAGCGCCGCATCAGATCGAGAAAAATATTTTTGTCCATCCCGTCGATGAACGGCAGCTCGATCAGCTTGTCGCCCCGCTTGACGAAAATCGTCGCGCCCTTATGGTTCTTCTTGAAAAACTCCCGCAGCCCGTTCGGCAGGTCCTCGACCGCGATCGACTCGCTCAACATCTCACCGTCGATCACGCCCAGCGTCACGTAATTCATGTCGATGTTCATCAGCTTGAGCGATTGCTCCATCGCATTCGATTGCGCCGCCGTGCCGAGCAGCAGCACCTGTTTGCGTTTCTCGACCGCCAGCTGAATGACCGGCGCGAAGTCCCGATCGTTGGACACGATCGCAAGTATGTCGGTGTCGCGCTCCTCGTAAATTGCCTTCGCTATCAGCACCGTCAAACTCATATCCGCCGAGTTCTTCCCGTAATTGCAATTGTGAGTGCGAAAAGTTTTGCTCCGCCGCTTGATATACGCCGGCGAGAGCGTGTCCTCCTTGCCGACCACATCACAGCGGACGACCTCGTTGCCGTCGGCGAGCACGTTGCATGTCATCAGCGCGTTGGCAATCGGAACATTTTCTGCGTCAATAAAAATATGTATTTTCATGGTCAATTGATTTCGACGAGCGTCGCGCCGCTTCCTCCTTCGTCTATATCTGCCAATTGAAACGATGCCACGCTCCGATTGCGCCTCAACATTTCGTGCACGCCCTTGCGCAGCGCGCCCGAGCCCTTGCCGTGGATGATTAAAACGTGGCGGAGCCCCGCGATCGCCGCGTCGTCTATGAACTTGCCGACGACCGATTCGCTTTCGTCGACCATCAGCCCGCGCACGTCGAGTTCGCGCTGAACGGTCGCCATCTTTGCGAGCAACGCGTTCGAGGTCTTTTTCTTCGACGGCGTCTCGAGCGGTTGAGCATCCGCTTGCGAGCCGTGTGATATGAATCGGCAATCGTTGAGCTTGACGGTCGTGCGGAGCGCTCCGATTTGCACGCTCAGCTCCCGCCCGTCCTTCTCGAGCGACAGTACCGTTCCCTTTTGATCGAGCTTGCCGACGTAGACAGTGTCGCCCGCTTCGATCTCACGACGGTTGATACGCCGCCCGATTTTTTGCGCCAATATACCGGGCTGCGCCTTCATCTCCTCCGCGCGGAGCTTGTCGCGAGCCTCTTGGATCGCCTGCTGACGTTTTTTTACACCCTGATCGTCAAACTGCTCTTTGAGCGAAGCGATAATTTCCTCCGCCTCCCGCCGCGTTTGACGGATCGTCGCCGCCGACTTTTCGCGCATCTTACGGATGATTTCCGTCCGATTTTGATTGAGCTCGTCGCGCATCTGTCGAACCTGCCGCTCCGTCTGCTCGATTCGCCGCTGCCGCTCGACCATCTCCGCGTTCTTCTGCTCGTAAATCAGCCGCTCATTCTCGAGCGCGCCCACGATGTCTTCAAATTTGGCGTGATCCGCCGTCACCAATTGCTTCGCGCGAATGATCAATGACTCCGCCAAGCCCAACCGTCGGCTGATCGCGAACGCGTTGCTTGCGCCCGGGATTCCGATCAACAATCGATACGTCGGCTTGAGCGTTTCGACGTCGAACTCGACGCACGCGTTCTCGACTCCCTCCGTCGAGTATGCAAAACTTTTCAGCTCCGAGTAATGCGTCGTCGCCAACGTCGAGGCGCCGATCGACGATAATCTTTCGAGGATCGCCATCGCCAGCGCCGCGCCTTCCTCGGGATCGGTGCCGGCTCCGATCTCGTCGAGCAAAACGAGATCGCCGCGATCAACTTGATCGAGTATCGAGACGATCTTTTTCATGTGCGCGCTGAAGGTCGACAGCGATTGCTCGATCGATTGTTCGTCGCCGACGTCCGCGCAGATGTTTCGATAGAGCGCCAGCGTCGAGCCCGGCGCCGCCGGTATATATAAGCCCGATTGCGCCATCAGTGCCAGCAGCCCGAGCGTTTTCATCGAGACGGTTTTTCCGCCGGTGTTCGGTCCTGTGATCAGCAACATTCGAAAGCGATCGCCGATCTCGACGTCGATCGGGACGACAACCTCGGGATCGATCAACGGGTGGCGCGCCGCGCGGATCAGCGTCCGACCGTCGTCATTGATGAGCGGCTCGACGGCGTTCATCGATTGCGCCAACTTCGCCTTTGCGAACACAAAATCGAAATGCGCCAGGAGCGCCGCATTCGATGAGAGCACGTCGGCGTTTCGTTGGATCGCGTTTGACAACACGCGCAGGATGCGATTGATCTCGTTGCGCTCGTCAAGCTCGAGTTGTCGGACATCGTTGTTTAGCTCGACCACCGCCATCGGTTCGATGAAAACCGTCGCCGCGCTTGCCGATTGATCGTGCACCAGCCCCGGGAACTCCCGTCGATACTCCGCCTTGATCGGGATCACGTATCGGTCGCCGCGCATGGTTACGAGTGTGTCTTGAAAAAATTTTTGATACGTCGAATTGTGGAGGATCGACGAGAGTTGCTCCTTGATTTTCGATTGCGCCGCGCGGAGCGATCGTCTGATGCGTTGGAGCTCGACGGAGGCGTCGTCGCGAATGGCGCCGTGCTCATCGACGGCGTTATCGAGTTGCCGCTCGAGATTGCCGAGGATTTCGATCTCAACCGCGCGGGCTTTGAGATGCGGCGCGTCGATCTCCATCTCTTTGAAGAAGCGTTTGACTTCGCGCATCGCATACATCGTGTTGAGAATGTCGAGAATCTCCAAAGGATCGGCAATGCTCCCGCGCTCGATCTTGCGGAGCGGCTCGCGAATATCGACGGCGCCGCCGAAGGGCGGGAAGGCAAGCGCGGATATTTTTACCGCCTCCGTGGTCTCGTCGAGCGCGCGGCGGACGGAATCAAAATCATCTTTCGGCTCGAGCGAACGCGCAACCTCTTTGCCGTGATTGGTGACGGCGCAATCGCTCAGCCGCTGCAAAATCTTATCGTACTCAAGAATTTCCAAGGCGTCTTTGTTCATCAGATGCCTCCTTCGATTGTCGTTTGCGCGCATTATTTCATGCCGCCCGACATTTTTCAACCAAAAATATTTGACAAGATGAATTTAGAATGTAAAATAATCCATGACGAAACTTGTTCGGCTCAAAAATTTAGGAAAGAGAGTTTGATGAATGTGGAAAACAAATTGCAGATTATCCCGCTCGGCGGTCTGGGCGAAATCGGAAAAAATATGACCGTCATCCGCTACGGCGACGAGATGATCATTATCGACGCCGGTCTGATGTTCCCCGATGAGGAGATGCTCGGCATCGACCTGGTCATCCCCGATATCAGCTACGTGGTCGAAAATCAAGAGTGCCTCAAGGCAATCTTCCTCACGCACGGTCACGAGGATCACATCGGCGCGCTGCCGTATATCATGAAAAAATTGTCCGTGCCGGTCTACGGGACGAAGTTGACTCTCGGCATCCTCGGCGGGCGCTTGAAGGAGAACGGCGTCAGCTCCGAAAATCTGAAGGTCGCCACGCCCGGCGAAAATATTGTGGTCGGCTGCTTCAACGTCGGCTTCATTCGCGTCAATCACTCCATCCCCGACTCGGTCGGCATTTCGATTCGCACTCCGATCGGCACCATCGTGCACACCGGCGATTTCAAATTCGATTATACGCCCATCGACGGTCGAATGACGGACTTCAAACGCTTCGCCGATCTCGGTTCGCGCGGCGTGCTCGTCCTCATGGCGGACTCGACCAACTCCGAAAAGGAGGGTCATACGCCCAGCGAAAAATCCGTCGGCGCCGCTTTCGATCGCGAGTTCCGTAATGCCGAGGGGCGCATCATCATCGCCACGTTCTCGTCGAACGTCCATCGCATTCAACAGGCGATCGATACCGCCGTCAGATATAAGCGCAAGGTGGCGGTGCTCGGTCGCAGCATGGTCAACGTCGTCAACATCAGTCTCGAGCTGGGCTACATTCACGCGCCCGAGGGGACGATTATCGACGTCGACGACATTTACGATTATCCCGCCGACAAGATTGTGATCGTTACGACCGGCAGTCAGGGCGAGCCGATGTCGGCGTTGACGCGTATGTCGATGAGCGATCATCGCAAGGTCGGCATCGTGCCGGGCGATACGGTCATCATCAGCGCGACGCCGATCCCGGGCAATGAAAAGTTGGTCGCCAAGATCGTCGACAATCTGATGCGGCTCGGCGCGAATGTGATCTACAGTCGGGCGGACGGCATTCACGTCAGCGGGCATGGCGCTCGAGACGAGCTCAAGTTGATGCACAATCTGATCAAGCCGAAATTTTTCATACCGGTACACGGCGAGTATCATCATCTGGTGACGCACGCGAAGTTGGCGCAGGAGCTTGGCATGCCGAAGGAAAATATTTTGATCGGCGAGAACGGCTATATATTCGAGTTCACGCGACACAGCGGCAAGATCAACGGTCGAGTGCCGAGCGGGATCGTGATGGTCGACGGGCTGGGGGTCGGCGACGTGGGCAATATCGTATTGCGGGATCGTCGGCAGCTGTCGCAGGATGGGATATTGATTGTGGTGATCACGATCCATCGCGAGTCGGGCAAAATCTCGAGCAACTCGTCGGACATCGTATCGAGAGGGTTCGTCTACGTGCGCGAGTCGGAGGAGCTGATGGCGGAGGCGAAGCAGAAGGTGCAACAGATATTGCAGTTCTGCGAGAACGAGCAGATGACGGATTGGACGACGATCAAGCTGAGCGTGAAAGATACGCTGGCGCAGTATTTGTTCGACAAGACGCGGCGGCGTCCGATGATCCTTCCGATCATAATGGAGGTGTAAGCGACGGGGGCGACGGAAAAAATTTTTTTCGATCCCACCCACCCACCCTCGAAAAAAATTTTTTCAAAATAAGAGGCGTCGCCGACGCAGGGTGGGCATGCTGTCATATGTTGGGCGCCGCGCTTGGGGGTGGGAGCGTCGGCGGCGCCCCATATAAATTTGTTGAGAAGGGAGGCGGTTGAGCCATGGACGAAAAAAATTTTGTGCACCTCCACGTCCACACTCAGTTCAGCCTCCTCGACGGCATCAGCCGCATCAAAAATCTCATCGAGCAAACCAAAGCACTCGGCATGAACGCCATTGCCATCACCGACCACGGCAATCTCTACGGCGCCGTCGCCTTCTATAAAGCCGCCCGCGCGCTCGACGTCAAGCCCATCATCGGTTGCGAAATGTATCTGGCACCCAAATCCCGTCACGATCACAAGTTGATCGACGGCGAAAAGTACTACCATCTGATCCTGCTCGCCGAAAACAATCGCGGTTGGCAAAATCTCATGAAGCTGGTCTCGCTCGCCAACACCGAAGGATTTTATCATAAACCCCGCGTCGATAAGGAACTGCTCCGCCAATATCACGAGGGGCTGATCGCACTGTCGGCGTGCATCGCCGGCGAAATCCCCAAAGCCATTCTCAATGATGATCACGAGCGCGCCGATCAACTTGTCCAAGAGTATGTTGATATCTTCGGGCGCGATAATTTTTTTCTTGAGCTCCAAGATCATGGGCTCGACGAAGAGAAAACGGTCGCCGATAAGCTTATCGAACTTGCCGGGCGACACGATGTGAGGCTCGTCGTCACAAACGATGTGCATTACGTCCTGCGCGAGGATTCCAAGTATCAAGACATAATGATTTGTATTCAGACCAATTCGACCGTCGACGACAAGAAACGCTTGCGTTACGAGCCCGAAAAATTTTATCTCAAATCGCCCGAGGAGATGCGCGCGCTTTTTCTTTCGCGCCCCGACGCCGCCGATAACACCGTCTCGATCGCCGCGCGTTGCAACGTGACATTCGAGTTCGATCGCATGAGGCTGCCGCATTATCCGATCCCCAAAAAATTTTCCAACGCTGCCGACTATCTTCGTGCGCTCTGTTTTGAGCGGCTGCCGAAACTTTATCCCAAGGTCGATGACAAAATTTCCGCGCGGCTCGAGCACGAGCTGTCGACGATCCGCTCGATGGGCTTTGACAATTATTTTCTGATCGTCCGCGATTTTATTCAATACGCGAAGTCACAAGGGATCGCCGTCGGTCCCGGTCGAGGCTCCGCCGCCGGCTCGATCGTCGCCTACCTGCTCGGCATCACCAATCTCGATCCGCTCAAGCTCGGTCTTCTTTTTGAGCGCTTCCTCAACCCCGAGCGCGTGACCATGCCCGATATCGATGTGGATTTTTGCTATTTGCGACGCGAGGAGGTGATCGAGTACGTCAAGCGGACGTACGGGAAGGAGCGCGTCGGTCAGATCGTCACCTTCGGAACCATGGCGGCGAAGGCGGCGGTGCGCGACGTCGGCAGGGCGCTCGGATTCAAAAGCAAAGAGACCGGTCGCATCGTGCAGATGATGCCCAACGAGATCAAGTTTACGCTCGAGGAGGCGCTCGAAACTTCGAACGAACTGCGGCAGGAGTATGAAAAAGATGCGCGCGTCAAGGAACTGATCGACATCTCGAAACAGCTCGAGGGGCTGTCGCGTCATACGTCGGTGCACGCGGCGGGGCTGGTGATTGCGCCGGAGCCGCTCAACGAGCTTGTGCCGGTTCAGAAAACCGGCGAAACGCTCATCACGCAATTCGACAAAGACACGTTGGAAGAACTCGGGCTGCTCAAAATTGACTTCCTCGGGCTGCGGACGCTGACGGCGTTGAGCGAAGCGCTCGCCAACATCAAAAAGCACTACGCGCCCTTCAATCTCGAGCCGATTGCCTCAAAAAAAAAGCGGCGGCGCGACGATCAGTTGACGCTGTTCGACAGCCCGCTGCCGACGGTCGAGACGATCCCGCTGTCCGATCGCAAGACTGCGGAAATGCTTGCCGAGGGACGGACGGGCGCGGTGTTTCAACTCGAGTCGGCGGGCATCACGAAACTCGTGCGCGATCTCCGACCGAAGTGTTTTGATGATCTGATCCCAATCGTGGCGCTGTATCGACCGGGACCGCTCGGCTCGGGCATGGTGCAAGACTTCATCGATCGAAAGAACGGCAAAGTCTCCGTCGAGTACCTTCACCCGTCGCTCGAGCCGATCCTGCGCGAAACTTACGGCGTGATCCTCTATCAGGAGCAGGTAATGGAGATCGTGCGGGAGTTGGCGGGCTTCACGCTCGGGCGCGCCGATCTCCTCCGTCGAGCGATGAGTAAAAAAAAATCCGATATCCTCATCGCTCAAAAGAAGGCGTTCGTCGACGGATGCTCCGCGCGGAGCATCGATGAGGCGCTGGCCGAAAAAATTTTTGAGCTGCTGGTGCACTTCGCGGATTACGGCTTCAACAAATCACACTCGGCAGCGTACGGCTTGTTGACGTGGCAGATGGCGTATTTGAAGGCGAATTACCCGGCGGAATATATGGCGGCAATGCTCTCGAGCGTGATGGACATCGACAAATCGACGGTGTACGCGGATCAGGCGCGGCAGATGGGGCTAACGTTGCTCGGACCGGACATCAATCAGTCGGATCGAAATTTTACGGTCATCGACGGAAAAATCCGATTCGGGCTGGCGGCGCTGTGGAACATCAGCGAACAAATGGTCGAGGAAGTGATCAAGAAGCGCAACGCGGGCGGCGCGTACAAATCGCTGACGGATTTTTGTCGGCGGGTCGATCAAAGGTTGATCACGAAGCGGGTGATAGAGATATTCGTCAAGAGCGGGGCGTTTGATTCGCTCGAGCCGCGGCGGGAGGAGTTGTTTGCGTCAATCGACGACGCGCTCGCGTCGCAAGTGGGGCTGTTCGAGGAGCACTCGGCAGCGCCGACGGTCAAGGGAGAAACTTCGTCGACGATATTGCAGTGGGAAAAAGAAACGCTGGGCTTTTATCTGACGGGGCATCCGCTCGACGAGTTTCGCGATAAATTCAAAGGACTTATAACCATTCGGGAGATCAAAGAGAAAACGTTTGACGAAAAAAAGCGTTTACGAATCCCGGGACTCATAATCGAGCTGCGACGGTCGATCACAAAAAACGGCGACACGATGTGTTTCGTGACGCTGGAGGATTTCACCGATCGGATCAACGTAACGGTATTTCCGAAGGTCTATCAGGACGCCGGCAAGCGATTGGAGCTTGACAAGGCGGTTATCATGGATTGCAGTCTCGAAACGTACAACGGCGAGCAGACCTTCACGGCGGAGGCGGTAATGAGCGCGTCGGAGTATGAACCGAACTATTATCTGACGGTCGCCGACGATGATCAATTCGAGCAGGCAAAAAAAATCTGCGCGGAGCATCCCGGCAAGCGGAAGCTGTTCATAAATCGCAACGGGGAATGGAAATTTTTTCGAGGCTTTTCGATTAACGACAGTCCGACGTTGCGCGAGGCGTTGGAGAGATTGTTGGGGGCGGACAATGTTCGCCGCATCTGAAGTGAGGAAGTGAATGACGTTGAGGAAATTGGTGACGGGCTTTATAATCGCGACGGCGTTGGGGACATTGTGCTTGAGCGTGGATGCGCGACCGAACGAGCGGCAGGCGATAATGGAGGATGACGGCATCGTCCAATTGACGGAGAAATCGACGGCGCCCTCGACGGTGCCGACGGGCTTGCGCCCGGGTTACAATTTGACGCCGATGCCGAACACGCGACCGGTGCCGGCGGGCGACAAGTTGCCGCAAATGACGGCGTCGAGCGCGATAGTGATCGAGGCGAAGACGGGGCATGTGCTTTACGAGCGCGACGCGGATAAGAGGATGTATCCTGCGTCGACGACGAAGATGATGACGTTGATCACGGCGCTCGAGAGCAATAAGTTGGATGAGATCGTGACGGTATCGGAGCGGGCGTCGGGCGCGGACGGCTCGACGCTGTGGTTGGAGATCGGCGAAAAGATTCCGCTCGGTGAGCTGTTGAGCGGGATGATAATGACGAGCGGCAACGATGCGGCGATAGCGATAGCCGAGCACGTCGACGGGACGGTGCCGGAGTTTGCGGCACATATGACGCGGCGTGCTCAAGAGCTTGGCGCGACGGGGACGAACTTCGTCAACGCCAACGGCATGCCGGACGAAAATCATTACACGACGGCGCATGATTTGGCGCGGATGGCGGCGTACGGATATACGCTGGATCATTTTGCGGACATCGTCAGCGCCAAGGACGGGTATTATTCTTGGGTGCACGATCCGACGCATTATCTTCGCAGCGAGAATCAGATGTTGTGGCTCTACGAGGGCGGCAACGGCGTCAAGACCGGCTACACCGACGCGGCGGGGCGTTGCCTTGTGTCGGCGGCGAATCGCAACGGCGTGCAGTTGATAGCGGTGGTGCTCGACAGCCTGTACATTTGGAACGACTCGATCGCGCTGTTGGATTACGGCTTCTCGAATGTGGAGAATGAGGCGATCGTCCGCGCGGATGAGACGGCGGCGACGCTGCCGATCGTTTCCGGTCGTAAGAAGTCGATGAAAGTCAAGACGGTCGACGAGCTGATCATGCCGACGTTCAAAGACGACGAGACGGCGTATAATCTCGAGTACGACTTGCCGAGCTATCTGAAGGCGCCGATCAAAAAGGGCGATGCGGTCGGTCGAGTGCATGTGTTGTGCGACGGCAAAGAAGTGGCGCAGACGGAGGTCGTGGCGACGGCGGACGTCGAGCAGAAATCGTTCTTTAAGATGCTCATAAATTTTTTGAGGCTCAATGACTTTTTCTGAGTCCCTTCTTCGAAAATATTGGGCGGTCGAACTGCCCTTTTTTATTTGTTGACAATCCCCTCCGTCGATTTTAGAATGAATGAATGAACAAAGGAGGCTGAGCCGATTGAATTATATCATTGTCCAGGCCGGCGGACGCGGCAGCCGCATGGAAATCTTGACGCGCAACAAGCCGAAGGCGCTCGTGCCGGTCAACAATCTGCCGATGATCTTTCACCTCTTCCGCAAATATCCCGACGCAAAATTCATCGTGATCGGCGATTACAAATCTGATGTGCTCGAGAGGTATCTGTCGACCTTCGCGACCGTCGACTATCAGCTGATCCGATCCGCCGGTCATAAAGGAACCTGCGCCGGTCTCAGTGCTGCACTCGAGCGCATTCCCGATGGTGAGCGTTTTATGTTCATCTGGTGCGATCTGATTCTGCCCGCCGAGTGCATCATCCCCAACTCCGATCGAAACATTATCGGCATCTCGAAAGATTTTTCGTGCCGTTGGAGTTATGCCGACGACAAATTTGCCGAGACGCGCTCCTCCGAGCATGGCGTCGCCGGGCTGTTTGTTTTCAACGATAAAAAATTTATTGAGGACGTTCCCGCTGACGGCGAGTTCGTTCGTTGGCTTCAATCGAAAAACTTTACATTCGAGGAACTGCCGCTCTTCGGCACGAAGGAGTACGGCATTTACAGCGAGTGGAGCAAGTTGCCGCGTATGCGCTGTCGACCGTTCAATCGCATCGACATCGAGGGCGATCGGATTTTCAAGTACGGCATCGACGATCAGGGGCGCAAACTTGCCGTCCGTGAAGTCGCGTGGTACAAAAAAATCCAAGGCATGGAGTTCAAAAACATCCCGACAATTTACGGTTACGAGCCGCTGTCGATGGAACTGATCGACGGCAAAAACATCTACGAGTACTCATATATCCCCGACGATCGCAAGAAAATCATTCTGCAGGAGATCATTTCGTGCCTGAAGGACGTTCACGCGCTCGGCTCCGTCGCCTCCGACCGTCAAAGCTACTATGACGCGTACATCGGCAAGACTTTCGATCGATTGAAGAAGGTGCGCGGGTTGGTTCCCTTCTCCGATCAGCCGACCATCACGATCAACGGCAAGGTCTGCAGAAACATTTTTTATCATCGCGACGAGGTCGAGCGGCTTGTGATGCAATACATGCCGAAGGAGTTTCAACTGATCCACGGCGATTGCACCTTCTCGAATATGATGCTCCGCCACGATACCGAGCCGGTCTTGATCGATCCGCGCGGATATTTCGGCACGACGGAGTTTTACGGCGACGCCGCCTACGATTGGGTCAAGCTGTATTATTCGCTCTACAGCAATTACGATCAATTCAATCTCAAGCGGTTCACGCTCGAGATCAACGACGAGGATGTCAAGCTCGAGATCGCGTCCAACAATTGGGAGGCGATGGAGCCGGAGTTCTTCCGCTTGCTCGAGGGCGAAGTGACGCCTCGTCGAATGAAACTTTTGTTGGCGATCATCTGGCTGTCGCTGACGACGTACGCGTGGGAGGATTACGATTCGATCTGCGGCGCGTTCTATCAGGGGCTCTACATTCTCGAGGATGCGCTGAGCATGGAGAGCGCCTACGGCTACTTCGATCAAAACATGCGCGAGCTTGAGTCGGCATTGCATTCGATATCGGCATCTCAAATGGAAAATCTGATCGCGGATTGCCAATCGACGCTCGAAGACGGACATAAAATCATCGTGAGCGGGCTGGGCAAAAACGTTCCGATATGCGAAAAATTTGTCGGCACGATGCTTTCGATGGGCTTCGACGCCAATTTCCTGCACACAAATTCGGCGGTGCACGGCGACATGGGAATGATCCGCGCGGGCGATCTCGTCATCATTCTGACCAAGAGCGGCGCGACGGCGGAGTCGGTTTATCTGTATAATCTGCTCAAGCGGCGGCGCGGGATCAAAATTTGGCTGTTGACGTTCAAAGATCACAGCCCGCTTGCCGACGTGATCGATCGAAAATTAGTCATCACGCTTGGACATGAGGGCGATCTGTGGAACATCGTGCCGAACAATTCTACGACGCTCAATCTGATTGTGCTGCAGACGGTAGCGATCGAGCTGTCGAAACGGTTCAAACTGTCGCTCGAGGAGGATTTCAAACCGAATCATCCGGGCGGCGCGATCGGCGCGGAGCTGTCGCATCTTCAATCCGACGGAGGAATAAAATGATGAGCACCGAACTCGAGCTGTCGACGCTCGGACATACTTGGATATTCGATCTCGACGGCACCGTCCTCAAGCACAACGGTTATCGCGAAGGCGGCGATCGAGTGCTCGACGGCGCGAAAGAATTTATCTCGAGCATCCCGCCGAAGGATATGATAATCATCGTGACCGCGCGCGAGGAAAAATATCGGGATTTGACGGAGGGATTTTTAAAGGCGAACGGTATTCGCTACGACCACATCATCTTCGACGCACCGCATGGCGAGCGGATTTTGATCAACGATCGCAAGCCCGGCATCGAACGGATGAGTATCGGCTTGACGGTCGAGCGCAACGCTCCGATCGATATAAGAGTCAAAGAAAATCCCGATTTTTGAGGAGGGAACCGTTACGGAAAAGGCTCAACTGCCGCCGAGTGTGCAACGTATCTTCGACATGATGACCGATCCAGATAAACTTTATCTGGTAAGTCCGTACCGCCTTGACGATATGATGATGGTCGGTATGTTGGCTCATTCGGTTTTAAAACGAGCAGGCAAAACTTCAGCTGCACTCATCGTGCAAGACAGCTTTAAAGGTTTTGATGTGAATTTTGAAGGTGTCGATGGAATAACCTACGCCTCGACAGAAGACCTGTGGAACTTCCGAAATTATGTTAAGGAACAAAATAAATATGCCGGCGACAATTGGATTTATGCCCACTACCATCTTAACGCGGCGGGTCGATTAATCTTAGAACGCGGCTTAAATTTTTTGGAGAGCTATAAACGAAATGTCTTCGACTTGCCGCTCTCTGCTTCCATCTGCGCTCCGCGCGTTGAAGATATCAGTGACAGTGCAAAAATCAAACTCGGTAACGATTACGTGATTGATCGCGAGCGCACCGTAATTCTTGCGCCGCACTCGCATATGCACAGACCTTTGAGTATGGAATTTTGGAGAGATCTTATTAATCATCTCAAGGCGGAAGGGTGCATCATCTACACTAACATCGCGCGCAAAGCCGACGGCATTATGGAGCAGCCTCTCGACGGCACGCTCCCCATGCGCGTTAGTCTCAACGAAATTTATTGGCTCGCCGACAAAGTCAAGTGTATCATCGGGATGCGCAGCGGTCTTTTCGATCTGCTCGCATTCTCCAATGCGAAGATTTACTGTATAGCTTATCATAATTATTCCAACGATTTGAAGCGCATACTCCCCGATACTCCGAGCGAAATTCGCACGCTGTATTTGGCGGGACCTCATAAGGCTGCCGATTTTCGGAGGTGGGCTATAAAAGCCGAAGACGTATTCACTAGAGAGGTACCGTTGTTCCATTCGCTGATTGAATCGATCGACGGGGGAGAGGCGAGCAAAGATGATGACATTCCGTCGGAGGCGCCCCATATTTTTGAGATGATGGTCGATCCGAATAAGCTCTACATCGTTTGTCCTTATGGCATCGGTGATTTGATCATAATCGGAGGGTTTGCTCATGCGCTGCGAAAAAAATATGGCAAAGACGCGGTCGAAATGATTGTTCAAGAAAGAATCAAGAGCCTCGATATCGGTTTTGATGACGTCGACGAAATTAAATATATGCCTCGCGAGGAACTCTATGCTTTTCGAGATTACTGCAAAAGGACGAATCGATATATCGGCGGCAATTATATTTACGGTCATTACGCTCTCAACGAACGGGGACGTCTGATTGCCACGGGTCGACTGAGTTTCTTGGATCAATATAAAAATGATATCTGCTACCTGCCGATTGACACGCCGTATCATGCTCCGTCCGTCAAGGATATCAGCGATGAGACAAAAGCAAAACTCCGAACCGATTACGTGATTGATAAGGAGCGCACCGTGATCCTCGCGCCCCATGCCAACACATATCGTCCGATGAGCAGCGATTTTTGGCGACGGCTCATCGAAAACCTGCATCGAAACGGCGCCGTGGTCTATACGAATGTCGGCAAAAACGTTAAAGGTGAACATGAAGCGTCGCTGGAGGGCACCTTGCCGCTTCATGTGACTCTCAACGAAATTTACTGGCTTGCCGATAAAATCAAATGCGTCATCGGATTACGCAGCGGACTCTTTGATTTGCTCGTTTTCTCGAAAGCAACGCTCTTTTGCATGGCGTACAACAAGTTACAGACCGATTTGAAGGAAATGTTTCCGAACACAAACAGTCGTTGCCGCACAATGTACTTGATGGAATCGGTCGATCCCGAGATCCTGAGACAGCGGCATGTCAGAGCTGAAGATGTTTTTCCGACTGACGAGATCCTGCTCGAGGAACTGATCAAATCGGTCGAGGCGCTTTGATTCTTGCAAGCGCATTTTTGACGTGATACAATCGCTCCGAAATTTTTTGATGGAGTGATTTTTTTTTGATCACCGAACACGCTCAAGCAAAACTCAATTTGTCGCTCGATATCCTCGGCGTCCGCAATGACGGCTTCCACGAAGTCGAGATGATCCTCCAATCGATCACGCTCGCCGACGAAATTTCTTTCGAGCGCTCGACCGTCGATGACATTCAAATTACTGTCGAGTCCTCCGAAGTCGAGGGCGCCGATCTCCTTCCTCTCGACGACAACAATCTCGCCGTCAAAGCCGCGCGGATCATCTTCGAACGTTACAATCTCGGCGGCGGGCTCAACATCACACTCAAAAAAAATATTCCCATCGGTGCCGGGCTCGCAGGCGGCTCCACCGACGCCGCCGCCGCGCTCCGCGCCGTCAATCGTCTTTACAACTTGAATCTCTCGAGCGATGCGCTTTGCGATCTCGCCAAAGAAGTCGGCTCCGACGTCCCTTTCTGTATCGAGGGCGGCACCGCTCTCGCCACAGGGCGCGGTGAACGTCTCACGTATCTCCCGCCGCTTTCGACGATCCCGATCGTGCTCGTCAAACCGCAAGGCTCCGTCGCCACCGCTTGGGCTTATAAAAATTACGACGCCGATCCCTCGCCCGACCATCCCGACACACTTCAACTTGTCGAGGCAATCAAAATCGGCGACATCAAAGCCGTCGGCGAACTCATGTTCAATGTGCTCGAGCGCGTCACCGTCAAAATCCATCCGTCGATCGTCAACATCAAACAGCGCTTGATCGACGCGGGTGCCTCCGCCGCCGTGATGAGCGGCTCCGGTCCGACCGTCTTCGCCTTCGCTCAGTCGCTCGAGCGCGCACAATCGATCGCCGACTCGCTCCACGTGCCCGACGCTCAAATCTTCGTCACTCAAATCCCTTGAAAGGATTGAAGAACCTTATGCTCAATGATTATGTCCCGAAGGTGCTCGTCGTCGGCGACGAAGAACTTTTTCGCGCCCGCGTTCATAATGCCCGTCGCTCCGCGCGGATCGTCGGCGTCGCCTCCTTCTTCGGCAAGCTCGACGGTAAGGATTACGACCTCGTAAAAAACAAATCCTTCGTCCTCGACGGCAAGTTGGTCGAGCTCCCCGCGCTCAAGGCGCTTGTCGATCAAAACGCCTTCGATTACATCGTCTTTATGAATTACAACGAAAATCTCGTTTTCGCCGGCTTCCTCGCCGCCGCCAATAAAATCATCGCCGCCGACCGCCTCGTCCACATCGATACCTTCGTTCACTGCATCGGCAATAACTTTTTTTCGTTCAACAATCAGACCGGTCTCTATCGCCTGCTTGTCGCGCAAAAAATTCATTCCCTGCTCGATGTCGATGCCTTCTTCGCCAACGGCGCTCTCTACATTAAACCGATCTCCGATGCCAATCTCGCAGTCGACGGCATTTTCGATAAGCCCGTCCTGCCGATCTTCACCAACGTTTATTCGCGATATTATCACTCCGTAGCCGATTGCGCGCTCCGTCATTACGATGCCATCCTGCTCACCGACGAGCGCGATCCCGAATCGATCCTGCTCAAATTCCAAGAGCTCGGGCGTATGACTGAGACTTTTATCGTGTTCGTCCGAAATAATTCTCCTCTGACCAAGTTCGCCGACGAGGATCGCTGGCCGAAGGATTTTCTTCAGGTCAATTACAATCAAGCCGTCAACGGGCGCTGGTTCGTCATGCGCAAGGCGCCGCCCAAGGACATCGCCCTCTACGTCGTCACTCATAAAAAATACTCCGTCGCAACGCCCGAGGGCTATAAAGCCATTCACGCCGGTCGCGCGCTCGGAGATGATCTCGGCTACGTCGGCGACGATTCCGGTCGAAACATTTCCGATCTCAATCCCTACCTCAACGAGATGACCGCCGCCTACTGGATTTGGAAGAACACCTCTCACGATGTCGTCGGCATCTCGCATTACCGCCGCTTTTTCAGCAATCAGCCTTCGCGCGTCTTCGATCCCAAGCACATCATTACTCGCGACCAAGTCGTCGGCATTCTCCGCTCGTTCGATATGATCGTCGCGCTCGAGGACAATTATTCCTACAATCAGTACGGCTTCCTCATCCATGACGTCGGCGCCCATATCGCCAACTCCGCCGCCGCCGTCACCAAGACGATGATGTCGATTTATCAGCCCGATTACGTTGACGTGTTCGACTTCGTGATGTGCAACAGCGCCATGTTCCGCTGCAATATGATGATCACGCGCAAGCACGTCTTCGACGCGTACTGCGAATGGCTGTTCTCGTTCTTGCTGCCGGCGCGCGAAACTTTTATGAGTACGGCGCCGCTCGACAAGATGAGCGTCAATCAGAAGCGCATCTTCGGATATCTTGCCGAGCGGATGATGAATATTTGGCTGCTCAAAAATAATTTGCGGCTCAAGGAGCTGCCGATCATAGAGAATATCGACAAGCCCAAACCGAAATTGGAGCAACCGTCGGAGCAACCGAACAATGATGACACAACCGAAGGAGAATGAATGACAATGCCGAATGAAACCGGACCGCGGCTGGAGCCGATCAACTTGGACACTTATCAACCGTTGCGCGAAGTGATTTGCGAGTCGCTGCGCAACGCCATCAAAAACGGCAAGCTCAAGCCCGGGGAACGGCTGATGGAGGTGCAATTGGCGGAGGAGCTTGGGATCAGTCGGACGCCGGTGCGCGAGGCGATCCGCAAGCTCGAGCAGGAGGGCTATGTGATCATGCTGCCGCGGCGCGGAACATACGTGTCGAGCGTGTCGGTGCATGATGTGCAGGAGATTTTCGAGATTCGGACGGCGCTTGAAAAACTCTCGACGGGATTGGCGGCGCGTCGGATCGAGAATGAGGAGCTCGAACAGCTTCAAAAATTGCTGACGAAGATCGAGGGCTATATCGAGAAACACGACATTGACAACATCGTCAAGACGGATATCGAGTTTCACGATTTGCTCTACAAGGTGAGTCGCAACGAGCGGCTGTCGGGGATCATCAGCAATCTGAAGGAGCAACTGTCGCGGTTTCGGACGCTGTCGATGTCATATCCGGGGCGGCTCGAGGAGACGCTCGAGGAGCATCGGGAGATGGTCGAGGCGATCGCGTCGGGCGACGTGGAGGCGGCGCGCGAGGCGGCGGAGCGTCATATGGTGCGCGCCGAGGAAACTCTGTTGAAAGCGATGCGAGAACAATAAAATTTGGGGAGGCTGACGATGGATTTAATCACAATAATATTGGCGGCGGGCAAGGGCACGCGAATGAAATCCGACCTGCCGAAGGTGCTGCACAAAGTTTGCGGCAAGCCCATGCTGCAACACGTCATCGATGCCGCAAAGGGCGTGGGCTCGACGCGGGAGCTGGTGGTGATCGGCTCGGGCGCGGAGCTCGTCCGCCAATCGATCGCCGATGTCGAATTCGTAATGCAGACCGAACAACTCGGCACGGGGCATGCCGTCCTTTGCACTCGAGATGCACTCGCGGGAATCGACGGGACGGTTTTGATACTTTGCGGCGACACTCCGCTGCTCACGACCGAAATGCTCTCGAGACTCGTCGAAGAACACTCGAAAGCTGCCGTCAAGGCGACGGTGCTGACGGCGATGATGCCCGATGCCGCCGGCTACGGTCGGATCATCCGTGCGGAGGACGGCGCCGTCGAGAAAATAGTCGAGCACAAAGACGCCACCGAGGACGAGCTCAAAATTTGCGAGGTCAACACCGGCATTTATTGTTTCGATCTCAAAACGCTTTTCGCCGCGCTCGAGCAGGTCACCAACGATAACGCGCAGGGCGAATATTATCTGACGGATGTGCTCGAGATCATTCGGCGGGGCGGCGATAAGATCAATGCGGCAATCGCCGAAGACTTCACTGAGACGCTCGGGATCAATTCGCGTCAACAATTGGCGGTCGCCGAAAAAATTCTCCGCCGTAGAAAGAACGATCGATTGATGTCCGAGGGCGTGACGTTGATGGATCCGTCGAGCACATTCATCGATGCCGACGTCGAGATCGGGCGCGACACGGTGATTTATCCGTTTACTTGGATCGAGGGCGCGACGAAGATCGGCGCGGGTTGCACGCTCGGTCCGAACAGTCGGTTGCAGAATGTGACGATGGGCGATCGAGTGACGGCGCAATTTATCTACGCGCACGATTGCGAGATCGGCGACGAGGTGACGATAGGTCCTTACGTCCACATCCGCCCCGGCACGAAAATCTCATCGAAGGTCAAAATCGGCAACTTCGTCGAGATCAAAAACTCCAACATCGGCGTCAGCTCGAAACTGCCGCACCTTCAATACATCGGCGATTGCGATATGGGCGCGGGCGTCAACGTCGGTTGCGGCACGGTGACGTGCAACTACGACGGCAAGAAAAAGTTCCGCACGACGATCGGCGACAACGTTTTCGTCGGCTGCAACACAAATCTCGTCGCGCCGGTCGAGGTCGAAGAGGGCGCTTACATCGGCGCGGGCTCGACCATCACCAAGCGCGTCCCGAAGGATAATCTGGCGATCGCGCGCGCGCGGCAAGTCAACTTCGCCGATTGGGCGGATAAGCGTAAATAAAACATCTCCGCGCGGAGCCCCGAAGGGATTAGGGGGCGCCGCCGACGCAGGGTGGGCACCACTGTCTCTGTCGGGCGCCAACTGCCATGGGTGGGAGCGTCGGTGGCGCCCTAATATAATTTCTTCATTTGGCGGGTGGGCGGGAAAAAATTTTTGGAGAGTGATAGGTACGATGAATAATCAACCGGTCGATATGAGCAAACTCTGTCTGATGACGGGCAACGCCAACCCGAAATTGGCGCGGGACATCGCCGACTATATCGGCGTCGAGCTGTGCGATATGACGGTCGGGCGGTTTAACAACGGCGAGTCGCAGGTGATGATTAACGAGAGCATCCGCGGCAAGGACATTTTCATCATCCAGCCCACGTCGCAGCCCGTCAACGATAATCTGATGGATTTGCTGATCATCGCCGACGCCTGCAAACGCGCCTCGGCGCATTCGATCACCTCCGTCGTTCCGTACTACGCTTATGCTCGACAGGATCGAAAGACGCGCGGGCGCGAGCCCATCTCCGCAAAACTCGTGGCGAATTTGATGGCGGCGGCGGGTATGACGCGCGTGATCACGGTCGACCTGCACGCCGGTCAAATCCAAGGTTTCTTCGACATTCCGGTTGATCATCTGGCGGCGGCTCCGGTGCTTGCCGATTACCTCAACGCTCAAAAATTCGACAACGCCGTCGTCGTCAGCCCCGACCTCGGAGGCGTCACGCGCGCGCGTCGCCTTGCCGATTACCTTCACACCTCGATCGCAATCATTGAAAAACGCCGTCCGCGCCCGGGCGAAGCCGAAGTGATGGGCATCATCGGCGACATCAACGGCAAGACGGCGATTATGATCGATGACATTGTCGACACGGCGGGCAGCCTGTGCAAAGGCGCGTTGGCGCTGAAGAATTTGGGCGCGGAGCGGGTATTAGCGGCGTGCACTCACGCGGTGCTGAGCGATCCTGCGGTCGAGCGCATCAACGATTCGGTCATCGAAAAGCTGATCATCACCGACACGATCCCGCTGCCGCCCGAAAAAAATTCGCCGAAGATCGAAGTGCTGTCAATGGCACCGTCGATCGCCGACGTCATTCTCAACATTCAAGCGCACCGCTCCGTCAGTCTGCTTTTCAAAGAGGTGCCCGTTCGTCACTGAAAATATTTTCTGGGTATGCGCGGCGCGACCAGGCAAGTGATCTCGTAATTGATCGTGTTGAGGTGGCGAGCGGCGTCGTCGATAGTGAGCGTCGGCGAGCCGAATAAAATGACTTCGTCGCCGACCTTGACGCCGTCGAGCTCCGTCACGTCGATCATCACCTGATCCATGCACACGCGCCCCGCAATCGGCGCACGCCGCCCTCCGATCTCGACATAAAAACCTTTGTACGCTCTGATGTAGCCGTCCGCATAGCCGAGCGGCAAAGTCGCGATCACACTGTCGCGCTCCGCAACGAACTCTCGACCGTAACCGATCGACGTTCCGCGCGGAATTTTTTTTAGGAACGCGATCCGCGCCTTCAAAGTCATTGCCGAGCGCAACTCGATCGTGTGCTCAACCTCGTCGGAGGGATATAAGCCGTAGGTGATGATGCCCGAGCGCACCATGTCGAAATGCGCCTCGGGGATTTCGAGTATCGCCGCCGACTCCGCGATGTGCTTGATAGCAATCGAGATGCCGCGCGCCTCGATCGCTCCAATTGCTTTCGAAAACAGCTCGATCTGCTGTCGAGCGAAGGTCTTGTCGACGGAGTCCGCCGCCGCGAAATGCGAAAACACTCCCTCGAGCTCCACGTTCGGCAGTCGGGCGATTGACTCCGCCAACGTTGCCGCGTCTTCGATCGACGCTCCGATTCGCCCCATGCCCGTTTCGAGCTTCAAATGAACTTTCGCGATCCGATTCCGTCTGACGGCGGCGTCGGATATTTTTTGCGCCGACTCGAGATCGGCGACCGTCATTGTGATGTCCTCGATGAGCGCCGCCTCGATCGCGCTCGACGGGATCAGCCCGAGGATTAGGATCGGCACAGTAAATCCTTCCGCGCGGAGCTCGAGTCCCTCATCGACCGTCGCCACCGCCAACATATCCGCGCCCTCCTCGAGCGCGCATCGACTGACCGCCGCCGCCCCATGTCCGTAGGCGTTCGCCTTGACCACCGCGCACAGTTTCACCGAGCGCGCGATGCGTTGTCGGATCGAGCGAAGGTTGTGTTTGATTGCTGACAGGTCGACCTCCGCCCACGCGTCCCGATTCAACAGGTTGATCATCGTCAAGCCCCCTTCGATTCCTGATACTGACGGAAATTCTTGATGATGCAAATCGGCGTCTTTTGAGAGGCGTTGCCGAAGGGATTGTCGAGCAGCAGATCGGAGGCGAGCTGAGCGTTCATGCCCGGCGTCGCCGCCACGATCCTCGACCGCTTGAGATCGTTGACGTCGGCAATCATCGCGCCGAAGCATTTCATTCGATCCTTGAGCGCGGCGACTACCTCATCGGGCTTATCGGGACCGTAGACCACGCACTTATCGAACGGCGGCATCGTGCCGGTGCAATCGTCGATCAGCGCCGCCTGTCGACCGCCGTATTTATAAAAGAGTCCGCGCACGCCGATCAGCTTTCCGAGGAAGCCGAGGAATAAGGCGCCCGCCACGCGCCATTTGCCTTCGACGCGCATCAGTGCCTGCATGCCGTGAGGAGTGGCAAGAGAGCCGTAATCGGGAATGAAGCGGCAGCAAAGTTTTGCAAGCTCGGTAATCTCCATCTCGTCGGGGCGAATGATCATGCCTTGCGTGATCGCCACGACGCTCTCGGCGACGGTGATGACGTCGTCGGCGCCGATTTTATTTCGAGTGTAGCGTTCGATGATGTCGACGATGTCGTCCTTGGGCGTCAAGATGCGCGTCGGCACCGTTACGAGTTCTACTGACAATATTATCTCCTCCAAAATTTTTTATAAGGGCGCCTCCATATAAGCTCCGCAGGATACAGGGCGGGTGGGTGGGGCTTAGAATTTTTGTTGGAAGTTGACGGTGAAGCCGAGGCTGTTGTAGCCCGGGTTGTGCGACTTGCGCGTGCCGTTGGAGAAATGGCTGACCGAGTAGCCGATGCTCACCGAGCCGGTGTCGTCGTATTGCCACAGCAGACGCGGACCCACGCGCCACATAAATCCGTAGGCGCGACCGTTGGCGGGATGCGCGTGATTGCACGCCAACAGACTGCCGGTGAAATCGCCCGTCGCGTAGAGCTTGCCGCTGATCGGTTGCGTCCAACGGAGCATGAACGCCGGTCCGAGCCCGACCGCGCCGCTCTCGAACCAATCATCGTTGTTGTGGGTGCGGATATAGCCGGTCGCGCGCATAAACGTCAAGCCGCGATACACCGACAGCGCCCGATGGTCGTGGATCTTCTGAAACACATGCACATTGTAGTTATTGACCTTGCGCTTGTCGAACATATGCCCGTTGAAGCGCTCGAACTGCACCTCGAAAGTTTTTTTCGGTTCGGGATCATCGGCGCTCGCCTCTGACAAATTCAGCAGCAGGCAGGCGATCAACAAAAAAATATTCTTCATGCCCTCAACTCCTTATAGAAGGTTTCGTCGACGATCGACGGATAATTTTTCGACAGCCACTCCGCCAGCTTATTCCACACCCGCCGCGCCTTTCTTCGAGCAATCAGCTCCGACCAGTACACCAACGGGATCAGCACCGGCGTGCCGATGTTGTCGACGATGCGCATTTGAGACGCCGTCGGTGACAGTCGCTGCACCATGAAATTCGTGATGTCGGTGTCGACGATCGCGATCGCCTCATCGAGAAAATCTCGTCGGAAATTCATCAACAGCGCGCGGCTCTGCTCGATCTCCTCCGCCGTTGTCGCCGCCGACAGATAATCCTTCAGGTCGAGCGACGCCCGCCCGTCGAAGTCGATCACGCGCTCGAAAACCAACGCCGGACCTTTATCGGTGTCGACCGTGCCGTAGAATTTCGTGACGAGTTTTGAGCGCGACAACTTATCGGCGCACATTCGACGGTAGCGCAACTCCTTTTTAACGTCGCCGTCATTGGGATCGAACGCGATCTTGACGCACTTCGACGGGTCATCGGGGTGAATGTACGCCGCCTGATGCCCGCCCGCTCCAAGCAGCAGCTCCTCGCGCAACACTAAAATTTTTTCCTCAGCCAATGAATGTAAATCCTTTCAAACAGTTGTCTCAATCGCAGTTTCAAAAAATAAAGAGGGCTGCATCGACGGATTGTGATCGCATCGAAAACATTTTCGTCGCCCGAGGCGCGGACGGTGATCACGTCGCTCAATAATCTTATTGCAATCCGATCGCCTTCCCGAGTCTCGAGCAAACCGCCCTCGACCGAAAAATTTACCCGACCGTCGAAATGATATCGGTATAGCCCGAGTTCGATCCGATCGAGCGATCGATCAACGGCATAATCATAAATGAACTCGTCGCCGCAGAGGATTTTGATGAAGGGCGGGAGCGCCGAGGGCGGCGACTTCGACGGAAAAATTTCGATCTCACTGATGCCGCCTTCGACAATCCGATCGAGGATCGAGAACTCCGCGCGGAGGATCGAAAGCGGTCGCGGCAAGTCGATCACCGTCGGACGCCCGCCGCGCTCGACTCTGCACTCGAGCACCATAATATTATCGAGCGAAACACGAAGTTTGTCAATCAATCCGTCGAGTACGCCGTAAATTTTTATGCGTTCGACCGTCCGCCGCTGCGCCCACTCGAATGTCAAGCGGCGCTCGTGATCGTCAACAGTCGGCACCCAATAATAATTCGCAAAGGTCGGCGGGCTCGCGTTGATGTCCTCAACGTCGAGGAATTGGAAGTCGCAAGCCTTTGACGGATCGCCGCTCGTCGCTCGAACCTCGGCGTCGAATGTGATCGAGTCGGTTCGACGCTCGAAAAAAACTTCGTCGGCGTTGATGATCGCAAGGGCGTTGCGTTGAATGCGTTGCGAACGATGAGCAAAGACCGCACGGGCGATCGGATTGTTCGACAGGAGCGGTCGACGACAATCCTCCGGCGCGGGCAAGCGAATCCGTTCATTCCAAATGTAATTGAAGTTGTCGATGAGATCAAAATCATAAGCCTCGAGCCCGCTCCTCGGACGCGGCGTCGACAGTAAATTTTTCGAGTGCAAATCTTGAGGCGCGGTAAACGCCGTCGCATACGCCAACTTTTTATATATTGTCGGGCGATAATCCGTTCGACGGAGGAGCGAAGACATCACGCAATCGAAGGCAAGCGCCAACGCCCGATGGTCGGCGTGGAAATCGAGATCGACACAAAAAACAATCTCCGCGCGGAGCTCGATGATCAGCGATTCGAGATCGGCAAAAAAATTTTTTCGAGTGTAAGTCGATCTATGCCACGGCGAAAAATTTTTCGGCGCATAGGTTTCGATGCGACCGGCGGGCGATTGAGCGGGCTCATCGGCGTAAAAAACGTGCGGCTTGCCGGTGCCGTTGAAGGTGTCGCCGTAGCCGAGCCAAATGATGTGATCGCGCTCGACGCCGAGGATCGACAGCGATTCTATCGCTTCCTCCGCGCGGAGCTCCGCCGCTCGATCGAAGTCGCCGCAGGTCGAATACGCGACGAAAACTTCCACGCCTGCTCGGACGAGGGAAATGATCGTCAAGCCCGCGACGTTGATCTCGTCGTCGGGATGCGGCGCCAAAATCAGTGCTCTCATCGCTCGCGCCTCCCTTAGAGTAAACCGCAATTCATTGACGCAAAAAACATTGACAGATCATTGCACGGGTTATAATATTTCAAACGACAGTAATGCTCCGCTCGATAGAGGTCGGGGTCGACGAAAAGGGGTGAGTGTTTTGAAGGCAACGGTTAAACGATTTCTGCTTCTGATGACGCTGATTTGTTTCAACCTTGTGTTGAGCGGCTGCGGCGAGGATCAGCAGCAAGGCGAACGCAAAGAGGGCGAATATCAACGCGTCAAGCTCGTGATGACGGTTAACGGCACCAACATCGCCACTGATACCAAGGTCGCCAACAAATTCGCGGAGCTTATCGCCGAGGAGACCAACGGCAACATCATCGTCGACGTATTTCCGAACGATCAGCTTGCGGGCGGCAACGCCTCCAAGGGCATCGAGATGATCGCCGACGGCGCGGTCGACTTGGCGGCGTATGCGGCGGGCGTGATGGCGGTGCTCGACGAGCATCTGTTGATTGGCTCGGTGCCGTGGACGTTTAACAACTATCAGGATGCGCGGCGCATCATCGACACGACCGGCGGCAAGTACTACGAAAAAATTCTTGCCACGCAGGGCATCACCTATCTGGCGTCGGCGCATAACGGCTTCCGTCAAGTTACCAACGGCAAGCACGCGGTTCGCACGCCGGAGGATGTCGCCGGGCTCAAGATTCGCGTCCCGGGCGGCGAGGTCTACTTCAAATTCTGGCACGCCTTCAACGCCGACCCCGTGGCCATGAGTTGGAGCGAGGCGTTCACCGCAATCCAGCAGGGCACCATCGACGGTCAAGAGAACGGATTCAGCGTCACCAATTCCGCCAAGGTCAACGAGATTCAACAGTACATGACGGTTTGGAATTATACTTACGAGAATTATTTGTTCGTCGCCAACACCGAGATTTTCAACAGTCTCGAGCCGCAAACGCAGGAATTGATCCGCGCGAAGGCGAAAGAGGCTTGCGAGTGGGGGCGCGATTTGGTTGAGAACGACGAGGAGTCGATCAAAGAGAAATTCATCAAGGGCGGCATGGAAGTCACCGTGCTCACTCCCGAACAGCTTAAACCATTTCAGGCTAAAGTGCAAGGCGTTCGTCGCGAGCTGATGGACAAGTACGGTCCGGAGGCGTGCGAGGCGTTCCAAATGCAGTGAGGGGGCGGCGCGATTATGAGAGAAACATTAGGCAAAATCGAAGACATCATCTGTGCGATCGCGCTGGCGTTCATGACGGTCTTGACGTTCGCAAACGTCGTGGCGCGCTACGTGTTCAGCGCGTCGTTCTCGTTTTCGGAGGAGATCACGACGTACCTGTTCGTGCTGCTGAGTCTGATCGGCTCGGCGTCGGCGGCTCGACGGAAGGCGCATTTGGGATTCACCGCGCTGGTCGATCTGTTCTCGGCGGGCGTCAAGCGGGCGATTGCGATAATGAGCTACACGATGGCGTTTCTGTTCTCGTCGGCGCTGTTCTATTACGGGCTCAACATGGTCTCGAGCCAGATGCGGCGCGGGCAGGTGACGGCGGGCATGCAGTGGCCGGAGTGGATATTCGGCGCGTTCGTCCCGCTCGGCGCGTTTTTCATTGCGATCGAATTTCTGTTCTTGTTGCTTGACACCGTGGCAGGGAAGGAGGATGCCAAATGATAGGACCGGCAATTTTTCTGAGCTTCGCGGTGTTTCTTCTTTTGGGGACGCCGATAGCGATCTGCCTTGGCGTGTCGAGCGTATTCGGGATGTTGATCGACGGCGCGGGCAAACCGATCGAGGCGATTATGACGACGCTGCCGCGTATCTTTTCGTCGGCGACGAGTAAATTCGTGCTGTTGGCGGTGCCGTTCTTCATCTTGGGCGGCAACGTCATGGAGAAGGCGGGCATTTCCGAGCGGCTGATCAACTTCGCGCAATCGTGCGTGGGGCATCTGCGCGGCGGCTTGATCGTCGTGATGGTGTCTGTGGCGTGCTTCTTTGCGGCGATCTCCGGCTCGGGTCCGGCGACGGTGGCGGCGCTCGGAATGATTTTGATCCCCGCGATGGTCAACGTGGGTTATCCTCCGGCGTTTGCGGCGGCGCTGATGGCGGCGGCAGGCGCGACGGGCATCGTCATACCTCCGTCGATCACATTCGTCGTCTACGGTTCGGTCGCCGACACATCGATCGGCAAATTGTTCTTGAGCGGCATCGTGCCGGGCGTGATGATCGGCTTGGCGCTGATTATCGTGTCGATGTGGACGACCCGCAACATGCAAATCGAGCTGCTCCCGAAAGCATCGCCCGCCGAGCGTTGGGCGTCGTTTAAGGAAGCGTTTTGGGGCTTGCTGATGCCGGGCATCATCCTCGGCGGCATTTACGGCGGCGTGTTCACTCCGACGGAGGCGGCGGCGGCTTCGGCTGTCTACGGTCTGTTCGTCGGCTTTTTCATCTACAAAACGCTCAAGCTCAAGGACCTCTACGAGATTTTTGTCAACTCGACGACCACGACGGCGGTGGTCATGTTCATCACGGCGACGGCATCATTATTCGCCTACATTCTCACGCGCGCGCGACTCGACCTTGCGATCAGTCAAGGGCTGACGGAGATCACCGGCGGCAATTACATCATGTTCCTGTTGATCGCCAACGTGATCTTCCTGATCGCGGGCTGTTTCATGGACGCGACGTCGGCGGTTCTGATCTTCACGCCGTTATTCCTGCCGGTGGCGCTGTCGCTCGGCATCGATCCGATCCACTTCGGCGCGGTGATGGTGCTCAACCTCTCGATCGGCTTGGTGACGCCGCCGGTCGGCATCAACTTATTCGTCGGGTGCGGCATCGCCAACATCTCATTGAAAGACATCTCGATCGCGGTCATACCGCTCATCATCGCCTGCCTGATCGTGCTGCTGTTGGTGACGTACATTCCGCAGCTCCCGCTGCTTTTAGTATAGTTTGGAGGGGTGTAAATCATGAAGAAAAAAACTGTCGAAGAACTCAAGGAGATCGCGAAGGAGCTCCGCAAAATCGTCGTGACGATGGTCTACGAGGCGCAATCGGGGCATCCGGGCGGGTCGCTGAGCGCGGCGGATTTCGTAACGGCGTGCTACTTCCGCGAGATGAACGTCGATCCGGCGAATCCCAAGTGGGAGGATCGCGATCGGTTCGTGCTGTCGAAAGGACACGTCTGTCCGATTCAATACGCGGCACTCGGCAAGCGCGGTTTCTTCCCCGAGGAGGTGCTTCACACTCTCCGTCAAGAGGGTTCGCCGCTCCAAGGTCATCCGAACATGAAATGCCCGGGCATCGACATTCCGACGGGCTCGCTCGGTCAAGGCTTTGCGTGCGCGGTAGGCATGGCGATCGGCGCGAAGATGGATAAAAAAGCATACAGGGTGTTCGCGGTGCTCGGCGACGGCGAATGTCAAGAGGGCGAAATTTGGGAAGCGGCGCAGACTGCCAACAAGTATCAGCTTGACAATCTGGTTGTTTTTGTCGACGACAACAATCTGCAGATCGACGGCACGACCGATGAGGTTATGCCCAATCTCGACCTCGGAGAGAAATTCAAGGCGTTCGGTTTCGAGGTGTACAACATCGACGGCAACGATATGGGGCAGATCATTCGCGCGCTCGATACGATTCGCATGCACTGTCACGATCGCAAGCCGAAGGTGATCATCGGTCAAACGACCAAGGGCAAGGGCGTCTCGTTCATGGAGAATGTCGGCAGCTGGCACGGTGTGGCGCCGAACAAAGAGCAATACGAGCAGGCGATGAAGGATCTCGACGAGGGGATTGACTGAGCCGTGGCGCGGGCGATAGTGCTCAACGCCAAAGACAATGTCGCGACGTGCACTTCTGATGTGAACGCGGGCGGCGTGATCGAGTGTCTTGGCGGCGCGTTCGATGTTCTTAAGACCGTCGAGGCGATTCCGATTTGGCATAAGGTGGCGTTGGCTCCGATTGAGAAGGGCGCGAAGGTTATCAAGTACGGCGAGACGATCGGCGAGGCGCTTGTCGACATTCCGAAGGGCGCTTGGGTGTCGCACGAAAATATTTTCAGCGTGCCGCGCGCCTATCGCGACGAGTACATCAATCGGAAGGAGTGAGCGGCGTGGAATTTTGGGGATATAAGCGCTCCGACGGTCGAGCGGGCATAAGAAACCACGTCCTGATCCTTCCGACGTGCGCGTGCGGATCGGAATCCGCGCGGATCGTTGCAAGCCAAGTGCGGGGCGCGGTGAACATCGTCTTCAACAGCGGCTGCTCGGACGTGCAGGCGAACACGGATATGTCGCAAAAGATATTGACGGGCTTCGCGTGCAATCCGAATGTGTACGGGGCGGTGATCATCGGGCTGGGCTGTGAGACGGTGCCGCATCAAAAATTGCGGGAGAAAATCCAATCGATGACCGACAAGCCGATAGTATCATTCGGTATTCAAGACGAGGGCGGCACGCTCCGAACGATCGAGAAGGCAGTCCGCGCGGCGCGAGACATGGCGGCGGCAGCGTCGATGCAACGGCGGGAGCGCTGTCAGATGTCGAATTTGCTGATGGGGATCGAATGCGGCGGCTCGGACGCGACATCGGGGATCGCCTCGAATCCGGCGGTCGGAGAGCTGAGCGATTTGTTGGTGTACATGGGCGCGTCGACGATGATGAGCGAGTCGATCGAGTGGATCGGCGCGGAACATGTATTGGCGCGGCGTGCGGCGACGCCGGAAATTCATGATCAAATTGTTCGCATATGCGAGCGATACGAGGCGCATCTGAAAGCGGCGGGGCAAGACTGTCGAGCGGGGCAACCGACGCCGGGCAATAAGGCGGGCGGCTTGTCGACAATCGATGAGAAGAGTCTGGGCTGCATCAGAAAGGGCGGCACGCGACCGATTGTGGAAGTGCTCGAGCAGGCGGAACGTCCGACGAAGAACGGCGCGATCGTGATGGACACGGCGGGCTATGATATTTCTTCGGTGACGTCGATGGTGGCGGGCGGCTGCAATGCGATTGTGTTTACAACGGGGCGCGGGACGCCGACGGGAAATGCGATCGTGCCGGTGCTGAAGGTGACGGCGAACGCGCAAACGTACAAATGGATGGAAGACAATATGGACGTGGATTTGAGCGGGATCATCGACGGGAAGCTGACGATCAACACGGCGGGGCGACAGTTGCTCGATCGACTGATCGAAGTGTGCAACGGGCGCCTGACGAAGGCGGAGGCTTACGGTTTTTCGGATATCGCGATCGATCACGTCTGCAGATTCGTATGATATAAATAAGGAGTGAAGTACATGAAAAAGATTGCAACGCGCAATGGTTTCGGCGAAGAACTCGTCGAGCTCGGACGCAAGAACAGAAACATTCTCGTCGTCGATGCCGATATCGGCAAGTCCTGCAAGACCGATAAATTTGCTCACGAACTCGAGGATCAGCACATCAACGTCGGCATCGCCGAGCAGAATGCGGCGGGCGTGGCGGCAGGTCTGGCAACGTGCGGCAAAATCCCGTTCGTGGTGACCTACGCGGTGTTCGGCTCGCTGAGGATGTGCGAGATGATCCGTCAGGAGATCGCTTATCCCAAGCTCAACGTCAAGATTGCCTGCTCCCACGGCGGTCTCACTCCCGCCAACGACGGCGCCAGCCATCAGGCGATCGAGGACATGGGCGTGATGCGTACGATCCCGAATATGACGGTGATTATGCCGGCGGATTATTACTCCGCGAAAGACCTCGTGCGCAAGATCGTCGAGTACAACGGACCGGTGTTCATTCGCTTCACGCGCGACGCGATCCCCGTCATTTACGACGAGAACATCAATCTCGAGATCGGCAAGGCGCATATGATTCAGGACGGCAAGGATGTGGCGCTGATTGCCAACGGCGACACGGTGTGCTTAGCGCTTGAGGCGGCGAAGATTCTCGAGGGCGAAGGGATTTCGGCGCGCGTGGTCGACATGCACACGATTAAGCCGCTCGACGTTGATTGCGTCAAAGACTGCATTGAGAAGATCGGCAAGATCGTGACGTCGGAGGATCACAACATCCTCAACGGCTTGGGCTCGGCGGTGTGCGAAGTGGCAGCGGAGCTCGGCAAGGGCAAAGTCAAGCGGATTGGCGTGCAGGATCAATTCGGCGAGTCGGCGCCTTATGAGAGATTGATGGCGAAGAACGGCATCACGGTCGAGGGGATCGTCGCGGCGGCGAAGGCTCTGCAGTAAGAGCCGATTGGTGATCGGAAAAAATTTTTTTCGATCCCACCCGCCCACCCATGACAGTCTGCAACTGTCGACGCTCCGCGCGGAGCGGTGATTTTGGAGCGCCGCCGACGCTCCCACCCCCAATCGCGGCGCCCAACAGAGAACGGCATGCCCACCCCGCGCCGTCGGCGCCCGATCTTTCGGTCGAAGGACGTAGTCCTTCAGGGTGGGTGGGCGGGAAATAATTTTTGGAGGCTGAAACTATGTTGGATTTTAACGGTCAAGTAGTCATCGTCACGGGCTCGGGTTCGCCCAAGGGCATCGGTCGCGTCATCGCACGCACTTTCGCCAAGCAGGGCGCGGTCGCCATCATCGCCGATATCAACGAGGCAGGCATCAATGAGACCGTCGACGTGATCAAAGCCGAGGGCGGCAAGGCTGAAGGTTTCAAGCTCGACGTCACCAGCGAGGACTCCGTCAAAGATTTCGTGCAGAAGGTTGTCGACAAGTACGGGCGCATCGATGTGCTCGTCAACAACGCCGGCATTTCGCAGAAAGTCACCGTCGACGATATGACGCTCAAGGATATGCAGCGCATCTTCAGCGTCAACATGTTCGGGCTGTTCCTGATCACGCAGGCTTGTGTGCGCGTGATGCGCAAACAGAAATACGGTCGCGTGGTGAGTCTTTCGAGCGTGAGCGGCAAGCGCGGCGGCGGCGTTTTCGGCGGAGCTCATTACTCGGCGTCGAAGGCGGCGGTGCTCGGCTTCTCGAAAAATCTTGCGCGCGAAGTCGCTCAGGACGGTATCACCGTCAACTGCGTCGCGCCGGGCTTGATCAACACCGAAATTTGGAAGTCTCTGCCGAAAGAGGACGCCGATAAAGTGATCGCGGGCATCCCCGCCGGTCATCCCGGAGAGACTTCGGACGTGGCGAACGCGATCGTCTTCCTGGCGTCGAAGGAAGCGGGCTATATCACCGGTGAGGATATCGACATCAACGGCGGCTCGCATATGGATTAATCCTTTCTGTCGGATTAAAAGGGCGCCGCCGACGCTCCCACCCCCAATCGACGGCGCCCGCTTTTTCGGTCGAAGGGCGACAGCCCTTCAGGGTAGGTGGGCGGGAATAAAAATTTTTTGGAGGCTGAAACTATGTTGGATTTTAACGGTCAAGTCGCAATCGTTACGGGCGCGGGTTCGGAGCGCGGAATCGGTCGGTGCATCGCCCGCACGTTCGCTCGGCAGGGTGCGCAAGTCATCGTCGCCGACATCAACGAGGCGGGCATCAATGAGACCGTCGACATCATCAAGAGCGAGGGCGGCAAAGCCGACGGCTTCAAGCTCGACGTCACCAACGAGGACTCCGTCAAGGCGTTCGTGCAGAACGTCGTCGACAAGTACGGCAGGATTGATGTGCTCGTCAACAACGCCGGCATTTCCCAAAAGATCACCGTCGACGATATGACGCTCGAGGATATGAAGCGCGTCTTCAACGTCAATATGTTCGGGCTGTTCTTGATCACGCAGGCTTGCGCTCGAGTGATGCGCAAACAAAAGTACGGGCGCATCGTCAGTCTGTCGAGCGTGAGCGCAAAACGCGGCGGTGGCGTTTTCGGCGGAGCGCATTACTCGGCGTCTAAGGCGGCGATCCTCGGCTTCTCGAAAAACCTCGCGCGCGAAGTCGCTCAGGACGGCATCACCGTCAATTGCGTTTGCCCGGGCGCGATCAACACCGATATTCGCAAGGCAATGCAAGGCTCCGAAGAGGACGACAAGCGTCTTGCGCAGGACATTCCGATGAAGCGAATCGGCACGCGCGAGGAAGTTGCCGACACGATCGTTTTCTTGGCGTCGAAGGAAGCGGGTTACATCACCGGTGAGGATATCGACATCAACGGCGGCTCGCACATGGATTAAAATTTTTTGAAACGACGGCTCGAATGTCGCCGCCTCTTGACGACGGAGGGGCGGTCGGCGCCGAAAAGCATTGACCGCCCTTCTTTCATCTAGTACAATGGGGAAAAAATTTGGAGGCGGTTATTTTGGAAGTAATTGCCGGAAGTATTTTCGTTCTGATGTACGCGGTGATCGTGTCGGAGAAAATCCACCGCACGGTCGCGGCGATGATCGGCGCCGTGCTGATGATGTTGCTCGGCATCATAAGTCAAGAGGTGGCGCTTCACCACATCGACTTCAACACGCTCGGGCTGCTGACGGGAATGATGATTCTCGTCGGCGTGACCAGCGAAACCGGATTGTTTGACTTCGTGGCAATCCGCGCGGCGAAAGCGGCGAAGGCCGAACCGAAAAAAATTTTGACATACCTCGGCATCATCACGGCGGTATTCTCGGCGTTCCTCGACAACGTGACGACGGTGCTGCTGATGGTTCCG
>CAMKFB010000012.1 GCA_946411735.1 uncultured Selenomonadales bacterium
ACGGGAAAATCTTACAACGTCGGCGTCCTGCAGGCGCAATCGGAGCAAAACTCCGCGCGGGCGGCGCTGATCGAGTTGAGGCAAAGGCTGTCGAAATTGATCAATCTCGAGGCGTGCAATTACGGATTGTGGTTTGCGGACGTCAAGGGGCTCGACGATCGAAGCGGCGACGACAAACTCGAGGACTTCAAAACGATTCTTCGCGGCATCGACAAGATTTTGAAGGACGAGCGGATTTTCGCGCCGTCGTCCGTCAATCGAACGGCGTTGGTCGCCGTCTTTTATTATTACCACAACGAGTCGCATAACGGCGACGACGGGCGTCGTTGGCAAAACTTTGCGGAGCATCTCGAAAGTTTCAGGGACGGCGCCGACGGTTGGCTGGCGCGCGCGGGCTATCAGCCGCTCAACGTCAAAAACATTTTCGATATGGCGGCGGCGTTCTCGTCATACGCGTATTTGAATTATTGAGCGCGGGAGGTCGATACGATTGATAAATCTTTTCGAGAGCGGCGACAAAATTCCGCTGCACGACGCCAATGGCAGGACGTTTTATTTCAGGATCGCGCGGCTGATCGATTCGGGCGCGTCCGTCCGCTGCTATAAGGCAGAGCGCCAAGACAAATCCGGCATTCTTCGACAGGTGAAGCTCAAGGGCGCGGCGGCGGAAAATTATCTCCGCTCGTATTCGCTCCTCCGCGACGCCATGCTCGAGAGCGATTCGATTAAAAGTTTCATCCCGTCGATCGAAATTTATTGCGACGCCGACGAACAGCCATATGTTTGGAGTGACGAGCCGGAGCTGATCACGTTCGAAAAGCTGTGCGCGGATTTTCAACGAGATCCTCAGCCCGACGCCGCTTGCAATCTCATGCTTGCGCTCAACGCGATCAAATACTTGACGCAATGCATTTGCGAGTTGCATAATCTCGGGCTGATTCATCGCGATATCAAGCCGTCGAATTTCGGCTTCGTCAAGCGCGGCGACGAGATTTTGACGCAGACCGTTTCGCTCTTCGATGTCGATTCGATCTGCAGCGTTTACGTCGAGCCGCGCATTCGTGTCTTCACGCCCGGCTTCAGCGAATTGGGCTCGCGCGCCGACAACCTCTCCGATATCTATTCGATCGGCGCGACGTTTTTTGCGGCGCTGATCGGCAAGCCCTATGACGATCTCGACTTCGACGACATCAAAAATCTCGTCGACGATTGCCCGCTCGTGACGAATGTGGTCGGGCTGCACGTCAAGCTCAAGGCGCTCATCGTCAAAATCCTGCGCGGTTGTCTCGACGATCGGGAGCGGCGATATCAGAGTTGCGAGGAGCTTCTGATCGATCTCAATGCGGCGCTCGATTACGCCGTGCCTTCCGAACTGCAGGCGCGAATGAGCTCCGATGACCGACTGATGTGGACGGATGTGCGGCAATTTCTCAAGACGCATCGGCGCAAAGATTTCATCGACCGCCTTCAGCATCATCTGTATGAGACGCCGATTTATCGTTGGCGCGCGAGCGGGGCGGGCGCTTTGAACGTGGCGGTCCTCGGATGCGGCGACTATGCGCAGGGATTTTTGGACAGCTGTTTGACGCTCGGGCAGATGCCGAATGTCGATCTGAACGTGACGGTGATCGGCGACGACCGCGCGGATTTTGATCTCTACGCCGATTCCCGACCGGCGCTGAGGGAATTTTTTTCGATCGACGGCGCGGCGGTCAAGGACAGTTACGGTCACATTCGATTTGAGCAGCGCGCCTTCGTTGATGAAATCGACGCCGACGAAAAAATTGTGCGCGACATTCTCGGCGCTCGGGCGCCGCATTACATCTTCGTCGCGCTCGGCAACAATAAAATGAATTACATTGCGGCGCGGGCGTGTCGAAAGTCGTCGGAGTCGTGCGGCGTGTGCTATGTGTGGGAGGGCGGCGCCGCGCCCGAAGTCGAGGAGGCGCTGATTCCGATCAATCCCTACGACGACTTCAAACGCTCCGAGTTGCATCGTGAGCTTGAGCGCATGGCGTTCAACGTCCATCTGATTTGGAATAAGGAGCGGCGGCTCGAGCGCAAAGAGCTCCGCGCGGAATTTCGCCGGCGCTACTATCACAAGTCGTGCGTGCTCAACGTGATCTCGCTCAAATACAAACTGTACGGGATCGGTCTCGACGCGGAGCGGTTGTCGACGGACGAATGCGCCGCCGCGCTCAACGAATTTATTTCGAGCGGCGACCGGCGTCTCGTCGAGCAGCTGATCTATTTTGAGCACCGCCGTTGGGTTGCCGAAAAAGTTTGCGACGGTTGGGTGAAGCGCCCGCTGTCGGAGTGCCGCTCGGGCGTGACGCGCGATCATCGAAAGAAAAATCATGTGTGCATCGTGCGCAACGACGAGCTCGAGCGCGTGAGCGTCGAGTTGCATCACGATTACAAAGATGAGGATCGGCGGATGATCCGCGAGGCGCCCTTCATTCTCACGTACGCGGGCAATTTTTGTCCGGTCGTGCCGTTCGATTACGGGACGACCACCAAGATGTTCGGCAACATTGCCGCCGACGCGGTTATCGACGCGCGGAAGATCATTTATCTGCTTTACCTGCCGAATGTCGACGAGGCGGAGCGTTTGAGGGCGAATCTGTCTTCGGATTTGAGCGGGCTGTTCGATTGCGCCGCTCGAAAAAATCTCCGCGCGGATTTCGAGTTCGTGTGTTTTTACAATTCGACCGCCGTCGATGACGAGCAATGCGGCGCGGTCAATGATGTGCTCGAGGAGTTTGAAGGGCTCAAGGTCAAGTGGTTTGCGTTCGAGGACGAGACGGAGATCGCGGCGACGCTCGAAAAATTTCTTCGGACGCGCCTCCGACCGAATCGGTTGTTGGCGCTCGAAAAAAATTCGTCTCAACTGTCGGCGTTGCTCAAAGGCAGCGGGCTCTACAAAAAATTCGACGCTTACGAGTTCGATATGCCGACCAAAAAATTTTCGACCGACGGGCGTTGCGCGCTCCTCAACTACATTCGCAAGCCGGCGCATTTGACGATCGACGACCTGTTTGCGTTCAAGCAATCGAGTGTGGTGCGGCGCGACAAGCCGGAGTTTTTCAAGGATTACAAGGCGCTGTGGAAATTGTATCGACGATCGCCGTATCGTTGGAAAAAACTTTGCGGTTGGCTGGCGACGTATGAATGCACGACGTTGGCGACATTCGATAAGCGGCAGTTGACGTGGGACGACAATTATTCGGCGACGTTCAAATACATCGCGCCGATCGAGTGTCGCGCGGCGCTCGAAAAAATTTTGGAGGCGCTCAAGGATAATGACATCATCGACGCCGACAGCAAAATCGTCGCCGACAACACCTCCGCCTGCAGGATTTTTATAAAAGGACGCGCCTTCGATCGTGCCGCCGTCGATCGGCTGTGCGCCTCGTTCGATTGGCTCTTCTCGAATCCTTATCTGTTGACGAATCCGAACGTGATCTCCGTCGGGGCGCGCGACGATCGGATTATCGTGCGGCTCGACGATCTGATCGTTCGCGGCTTGGAGATCACTGTCGAGCCCGCGGTTCTTCAACTGCTGCGCGATCTCAGAGACCAAGGTTTTATCACGGATTTGCGCATCGCCGATAAGGTTGACTTCACTTATCCGACGCTCCCGCTCAAGCATCTGTTGACCCAAGCGGGCAAAATTCTCGAGATTTACGTCTATCACAAGCTGCTCGACAGCGGCGCGTTCGACGACATCTCGTGCGGTTGCGAGATCACGTGGCGCGACACCGACGCCAAAAACGAGTTCGATTGCCTGCTGACGAAGGGCTTCAACTCATATTTTATCGAGTGCAAGGCGCGCCCGATGATTGCGGCGGAATTTTATTATAAGCTCGACAGTCTTGTGCGGCAGTTCGGGATCAACGCGAAGGCGATTTTGATCGCGGACACGCTCGAGAAGGAAGGCGACTCGCTTTCGAATGTCAATGATGTGCGAAGTCGGCGCGGCGAGTTGCAGAACGTGATGACGATTCGGCGGGCGGAGGACATCGATCGCATCGACGAAGTAATTTTTTCTACCCTCCCCCGTTGACGGCGAAAGCGTTGAGGTAAGATACGCGTCGAAGGGCGTCCTCAGTGTTCACCTTGACGTTTTTGAAAGGGAGTCGATAACCTTGACGCGGAAAAATAATGTTTCAACCAACGCCGTCCTCGGTCGCGAGGCTTATGAAGCCTCCGTCGGCTTGAGAGCTCTCGATCGCGCGGGGCAGTGTCCTCAACTCAAGGGCATCGTCCACGAGCTGATGTTTTGCGACGCGTACAATGCCAACCCCGCCAACATCTTGCAGGGCAATCACGCGGCGCTGACGCAATCGGCGACGGCTCGAATGCGCGACGTGGTAATGACCAACAACGGCAAGATTGTCGGGCATGCGCAGCTCAAGGACACGATCAGTCCGAGCGGCGTGCGCAAGACGGTCGAGCAGATCAACAGCGGGCATTACGGCAAGACGGCGATTTTCGGCACCGACGAGACTGCCGCGCAGGTTGCCGGTAAAGTGTCGCAACGCGTTCGCTCTTCGGGGATTTCGTCGAGCACGACGAGCCGTATCGCCGACAAAGCGCTCGGGAATATGCCGACGATGAGTGCGCTCGGGACGGCGGCGCGGCGCGGCGGCGCGGCGGGCGCGGTGATCGGCGCGGGCGTGGAAGCGATCTCTTCGACGCTCGACGTGCTCAACGGCAAAAAGGATGTCGGCGACGCGGTGATCGATGTCGGAGGCGCGGCGGTCAAGGGCGGCATCACCGGCGCGGGTTCGGCAATGGCGGGCTCGGCGGCAGCGGGCTTAGCAGGCACCGCCGCCTCTGCTTTCGCCGCCACCTCCGTCGGCACCGCCGTCACCGGCACCGCAATCGGAGCCGCCGCAATCGGAGCCGCCCCGATCGTTGCGGGCTTCGCCGTCGCCTGCGCGATCGGTCGAGGCATTTCGTCACTGTTCGATTAAAGGAGGATGATTCTCGGTGAAACGGACTTATAGCCCGCGCCCGCTCGATACGCGCGACGTCGTTTTGAGTCGGGAGCTGTTGGCATTAACGGAAAGGATCGCCGAGAACGTCCACGAAGTTTGGGCGGCGGGGCGTATTCGGGAAGGTTGGACGTACGGCGAAACGCGCGACGACCTTCTCAAGAAAACGCCCTGCCTCGTCCCTTATTCTCAGTTGCCCGAGGATGAAAAAGTTTTTGATCGCAATACCGCACTCGAAACGCTCAAGCTGATTGTCAAGCTCGGCTTCGATATCTCCGCGCGGAGCGGACGGGAGGGATGACGGCTGATGTGCTCGGAAGAAATTCGCTCGATGGCGGCGCGCGCGGGCTTCGATCGCTTGACCGCTCTGCAGGAAAAAAGTTTCGGCTGCCGGGATTTTTACGACATCAACAAATGGCTGTTCATCATGGGCGCAACCGGCGCCGGTAAAACGCTCGTCGCGCTGATGAGCTACTTCTATGAGCAACATCGCGCGGCGGCTCAAGGTCGCTCCTACAGGATGCTGTTCGCCGTCCCCTATCGCGCGCTCGCCTCTCAAAAGTTCGACGAGATCACCGATATCGTCAGGAAACTCGATCTGCCGTTGAAGGTCGTGCAGTCGACCAGCGAAAAACTCCTCGACGACGACGACATCATCACCGGCAGGGTCGACATCGCCGTCATCATCAACGAAAAGGTTTTCATGTTCGCAAGCGCCGATCACACATTCCTCGACAAATACGATCTGATCGTGCTCGACGAGATCGCCTTGATCCAAGATGTGATCCGCGGCATCAAAACCGATTTCATCATGCTGCAGGCGCGGCGCCGCCCCGATATCCGCGTGATCGCACTCGGCACTCCGTTTTATAATTGGCGCGAGTACGTCAAGAAGTTTCGCTTCGTCGAGATTCAAGAGGAGCGCCGCCCGATCGAACTCGTAACACGCCCGATGCGCCACTCGAAAACCGTCGTCACCGATCTCTGTCGAGAACATGTCGAGCGCGGCGAAAAAATTTTGATCTTCCTCAACAGCCGCAATCAGGTGCGGGAGCTGTCTCAAGCCCTTCAACGTCGGCTCATCGATACCGGCATCTTGAAACCGTGGATTGAGCCCGCGCGCTGTAAAAATTTCGTCCTCGACGCCATCCAAGCGGACTCGGAGGACATTCTTTACGGCACGATGGACGACGACGACCTCCGCGCCTTCGCGCACGGCATAAGCTATCACAACGCCGATATGCCCTCGCCCCTCCGCTGTCTGATCGAGAAGGATTTTCTGTCGGTCGACGGCAAGCTCAAAATCATCTGCAGCACCGAGACGCTTGCCTACGGCGTCAACAGCAACGCCGACGTCGTCATCATCCCCGATATGACCAAGTTCGCCTACGACAAGACGCTCAAAAATCGGCGGCGCTTCCTTTTTCCGAACGAGTACATGAATTACGCGGGGCGCGCGGGGCGCCTCAATCCGAATTTGCCCGAGCAGAAGAGCGTCGGCTACGTCTATCCGATTCTCAACCCGACGCTCGACCTCGACGGCAAGTCGCAAGAAATTTTGTGGGCGGAGCTCAATCGCAAGGTCGACGCCCCCGAAGTCATCTTCAGCCGATATCCGAACGTCCGCGCGGAGTATTGGTCGTTTTACGTTTTGAGCCTGTTCGCCAACTCGCGCCGGCGCAACTCGACGAGCATCACGCAATCGGATATCGAATATCTGTTGAAGAATTTGCCGCTGCCGAGCGGACTCGAGGCGGACGAAAATTTCATTGCCGAGCCGCTTCAAAAACTTCTCGAGCGAAAACTGATCCGCCAAGTCAACGAGGACGAGGATGATGAGGAGCCCGAGTATGCGGTGACTGATGTGGGCGGCAAGTTGGCGGGCTTCGTCATTTTGTTCGACGACTTCGAGGCGATATTGAACGCGATGCGGACGTTCATCACGCCGCAAAATTTTTTCGAGGTCGATCTGTTCGACGCGATCGTGCGGACGGAGGAAATCAAGCGACAAGGCGGGATCATCATCGGCACGCTCAAGACGACCAAAAACGACGTTCTGATGGTGATGCGCGCGATCGAGGCAATGAAAAAAATTCTTGTCGGCGCACGGAAGCGGACGAGCGTCGCGCTGTCGAAACGGCTGTCAATCGAGATCGGGAAGTACGAAGGGCGATTGTGGGCGCGGGATTATAATTTTTTCAACGAGGACGGTTTTCGGGCGCTGAGAATGTTGGCAGCGATCATCTTGTGGCGCGGGTCGACGTGCACGCCTCCGCGCTTGTATGACGAGCTCAAAATTTATTACGAGCAGATGCGGCGGCTGTTGGAGATCGTCAGCTATCGGCTCGACGTGATTCGATACAGTCTGCCGCTGGCGCCGGGCAAAAAAAAATTATTGCGGCAGGAGCTTGACGTCGAGCGGCTGTGCGCGGCGGAGGATTGGCTCAAGGGCATCACCGATGCGCTTGCGTATGACGAGAGCGCTTTGTGGCGCCGATGACTGACGGGAGGGATCGGATTGGCGGACAAAATCAGGACATTCGAGGACATCAGCCGGATTCACCGACTGGATCACGGCGCGCTCGAGGGGATCAAAAATCGGCTGGCGCGGTCGATGGGCATCACGCCCGAGCGGGTCGAGTTCACGGGGCTGCAACGGCAGGCATTCAACGAGTCGGGCTTTTGGTTGGCGGACAACGAAGAGGAGCGCCACATCATCGTGCAGGGCGCGACGAGCGCGGGCAAAACGCTCATAAGCGAGATGGCGATCCTCGACACGATCAAAAATCAGAACAAGTGCATCGTGCTGGTGCCGTTGCGGGCGATGGTTCGGGAGCGCTGGCTGCATTTTCGATCGGATTTGGAGTTGCAGGGGACGGAGCGGGTTTATGCGTCGAGCGCCGACTATCAGGATCACGACGGCGAGATCATCAACGGCGAGTACACCGTCGCGATCATCGTCTATGAAAAATTTTTTGTGATGCTGTCGCAATCGCAGGAAGGGCAAGGCAAAATGCTCGAGAATTGCGGGCTGTTGGTGGTCGACGAGCTTCAAATGTTGAGCAACAGCAATCGGGGACCGAAACTCGAGATCGCGATCCAAAAAGTGTTGCGCAACAACGCGCTCGGCAACAACGGCGTCAACACTCGGATAATGTGTCTGACGACTTCGGATTGCCGCGTTCAATTCATTGAGCGGTGGCTGACGATCGACGGGCGCAAGCCGATTTTGTTGATCAATAATGAGCGACCGACGGCGCTGGTCGAGCACGTGATCCAATTCGACGGGCGATATCAGGCGCTGCCGATCGAGGGCGAGGCGAAAAACGGCAGCGTCGCCGATATCGAGCTTTACGGCAAAAACGTCGAGAAGAAGGTCGATGATGACGGCGGGCTGCTTTATTACGAAGGCGAGCTCGAGGTGCCGGATTACAACAAAAATCTTCGGAGCGACGAGAAGAAGAAGCGGCTGTTGAAGGCGCTGTTGAATAAGATTTACGCGCGCAATCCGAAGGCGAAGGTTTTAATCTTTGTCAATGGGCGGCAGCGGACGAAACTGATCGCGCGCTATGTTGCCTCCGAGGATATTTTTCCGTCGCTGGAGCTGAGCGGCAAGTTGCGCGAGATCGAGAAGTACGACGACGACGATTATCAGCAGCTGTTCTTTCGAGAGCTGATGCCGCGTCGGCTGGCGTGTCACAACGCGGCGATCTCGACGGGCTTGCGCGAATACGTTGAAGAACTTTTCGGCAGCGCGGACGATCCGCTGATGTTGGTCGTCGCAACTGAAACGCTGACGATCGGAATGAACATGCCGGTCGATGTGATGATCCTCTACGACCACGAAATTCGTCGGACGGAGAGTTCGGAGCGGCTGACCAGTCAAGAGTACAAAAACTTCGTCGGGCGCGCGGGGCGGCTCGGTCAAGAAAACATGAGGGGCGGGCGCAGTTTCATCTTCGCCGCCGACATGGACGAGCGCCGCTATTTTTGGGACACGTACGTCAACTGTCGACCGCAGGACATCAAATCGTCGTTGATGCGGGCGGGCGCGAAGTTTCAAGCGCCGTACTATCTGAACCTGCTGTACACCGGCAAAAATTACGACGGTGCGGAGGGCTATACGGCGCGGGATTTGGACGCGTTGTGGCGCGAAAGTTTTTCCTACAGTTGCGACGGTCGACCGCTCAACATGAAGGACGTTTGCGAGGAGCTTCGTCGGGCGCGGCTGTGCAAGTACGCGGAGGAAAATGATGACGACGAGGACGATGCCCCCGCCGAGAAGCGCTATGTGCTGACCGATTACGGCAAGCGCGTGACGCCGTATGCGTTTTATCTCAACACCTGCAAGAAAATCAATCGGTACTTCTTCAACGGCGGCTACGTTCGAAAGAAGGGGCAGTGGCAGTTGATCGCCAACAAGGGCGGGCTGCCGTTCTCAACGACGACCGAGGAGCTTGAGCCGCGCGGATATCTGCTCGACATTCTCTACGTGCTGTGCTCGACGTCGGAGGTCGCCAACCTCGGTCAATTGCGGCTGCCTTCGCCGGACATCAATCCCAACGAGTCCCGTCGGGCGAAGGACATCATCGAGAACACGCTCAAGGAAATGTTCCGCGCGGAGCGGTGTCGATTTTGGGATCAGAGCCCGTTGCGACAGATGGTCGACGGCGATTACGATTGGAGCAATGAGCAATTCGACAAGGAGTGTCTGATGCGGGCGATCATCTTGTGGCATTGGACGCAGGGCGCGCTCGTCGACCACATTCGACGCGAAACGAAATTCAACTTCGTGCCGTTGGTGGTCGGCGACATTGCGCGGCTGGCAGAGACGGTCTCGTATCAGCTCGAGGCGATCAGCCGAATGGGATATAAGGGCAAGGAAAGTTTTACGAACTTCCGCCCGTCGGACCTCTATCGGCTGTCGACGCGCGTGAAATACGGCGTGCCGCAGGAGCTGGTGAGCATTGCCAACCGTCACGTGCACGCGCTTGAGCGCAAGGTCGTGCTCGAGATCGGCGCGCTTTATAGGAGGCGCGAGTTCGATTACACTTCGCCGCCGGCGATGTTGCGCGCGCCGAAGGAAAATGATCTGCCGGAAATTCTCCGCATTATGAGCAAGGAGATGCTCGAGGAACTGTTGTCGAGCGCCGACGACTCGAACACACATGAGAGCATCGAACATCTTTTCGAGAGCATCAAAAACAATCCGCCTTCGGGTCGACCGTTCGGCGACGAGGAAAAAGAGGCGCTGGAGAATCTGTATTATGCTCGCCCCGCCGACAAGGATCAGTTTTTGCTGCCGTGGCTGAGGAAAATTTTTTCGGACGAGACGGAGCAATCGACGCCCGCGCGGTTCTTCGACGAGGCGCTCACGGTTGATTTCCCGAGCACGGATGAGAACATCGCGACGCTCACGTTCGGCGACAAGACATTCATTTTGATCGCGCCCGAGGATCAGCCCTCCGACTCGTCGATAAGAGAGTATAAGCATCACGTCAGACGCGCGGTCGGAGCGAAAGTCATAGTGCTGTCGACCGAGACGGCGGAGAACTCGAAACTGAACGCGCTCCGAAAAATTTTTGAGGAGCTGCTCGGCGATCTCATCGATGTGAACAAGGCGCTGTTGACGACGACCTTCGCCTCGTTCGTCGGGCTGATCACGCAGGCGATCACTCTGACGGATTTTCACGGCACGACCTTGGCGGCGCTGCTGTCGGACGCGCGCGGCACGTTTCATAAGCCGCTGAAGACCTTCAATTACCTGTTTCGAAATTACGAGCGGCATCCGCTGTCGACGCCGAAGGGCTATGACGAAACCGATCTGCCGCGGATCAGATTGCTTTGCGACAAGAAACGCTCGGCGGCGCTGGGCGATCTGAAGGAGGCGCTCGAGCACAATCGGATCGCGTATCGAGAGTTGTCGTGGGGATCGGATTTGATCGCGGAGCGCGATCTCGACGAGCCGACGCTGCTGTTCGTCGATTGGTTCACGGTGCAGAGTCATTGGAGCCTCGATTACTTTTGCAAGGGGCTTGCGCGGCGGGAGTATCGACAGACGTACGCGATATTCGAGTCCGAAAAGGATTTCAAGGATTGGGGCGGCGATCCTTCGGCGCCTTGCCTGATGCTCGAGCACTGCGAGAGCACAAAAAATTTCCCGTCGGACATCGGCATCGCATTCAAGGCGCTGTTGCGGACGTGGCGGCGGAAAAATTATTTGGTGGGCATCTCGTATGCGCACGAAGAAGAATTTAATCGGGAGCGCAACGCGGTCAAGCTGCTCAAGCGGTTCGTCGAGCTTGTGCAGAGTGCATTGCCGGAGCAGACGGTTCTCTTCGATCGCAATCCGACGGCGAGCCGCGACTTTCATGGCAACGGCGCGTTGGAGGCGACGCTGGATCGATACGCTCAATGCGAGTACTTTGTGATCCTCGACGATCCCTATTACGATCAGAGCGGCATCTGCGCGGCGGAGTGCTCGACGATCAAGAATCGGCTGTCGGCATTGGACGGGAACCGTCGGCTTTGGTTGCTGCATCCGAAGAACGAAAAGCACTGTGCTTTTTACGAAGAGTTCCGCGCGGGCGGCGGCTACGGCTCCGACATCACTCAAAAAAACGTTGATGAGTTGGCGCGACAGTTCGTCGACATGGTGAAGGCGGCTCGGCAATAAAAAAACGGCGGCGCTCGAAACACTCGGGCGACCGCCTTATTTTTTATGTCATCGACGGAAATTATTTTTTGAAGAACTTGATCTTGTCATCGACGCGGAGGCGCGGAGGCATCACGCCCTTGACGGAAATTTGCCCGGGCAGGGAACCTTCTTTGTTGATGAGGATTGTGCAATGCCCGTCCTCGCGGATCGTCTTGTTGGCGACATCGCCGACCTTCGTCACCTTGAAATCGGTATTGCCGAACTTGAGCTTGTCGCCGACTTCGATGTCCGCCGCCAGCTCACCCACCGTGTGCTCGACGACCATCGCCGCCAAATTCGGATGCTTGCCCTGATCGAGCAGGATGACGCTGCTGTTGTTTTCGAGGAACTCGCGCGCCTGAGCACCGACGGCAGTAACCGTAACTTCGTATTTGACTTCCACTGTAAAGCCTCCTCGTCGATTGATGATATATTCGAGCGTCGCGATTGACGCAGTGCTTTCGATGGTGGAGATGAGGAGAGTCGAACTCCTGTCCGAAAGCATTGTCACAGTAACTTCTCCGAGCGCAGCCTTGTGATCGGATTTAAACCGCGTCGAGTTCGCAAGGCAGACTCGATTTGGTCGAGCGTCGTTTTATTCCCGTCCGCTGTGACGCGCTCACGGCTCGGTATCCTGCTGTGACCTCCGATCCGATTTAGCAGGAGATCAATCGGGGGAGGCCGGCATTAAGCTGCCAGGGTGTAATCTTCGTAGTCTGCTTTTATATTTAAGCGGTTGCACCTTACTGACCCGGTTCGATGCACCCGGGGCTCGCTATCGCTGTCCCATCTGCTCCCGTCGAAACCTTTACATCCCCAATCCGAAATTTTTTACTGCAACAATCTATCACAGTCAATCGGCGTTGTCAAACATTTTTCCGTCCCTCGAAAGGTTTAAAGGACGTAGTCCTTATGGGGCGGGTGGGCGGGAAAAATGTTTTAGAGGGACTGCAGTTTATCAAAGCCGTCGAGTAGTTTTTTGAGCGTCTCAACGATCTTTTGGCAGCCGCCTTCCTCGCGGCTCTCGACGTTCAAAGGCATCAGCGGATCGTGGAGCGACATCCTCAACAGCGCCCAACCGTTGTCGAAAACCAAGCGAACGCCCTCATAATTCGGCTCCGCCTTTTCGATGCCGGCGGCGTCGGCTCGAGCAGCGAAAATTTTCAAGACTTCCTCGCCGTACGCTTTGAAATTCTCCGCGTCAAAAATTTTGAGTCGATACTCTTTGCTTTCGACGGGCTGTTTCAAATCGGCGATGAGCGACGACAGATTTTTGTCTTGAGCGTGGAGTCGGGCGGCGGCGATCAAAATCTTGACGGCAAGGTAAGCGCCGTCGTCGAGGAAATAGTTTTCGCTCAGCGCCCCATGCCCCGAAGTCTCGATCGCCAGCGGGCTGACCACGCCGCTCTTATTCAGGCGAATGCACTCGTTGATGACGTTCTTATAGCCGCGCTTGAAACGATGATGCTTGAGCCCGAGATTTTTCTCGAGGAAAATGTTGAGTTCGTCGCTCGTAACGGAATCCGTGACGATTGTGCTCGAGGGATAATCCGGCGCGAGAATCGCCGCGATCAACGCGATCAGAGCATTGCGGCTGACCTCTTCGCCGTCGGACAAAACGGCGCCCGCGCGGTCGACATCGGTATCGAAAATCAGCCCGAGATCGGCGCGATTGTCGAGCACGGCTTTCTTGATCGCCGCCATCGCAATCTTATCCTCGGGATTGGGAATGTGATTGGGAAACATGCCGTCGGGCTCGAGGAATTGACTGCCGGTAATATCGGCGCCGAGCGGCGCAAGAATTTTGTCGGCGAAGAAGCCGCCGCTGCCGTTGCCGGCGTCGACGATGATCCTCATGCCGTCGAAGGGCTTGGCGTTGTCGAGCGCCGCAGTGATTTTCGAGCGCAGATGCTTTGCGTAGCGATCGATCAGATCAAAGCTCCGCGCGGAGGAATAATCGCCGTGCACTTCCTCGAGCGTAGCGGCGGTTTTGAGCAGGGCGGTGATATCTTTCTTCTCGAGCCCGCCGTCCGCGGTGAAGAACTTCATGCCGTTGCGATTGAAGGGAAGGTGGCTGGCAGTGAGCATGATTGCGCCGTCCGCCTTCGTCTCGTCGAAAACGGTCGACATAAACATCGCCGGCGTCGACGCAAGATTACAGTTGATAACTTCGACGCCGTTGCCGACAAGCGCCTCGCAAGCGGCGCGGAGCAATTGCGGCGCAGACACTCTCGAGTCATGCCCGATGGCGACCTTCAACGATTGCTTATTGAGCTTGGCGGACAAAAATTTGACGAAGCCGCCCGCGATCCGATTGACCGCCTCGGTCGTAAGATTAACGGGCTCGTTTTCAACGCCCTCGACCGCAATGCCGCGCACGTCGCTGCCGTTCTGCAGTCTCAAAAAATCTTTTTCAGTCAACATATGCACCGCTCCTCCGATTTACATCATCAGACGAAAAAATTTTGCGCCGCCGCCAACAGCGGCGACATCATCCCCACCAACATCGACGATACACTGAATCCGCGCGGGACGTCCTCGCGCGCCGTCAAGGGCACGCGCGCCACTGTCTTGCCGTCGTAGCTCAATATCGCCTCGCCCAATTTTTGATCGCGCTTGACCGTCGCTTTGACGATCCTCGGCAGATCATATCTCAAGCGAAGTTTATCGGGCGTTTCGCCCTCGAGCAACGGAAAATTTAAATCGTCGCGCGGTCCGACATTGACCGTCGCACTCCGTCCGTCCTCGACAAAAACCGTCCTGTTGACGCGCTCCTTGCTGACGATCTGCATCAGCTTGACGCTGTCGAAACCGTAATCGAGCATCTTGCGCGCGTCGTCGAAACGCGACCAGTGATCCGCCGAGTGCATCACGATCGCAATCAGTTCCGTCCCGTTGCGCTGAGCCGAAGCCGCAAGGCAACCGCCTGCCGCGCTCGTCCAGCCGGTCTTGATGCCGTTGGCGCCGACATAAGTGTAATGAGCCTGTTCGTCATCGTAGAGCAACTCGTTGGTATTCTCCGCCTCGTCCTTCCTGTCGACGTTGAGCCAATGAATGATCTCCTTCTTGGTGGCGACGACCTCGCGAAACACGGGATTCTCCATGCAGTACATCGCAATCCGCGCCATGTCTCGAGCGGTCGAGTAATGACCGGCAGCGGGCAGCCCGTTCGGCGTGACGAAATTGCTGTCGTAGCAGCCGAGCTCACGCGCTTTCTCGTTCATCATCGCGGCGAAGTCGGGGACATTGCCCGCCACGGCTTGAGCGACGGCAACCGCCGCGCCGTTGTCGCTGACGAGCATCATCGCATAGTTGAGATCGCGCGCCGACAGCACATCGCCCGGAGTCCAAAGGAAGGTGCTGTCTTCGGTGTAAGCGGCGGCTTGGCTGATGGTGACGGGCGTGTCGGGATCAAGCCACTCGAGACAGAGTATGCTCGTGAGCATCTTGGTCATGCTCGCGGGCGGGCGAATTTCGTCGGCGTTCTTCTCGAAAATGACTCGACCCGTCGTCGCCTCGACCAGGATCGCCGAGTCCGCCGAGATCACCGGCTCGACCGCCGCGCTGACCGTTTCGAGCATCATCATCAACGCTAATATCGTTGTCAAAAAAAATTTTCCCATCGAGGACGATCACCTCTCCATCAAATTTTCAATGAAGAGATTGTATCATCTCGACGGGAACTTGGCAATCACAACTTTTTACATCACGCCTTCTGATGTCGCCGCGCGGGAGCGATCATCTCTTGCGCTTGGAAAATATTTTTCGGCGCGGGCTCTTCATCCAAGTCGACGGAAATATTTTTGGCGTCGAGGATCGAGTCAAGCTCATCGCTTGGAGTTTCGAGATCGGCGAACCAATAATCCTCGATCGCCGACGGGAATTGCGAACTGATCGCTGCCGTCTCGAGAGTCGTCGCCTTCTTCGTAAATTTGTACGTGGTTCCGTCTATCCGCAGTTCTTTATTCAACGCGCCCTTAATTGTGATCGTATTTTCAACGCCGAAGTTTATTGCAGTGAGCTCCACATTCGAGCCGACCACGCTGCCCGACTCCACCGTCCCCGAAACACGAATGAAATCCTCCCCCGGCGTGTACTTATCGATTAAGGCATTGCTTCCTTCCATAAAAAACACGTCCTTACCCTTGCCGCCGATAAGAGTGAAGTCGCCTTCAGCCGCGAACAAAGTCGATTCGCCGGAGCCGGAAACGATCTTTGCTTTGTTAGTCGCCGAGATAAGAATTTTGTTTTTCGTCACCGACGCATTGATCTCATTCACCGGTACTCCGAGCGTCATCGCAAATAATTGTCCTTTAAAATCTTTATCGAGCCTGAGCAGCCTCTTTTTTGGATCGTACGTCACGCCCGCCGGCATCGTCTTATATTCGACAGCCCCGCCGTCATGCAGCACTCTGATCGTTCCGCGCGGAGCATCTTTCAATGTGATCGTGCCCTTGCCGACCGTCAGCACGATGTCTTTGCCCTTCTCGACAAAATCCGTCACGCCGACCGTCGCCCCGCCGATAGAAATCATATCCGTGCTGCTGTCGAAGTTATAAATCTGATCCTTGCCGTCGCCCGCATTGTACACGAACCAATCTTTGCCCGTGCCGCCGAAAAATTTGTCGTTAATCGTACTGCCGCGCAATGTCGTTTCAATCGTGCCGCCGAGCATCGCCTTCGTTTTTTTGTTGCCGATCAGTTCGATCGCGTTCGTCGCACTCGAGCCGTCAATCGTCACAACACTCGCCGTATAATCCGCCACGTCGATCGTGCCCTCAAACGGATCACCAATGTTGAGCGCCGTCTTATTCTGATTGTACGTCACGCCGCCGGGCATCGAGCCGTACGCAAATTCGCCGTCGCTCGTCACGAAGAGCACCGACGCGTCCGCGTTCAGCCTGTTGATCGTCGCCTTCGATTTTTTATCGTTGGTGAAGGTCACCGTCACGGCATTCCTGTTTTCTTTGAGCTGCAGCTGATCGAAGGTCGCGCCGCTCAAATCGATAATGTCTTGCGCCTCGACGCTGAAAAATGCGTCCGCGCCTTCGCCCGCCGTATAAACGAAGTGATCGACGCCCGCGCCGCCGTAAAGTTTGTCATCACCCGCGCTGCCGTCGAGCGTCGAGCCGTAATCGCCCGCCCATAATTCATTTTTTTGCGCGTTGCCGATCAGCTCAATCGGCTTGTCGAATTTCGTCGCGTCAACTGTTTTCACCGCCGAAAACAATTCGCCGGCATCGAGCACAGCAACGTCCGCGCCTTTGGCGATCGTCACTGCCGTCTTGTTCTTGACATACTCCACGCCCTCAGGCAGATTGACGCCCATCTTATACAAAATCTTGCCGTCGCCATCGACGAACTTCACTTCCCCCTTCGGATTGTCGAGCGTGAGTTTTTGCTTGCCGAGCGTCATGACAATCTTATTGGCGCTCTCCGAAATATTCTTCGCCTCGAGCGTCGTCACGCCCTCGAGCACAACGTAATCGCCCTGCCCGCCGTCGAGACTGTAAACGACATCGTTGCCGTCGCCTTCGCGATACAAAAAGACATCCGAGCCCGAGCCGCCATAAAGTTTATCAGCACCGCCGCCGCCGTCGAGCGTCGAGCCGTAATCGCCCGCGCGAAGAATGTTGGCGTTCGCATTCCCGATCAGATTGAGCGCGACCTCCGACTTCGACGTGTCGATCTCCTTTATCATCGTCGATACGAGCCTCAGATCGATCGTTGCGCCGTCATAGACCGTCGTCTTATCATCGATCGTCAACGTCGTTTTATTCTTATTGAACGCCGCGCCCGAAGGGATTGAGCCGTAAACAAATTCTTCGCTGCCGATATTGAACGTCAACTCCTTATCGGCGTCGATCTTATTTACCGTCAGCTTCGCCCTTTTATCCGTCGAGAAAGTTAGAGCCACGGAGCCTTTCGCGTCTTTGAAGGTAATGTCATCGAGCGCGGCGCCGTCGATGCTCACCACATCGGTATTCGACACATCGTAAAGCGCGTCGCTGCCTTGACCGACCTCGTAAACGAAATAATCAACGCCGTCGCCGCCGTAAAGTTTATCCGCATTCTTTACTCCGATCATCGTCGAGCCGCCGCTGCCCGCGCGGATCACGCCGGACTTATCGCCGCCCCTTAGCATGACCGGCTTGCTTGCCTTCGACGCGTCGATGAGCGTGATTCTGTCGGAGAAATTTTTTGCCTCGACCGTGCCGCCGAACGGGTCTTTGACCGTGATCGTCGACGGTTTTTTGAGATTGTATTCGATGCCGCTCGTCAAAGAATCGGCGCTCGAGACGGAGGCATTATCGACGATGTTGAGCGAGACATCCGCCGCATCCTTGAGAACAATTTTTTGAGCGCCGACATTAACGATCACATCGTTGCCGCTCTTGACCGTCGAAAATTCTCCGTCGATCTGAAGTACATCGTTCGCCTCAAAACCGTAAACGGTATCATTGCCGTCGCCGGTCTTATAGCGAACGACTATCTTTTCACCGTACAAGTAAATCACATCGTCACCGGCGCCCGCATCGATTGTGGCACGTTTACGGCATAGGTACCGATGAGATCATTGCCCGCGCCACTCAAGATGACAATGTTATCGTCGCCGTTGCTGACCTGCTCGTCGCCGCCTGCAGTAATGTTGTTATTGCCGCCGGCTCTGATAGTTACATTGTCGCCTCCGTAAGACTAAATCGTTTTATCGTTATTGCCGGCTTCGATCAGCACGTTGTCAAATTGATTGTAAATCGTGCTGATATCGTTGTCGTTGCCGAGCGTGAGACCGGCGGGCGGGCAATAAATTTCCCTACCGTCGATCGTAATTATGGTTATCTTTTTGTCGACGGCGTCTTTGATCGTAATGCAGTCATCGTTTTTGTGATCGTATCTGTGACGTATCATCAACACATCGGAGCCGTCGACGGACGCATTCCAATATCCGCTGACAAAATTCAAGCGAACAGTATCGTTGGAATCCATCCCGAGGATCACATCTTTGCCGCTCTCGAAATCGACGATGAGTTGAGCCTGCGAAACATCGATTGTATCATTGCCGCCGCCGGGCTTTATAAAGATGTCATCGGCACTGCTGCCAAAGAGAGTTCCTGCATCATTACCGCGCAGCGCCCAACCGAGGATGGTCTCATTCGCATTGCTGTCGGGATCGATGAACGTAAACGGTCGACCGCCCATATTTTTCAAAAGGACGGAGCCTTCGCCGACATTGATTCGAGCATCAAAGTTGTTGAGGGAAATGTTGTCGATGGTGCCGTTGACAAGTCGAAGCGTGTCGTTTTCGTTGAAGCCGATGACGGTATCGTGCCCGTCGCCTGCTGCGTATTCGATCACGTATTCTCTCTTGCCGATCCCCGGTTGCAAACTGAGCGAATCATCGCCCGCGCCGCCGTTGAGGGTGTGATATTCGCCTGCCCACGAGGAGCCGCTGTTGTCGATGATCACGTCATTGCCCGCCCCGCCGTTTAGTGAGACTGCCTTCCAATCATGATTTACAATCGTGTCGTTGCCCGCGCCGCCGTCGGCGGTAACGCTGTTTGCATCGCTTTGGTTCAAGATGTGATTGTCGCTTGCGTCGCCGAGAATCATCGTGTTGCGCGCGAAGTTGAGGATGTAATCGATATCGCCTTCTCCTCGAACGGTCTGATAATCGGTGCCGCTGAACAGCATCTTCAATCGAGCGTCCGCAGAGGCGAAATTAATTTTTTTGTTGGCGCCGTTGATGAGGATCACTTCATCGGAATAAACGCCGTTGATGTTCCTGATGAAGTGATTATTTTTGTAAACGGACAAACGCGGAGCCTCCTAGAAATCGGTCGAGGCCCAATCGACTTGAAGAACATAAACGGTATCGTCCTCGTCGAAGCCGTTTACGGTATTCGAACTCGAGCCGTTCATGAAAGCAAATACCTGATTGGAGCCGTCAAGGTTGATGAGATCGTTGCCGGCGCTGTTTTCAATCGTGACGTTGGCGCCGGTGTTGGTGATGGTGTCATTCGACGCCGTACCGCCGATTGTCGTGTTGTTGATCGAGTTGTTGATCACAGCCATTTTAAAATCACTCCTTCAAAAATTTTTATTGCAACAGCCCGAGGATGGAGGCACTGTTCTGATTTGCCTGCGCGAGCATCGATTGCGACGCCTGCATCAGGACGTTTTGCTTAGTGTACTCGGTCATTGCCTTCGCCATGTCCGCGTCGCGGATCGTTGACTCCGCCGCTTGCGTGTTCTCGAGCGTCCGTCCGAGGTTCGTCTCCGTGAACTCGAGTCGAGCGATCTGCGCGCCGACCAGCGTATTCGCCTCAAGCATATACTCCAGCCCGCGATCGAGTATCCCTTCAATCGGAGGCTCGGTCCGCGGATCGCCGAGCAACGCATCGCGGTTCGCCTTCGACATCACATCGTAGTCTTGAATTTTTTTCGTTCGATCGGGCAGAGGATAGAAAATGTTATTGAGCGTCATTTGCGGGATGCGCACTCGAATGTTCAGGTTGGATTTGGTCGTGTCTTGAATTTGGAGAGTGCGCTCGAATCTTTTCGGCACATGTTTTTCCTGGTAGACCAAAAATTTTTCCTTGAGTATGCGCGGATCGCCCGCTTCGATGATGCCGTCGGCAACTTTGGCGCCGCCTCCGTTAGGAGTTTGCGCTCCGACTACGAGATTATCTTCCATGTCAAGCCCATCGCCCTTTTGAAACTGCGGATATGTCGACGAGCTGCTTCTGAAAAAATAATTGGTGTAAGGGCGGTCGTCGAAAATCGTCAAGACGCCGGACTTGTCGGTCTTGAAGTGGAAGAAATGATTGATCTCCTTCAATTGCGGCTCGCACTGATCGTAAATCCGTTTGACCAACTCTTGAGCACTCTTGACATTGGAAACATCAATTTGGAAGCTGTGGATATTCGGGCTCGAGTCGAAAGTTTCGTCGGTGAAATTCTTTTGACCGTCACGGAAAATAAAATTGAACCACTCCGTATCGTCGGTCGCGCAAAACGCTCGAAAGCCCTTGCCGTCAATATACTCGCCCATTAGATTGTAATCGACCAGCGCCGCGCCGTCCTCGGAGTCGAACCACTTGTTGAAGTCGATGTCGTAATGGCGAAGGACGCCCTCGACAGCTGTCATGGTACTGTCGGATTTCGCAAGCGATTGCGTCGCAAGTGTGATCGACTTTACGCCCGCCGTTTCGTCGTTGTCATTATAATTCTTCGTCACGAGATGGACGGTCGTCGAACTGTTATCAACGGTTTGGGTATAATACGTTCGACGGTCAAACAACTCGGCAAAGGCGTCGGCAATCGTCTGCTTGCGCCCGTTATTGTCGACCGTGCCGACCATGCCGCGCAAACTGTTCAGATCGATTGGCGGCGTGACGCAATCGGAGGCGATTTTTTTGCGGTTTTTATTGAAATCGGAGGAGGCGCTGTCAATGAACTCATAATGCCAACCGCGGGTGCTGTTGGTATAACTCGTCGTCCGACCGAGGCAGCCGTTTGCATAAGAATCGTCTCTGATTGCTTTACCGGCGAGAGAACTGATAAATTTCTCGAGTTCATCGGGATCGGTCGATTGATAATCGGAGAGATCGAATTCGGCTTCAGAGGATTGCTTGTCAAAACCGAGAGCACGAACGTGTACATTGGCGGTGCCGGTGACCGTGCTGATGCCGCTGCGGACGTAATACTTATTGATGTTGTTGGCGACGGTAAAACCGGAGTCCTTCGTTTTGTCGGCATTTGTATTTGCGCCGTCATAATATCCGCCGTACGGTGAAGCCGACAGCGTAACGCCGGTGCTTGTAATGTCAGCTTTGACCGATGATCCCACCGAAAGATTAAACTTGGCAGTGGGATTTTTTTTGAGATACTCCTTTGAAACGTTGACGATGTCGTCATCGCCGCACTGATGTCCGACCTCAACGGTCGTGTTCGCGTCGCTGTAAAGAGCTCCGTCGACGAATCGAAGGCGACCGATCTCAACGCCGTTGCCGTTGTACACCGTAAAACCGGAGTTATCTGCGATATCATCGATGTTGAAAGTGGCGGAGACGGTGCCTGCTTTGATTTTTGATGTGTCGGGGTACCAACGGTCAGCCGTAAATTGATCACTTGAACTGAAACCGCCCTCGCGCCAATAATTGTCGTAGACGGCGCCGCTGAAATTTTTTGGAGTCGAGAACGGACCGAAATCGGACGTCGTTTCCTCGCGGACGGCATATTGAGACCAACCTTCGAGAGTTGCAGATTTATCGACGACGATTTTGTTTCCGGAGTGCGATTTGATTGCGTCGACTTCATCATCGATCTTCGCCATCACTTGAGCGACCGTCGAGCAGCCGCTGGTATCAATCTCGGTGATGTTGGATCTACTATAGACGTTCGAGCCCGGGCTGTCGGTAAGAACGTAATACTTGGTCGAGGATGCGCCCGTGTCGCTGTCGACGGTTCTGATGTAAAAGCCGCGATTATTCATGAACGGCGCGGCGGCGTTATTCCAATTGGTAATCTTAGCCGTACTGTTTGAAGATGTGTAAGCGTATTCGTAAGGTGTGGCATTATAGTCGCCGGCTTTGACGGTAATGGACGGATTGAGTCCGAGGGGGCGGATTGAGGTCTCCTCGATCTTATAATCCTTGAGCGTATCGAATGGACCGGCGGTAATGCCGTCGAGCTCCTTGTAGACGTCGTCGATGAGATCGAGCGCGTCGCTGTTGCCGGCTTGCCCCGAGGTAAGCGTGCTCTCAACGGTTTCGATGGCAGGCACCATGATGAGTTCGGTATCCTTCACGGTATCGCCGAGGAGAATTTTTTTTGTGTTATACTCGGTGTAATAGGCGACCTGCTCTATCTGATCGTAAAGCTGATTGATCTCCTTCTGCATGATGCGGCGATCGTCGTCGGTGTTGGAATCGTTGTTTGCGTCGATGACCTTCTCCCGAACTGTTTTCAACAGCTCGATCTGTTGTTGAATGGCGCCCTCCGCCGTCTTGAGCATCGACGACCCGTTCTGCACGTTTTGAACGTCCTGTTCGAGCGCGCGGAGTTTGGTTCGCATCTGTTCGCTGATCGAGAACGCCGCCGAATCATCCTTTGCGCCGTTGATCTTTTGACCGCTTGCCACCACCGCCAATGCTTTGCCGAGCTTGTTGATGCTTTTGTTGAGCTCACCGAGCGAAATTTGTGCCGCTGAATTATTCAGCACCGACATGGACATAAAAACGCCTCCTTGCTATAGTTCGTTTTTTTTTTTTGATCGATGCGCCCAAAAACTTAAGCGAAAAAAAAACGTCCCTCGAAACCCCAAAAATTTTTCGAATGACGTGCTATAATTGATCGCGGAGGAGGGATTACCATTTTTAAATCGATTTTGCATCACGGGGCGTCGGCACCGGACGAGTGCGCGAAGGTTTGCTGCACCCGCATTGAGCACTTCGGAGTCCGCGCGGGCGATCTCGTCATTTTCGACGACGTCAATCTCCACGTCCATTGCGGGCAATTGACCGCGCTCATCGGTCCAAACGGCGCCGGCAAATCCACTTTGCTCAAGGCGATCCTCGGCGAGGTCGATCACAGCGGCTCCCTTCATTACGTCGACGCCAAGGGCAAGCACACAGGGCATCCCATCATCGGCTACGTCCCGCAGTATTTGAGCTTCGATGTCAGCGCGCCCGCCTCCGTCATGGACATTTTCATGGCTTGCCTGTCGAATCGCCCCGTCTGGCTGTTCTCGTCGCATCACCTTCGACGTCAAGTGCTCGACAGTCTGTCGAGAGTGCAGGCGGAGCATCTCATCGATCGACGACTCGGAGCGTTGAGCGGCGGCGAATTGCAACGCGTGTTGTTGGCGCTCGCACTCGATCCGCTGCCGGATTTGTTGTTGCTCGACGAGCCCGTCAGCGGCGTCGATCAAAACGGACTGGAGCTGTTTTATCAGATCGTGCTCGAGTTGCGCGCGAAAGAGGATATGGCGATCATTTTGATCTCCCACGACCTCGATCTCGTGTCGCGATACGCTGACCAAGTCGTTTTGCTCAATAAAAAAGTGCTTGCCGTCGGCAGCCCCGAAGATGTTTTCGCCGACGCAAGCATGAAAAAAATTTTCGGTTCGATACTCTGAGCTCCGCGCGGAGCCGTTGAGCGTTGACAGTTGCAAACTGTCATGGGTGGGTGGGCGGGAAAAAATATAAGGGGGCGTGGGGGTAATCCCCCACAAAAAAATGTTTGAATATCAGTTTATGATCAACGCGTTCATCGCAATCCTTCTCGTCACGCCCATGTTCGGGCTCCTTTCGACAATGGTCGTCTCAAATCGCATGGCATTCTTCTCCGACTCGCTCGGACACGGCGCCTTCACCGGCATCGCCATCGGCGTGCTGCTCGGCTCGACATCGCCTCTGATTTCGTTGATCATCTTTTCGATCGCCTTCGCCTTGCTCATCACTTACATAAAAAATCGGTCGAGAACCGGCGCTGATACCGTCATCGGCGTTTTCTCCTCGACCGCCATCGCCCTCGGGCTGATGATTATGTCCGGCGGCGGCTCCTTCAATAAATTCTCCCACTACCTTATCGGCGATCTGTTGAGCATCACGCACGACGACCTCATTGCCCTTTCGATCGTATTCGTCATCGTCCTCGCCGTCTGGATCGCGCTGTTCAATCGGCTCCTGGTGATGTCGATCAACGCTTCCTTTGCTCGCAGTCGCGGCATTCACGCCTTCAGAGTCGAAGCCGCCTTCGCCGCAATACTCGCCGTCGTCGTCTCGATCTCCATTCAATGGATCGGCATCCTCATTATCAATTCGATGCTCGTGTTGCCCGCTGCCGCCGCCCGCAACGTCACCAACGATATCAAGCATTACACTCTGATGTCCGTGCTCGTCGCCTTGAGCTCCGGTCTGAGCGGGCTGATCTTCGCTTACGAGTTCAACACCGCCGCCGGCGCCTCGATCGTCGTCGTCAGCGCCGTCATTTATTTCGTCACCTTCGCCCTCCGCGCTCACTTCACCAAATGATTCACGCCGCTCGACGCGCGCCCTTGTAAAGATATCCCAAATGCGTCACGGAGTTCATCAGCACCACGCGCCACTTGCCGTCGCGCAGCTCGAGCACATTCACGCACGTGTTGTCCTGACGGATTGAATTGTAATGATCCAAGCCCACATCAAACAGCTCGCACAACAGCGCCGCGTTGCCGACCGAATGCGCCCCGATGAAAATCACCTTGCCGGGATATCGCTCGACGGCATCATCGAGCGCCTCACGATAGCGCCGCTGAATATCCTTCAATCCCTCGCCGTTGGACATCGTAACCTTCCACGGCTTCTCGATCCATTTCTTATATTGCTTCGGATAATCCTCCGCCAAATCCGCTTTATACGCCCCCGCCCAATCGCCGTAATTGATCTCCTTCAATCGAGCGTCGGTGTAAGCGATCGGTTTGCCGTGCATGTCGGCGACCATCTTCGTCGTGATGTACGCCCTCTGCAGCGGGCTCGCGATGAACACATCGATGTGCGTGTCCTTCAAACTCTCGGCAAGCATCCGAGCCTGCTCAAGCCCGTTCTCGTTGAGCGGAATGTCCAAAAAGCCCTGATAGCGCCCCTGCCTGTTGTAATCGGTCTCGCCGTGCCGGACAAGGATCACCGTCGTCACTTCCTCCGCCGCCGCCATGCTCGACAGCAGAAGCAGGACGCTCACGATTGCCAACAGAAATTTTTTCATGACGATCACCTCTCAAATTGATTGTTGATTGCGCAGTTGACCGCAAGCGGCGTTGATCTCCGCGCCGAACTCTTTTCGCACCGTCGAGCCGATCCCGCGCGCCTCGAGTACCTCCGAAAAATTTTTGATCGCGCGCGCCGTCGGTCGATTGAATTTCCGCTCGACCACGGGATTTATTGGGATCAGATTGACGTTCGCCAATTGATCTTTCAACAGGTTCGCCAACTGCCGCGCCTGCTCGGTCGAATCGTTGAGCCCGCCGATCAAAATATATTCGTACGTCACGCGCCGCCCCGTCCGTTGAGCGTAGCGCCCGCCCGCCGCCACCACCGCCTCAAGCCCGAACGTCCGATTGATCGGCATCAGCCTCGAGCGAAGCTCGTCGGTCGGAGCATGCAACGAGATCGACAGCGTGATCGGCAGGTCGAGCGCCGCCAATCGATCGATGTTCGGCACGATCCCGCACGTCGAAACCGTCAGCCGTCGATAGCTCAAGCCGAGTGTGTACGGTGCGTGAATCATCTCGAGGAAGCCGATCAGGTTGTCGAAGTTTTGAAGCGGCTCCCCGGTCCCCATCACCACGATCGAGTCGACCTTCGACGACTCCGCGCGGAGCTCGTCGTTGATGTAAAGCACTTGCGACAGCATTTCGCCCGCCGTCAAATTTCTCTCGAGACCGTTGAGCGTCGAGGCGCAAAACGCACAGCCCATCGCGCAACCCGCTTGGCTCGAGATGCAGACGGAGTTGCCGTAATCATGTCGCATCAAAACGCATTCGACGCGGGCGCCGTTGAGATCGAGCAGATACTTCGTCGTCGAGGGCGAATTGAGCCGCGCGATCAATCGGGCGGGCTCAACCGAGTAAACGTTCGACAGTCGGCGGCGCAATTCCTTCGACAAATCGTCCATTGCATCAAAAGAATGAACGCCTCGTTGATACATCCACGCCGCAAGTTGCCCCGCGCGGAATTTTTTTTGCCCGAGCGCTTGCAATTCGAACTGCAGTCGCTCGAGCGTCAAGCCGTATAAATTTTTTGGCATGAGCATGTCTCCAATCATTTCTTCGACCGTCACACTTCAACGCATAAAAAAAAATTCCTTCATTTGCCCCGCGCGCGGTTGTGTGATAAACTTTAGGGTAATCGCTTGAAAGGAGAGGACAATGAATAAGGAACTGATTCGACTCGACCAAGTCGTAAAGAAATTCGGTGCGCTGACGGTGCTCAACGAGATCGATTTGACGATCCACGAAAATGAATTCATCACGCTGCTCGGACCCTCGGGCTGCGGCAAGACGACGATGCTGCGGATCATCGGCGGGTTCGAGATGCCCGACGAGGGGCGCGTGCTTTTCGAGGGCAACGACATCACCAATCTGCCGCCCAACCGTCGCGCGGTCAACACCGTCTTTCAAAGGTATTCGCTGTTCTCTCATATGACGGTCGGTGAAAATATCGCCTTCGGTCCCAAACTCCAAGGCAAGTCAGCCGATTACATTCGAGACAAAATCAGATACGCGCTCAAGCTGGTCAATCTCGACGGCTACGAAAATCATGACGTGACCAAACTCAGCGGCGGTCAGCAACAACGGATTGCGATCGCCCGCGCCATCGTCAATGAGCCGCGCGTTCTTCTTCTCGACGAGCCGTTGAGCGCGCTCGATCTGAAACTCCGTCGGGCAATGCGCAAGGAATTGGTTCGTATCAAGCAGGAGGTCGGCATCACCTTCGTGTTCGTCACGCATGATCAAGAGGAGGCGCTGTCGATGTCCGACACGGTCGTGGTGATGAACCGTGGATATATCCAGCAGATCGGCACGCCCGAGCAGGTTTACAACGAGCCGGAGAATGCCTTCGTCGCGGACTTCATCGGCGACAGCAACATCATCGACGGCGTGATGGTTCGAGATAAACTCGTCAGGATACTCGGGATCGAATATCCGTGCGTTGATACCGGCTTCGGCGAGGAATGCCCCGTCGACGTGCAGATTCGCCCGGAGGATATCGTGCTCGACGCGCCGAGCGAGGGCGCGCTCAACGGTACGGTGACGTCGGTGGTGTTCAAGGGAATGAATTATGATATCATCGTCGAGGCGGGCGGCGTCGAATGGCTGGTGCAATCGATAGTGGGGCGGGAGCGCGGCGAAAAGGTCAGCGTGCACCTCGACCCGTACAACATACAGATTATGAATAAGCCGGCGTATGACGACGAGCGCGCGGCGGCAGTCAAATAAGGGGCGATGATCAAATGCAATGGTTCATGCCGACGACAGGCGAGTTGCGCGATCGGATCGAACAGATGTATCGATTGGACGCGGCGCTGACGAAAATGAAGGCGGTCGCCGCGGACGTGGAGAATATCAATCAGCGGATTGAAACGGATTTGAGCCCGTCGAAGGTGCAACACGAGATGCGGCTGCGGACGCTCGAGCAGTGGCAGTTGATGGAGCGGCTCGAGGCGCAAGGGCGAGCGATCGGGGCGTTGCAGGCGGCGCTGGCTCAACGGACGGAGGAAAATAATCAGCTGCGGCAGGAGCTGACGTCGCTGAAAAAATTGACGACGACCAAGTACGACGTCATCCAACTGCAGATTGACGAGCTGCACGAACACAAATCGGCGGCGGCGGCGCAATCGGAGGAGCAGACGGCGGAGATCGAAGTGCTTCAAAAATTGCTCGAGACGATACAGGAGCAGCAAGCTCAAAAAGCCGAGGAGCCATCACAATTCGACGAGCTCCGCGCGGAGATCAAAGAATTGCGCTCGACGCTCGAGGCAAAGGACGAGGAGATCAAACAGCTGTGGCAGTTGTTCGCCGAGCGGGTTGAGGAGCTCACGTCGAAGAACACTGCATTGGTCGAGCGGCTTGACGCACAAGACGAGCTGATGGGAGAGGTCGTCGCTCAACTCGATCAGATTTGGCTCCGATTGAATCGGGGGCGAAAATAAAAAATGGGAGCGGCGCAATGCCGGCTCCCAAATTTTTTTCGATCGATCTCAGAAAGCGCGCTTGATTTTCGCCATGGCGGTGACGCCTTGTTGCATGCCGACCCAACCGGTGGTATGAATGTCGAGCGTCCACGGGGTGTTTTGAACGCCGCGTTCATTCGACGGCTTTTGTCCGAAATCCTTTGTGCTTTGTCAGTCAGAAATGTCCTTCGATCTCGACGATCAAATCTCTGATCTCGGCGGCGCGCTCGAATTGCAGCGCCTTCGACGCCTCCTTCATCTCGACCACCAACCGATCGACGATCGCTCGACGCTCGACCTTCGACAATTTTTTGAGCGCCTTCGCCGACGGCTTTGCTTCCTTCTTCGTTTCGATCAAGGGCATTTCGATCAACGGCGCCACCGGCTTATCGATCGTGCGCGGCGTGATGTGATGCTCCCGATTGTATTTCGTTTGAATCTCCCGCCGCCGTTCCGTCTCGCCGATTGCCCGCGCCATCGAATCCGTCACTCGATCGGCGTAGAGGATCACTCGACCGTTGGCGTTGCGCGCCGCTCGACCGATCGTCTGAATCAGCGCCGTGTCGGATCGGAGGAAGCCTTCCTTGTCGGCGTCGAGGATCGCTATCAACGATACTTCCGGCAGATCGAGCCCCTCGCGCAACAAATTGATCCCGACCAGCACATCAAATTTCCCCGCGCGGAGATCGTGAATCAGCTCCGCTCGCTCGAGCGTGGCGATGTCCGAATGCAGGTACCGCACCTTGATCTTTGCGCCCTTGAGATAATCCGTCAGATTTTCGGCGAATCGCTTGGTGAGCGTTGTGATCAACGTCCGCTCCTTTCGTTTGACGCGCGCCTTGATCTCGACGATCAGATCATCGATTTGTCCCTCGAGCGGACGCACCTCGACGAGCGGATCGAGCAGCCCCGTCGGGCGAATGATTTGCTCGACCGTCTGTTGCGATTGCTCGAGCTCGTATTGCGCGGGCGTCGCCGACACGCATATCATCTGATTGATGCGCGCCTCGAACTCTTCAAACGTCAGCTGTCGATTGTCGAACGCCGAAGGCAGGCGGAAGCCGTTCTCGACCAGCGTCGTCTTGCGCGAACGATCGCCCGCGTACATCGCCCGCAATTGCGGCAGCGTCACGTGAGACTCGTCGACCACGATCATGAAATCCTTCGGAAAATAATCGATCAAAGTAAAAGGCGGCTGCCCCGGCTCGCGTTGAGTCAGGTGCCGCGAATAGTTTTCGATGCCCGAGCAATAACCCATCTCCGATATCATTTCGAGATCGAAGTTCGTCCGTTGCTCAATCCGTTGCGCCTCGATCAGCTTGTCCCTCGACCGAAAATATTCGATCTGATCGGCAAGCTCCGCGCGGATGGTCTGCATGGCGGTGAGCATATCCTCTTCGTCGGTGACGTAATGCGAAGCGGGGAAGATGATCGCCTCGCGCCGTTCGCCGTAGATTTTCCCCGTGAGCACATCGAACTCGGTGATGCGCTCGATCTCGTCGCCGAACATCTCAACCTTGATCGCTCGACCGTTGAAAGCGGCGGGAAAAATCTCGATCACATCGCCCCGCGCTCGAAACTTGCCGCGCTCGAGGATCATATCATTGCGCTCATATCGGATCGAGACAAGCCGATCGAGGATCGTCTCGCGGTCGATCGATTGCCCGCGTCGAATGTGCAGCACGAGTTTCGAATACGACTCCGGCGAACCTAATCCGTAGATGCAAGAGACGCTGGCGACAATGATCACATCGCGCCGCTCGAACAATGAGCACGTCGCCGAGTGCCGCAGCTGATCGATCTCGTCATTGATCGAGGCGTCCTTTGCAATATAAGTGTCGGTCGCCGGCAGATACGCCTCGGGCTGATAGTAATCGTAGTAGCTGACGAAGTAACCGACGTAATTATCGGGGAAGAAGGATTTAAATTCGGCGGCAAGTTGCGCGGCAAGCGTCTTGTTGTGCGCAATGACGAGCGTCGGCAATTGAACGCGCTCGATCACCTTCGCGATCGTAAAAGTTTTGCCGGTGCCGGTCGCGCCGAGCAGCACCTGATTGCGCATGCCGTTTTCGATCCCCGCCGAGAGTTTTTCGATCGCTTGCGGCTGATCGCCCGTCGGAGCAAACGCCGCCTTCACAATAAATTTTTGATCGCCCGCGCTCATATGATGTGAGCTCCGCGCGTGTCGAGCTTTAGGATCATCGCTTTCGCCTTGACGTTCTTCGACGCGAACGCTTGAGCCATGGCGGAGGCGATATCGTTTGCGATGTGCTGTTTCTCGACGGTGAAGGCGATCACCGCCGGTCCCGCGCCCGAAAGCGCCGCTCCGATCGCGCCCGCCTTCCGCGCGGAGTCGATCGCCTCCCTCAGCCCCGGGATCAAATCCTTGCGATACGGCTGATGGATCGCGTCATCGAACACATTCTTAAAGAATCGCTCCTTGCCCTTGATCAGCGCCGCCACCATCATCGACGCGCGGCTGATGTTAAAGACCGCGTCCTTCATCGCCACTTCCTTCGGCAGCACCTGTCGAGCCTGCCACGTCGGCAGCGGGAAATCCGGCACCGCCAACACGAAATTCATCGGGATTTTCGGCAGGAACGACAGCGTCTGAACCTTACCGTGATCCATCACGCTGACCGTGAATCCTCCCAATAGCGCCGGCGCCACGTTGTCGGGATGCCCCTCGATGTCCGTCGCCAACTGTAACAATTCCTGTCGATTGAACGGGCTGCCGACTATCGCGTTCGCCGCTTTGAGCCCCGCCACGATCGCCGCCGCGCTCGAGCCCAGCCCCCGCGACATCGGGATGTGATTTTCCATTTTGATCACGGCGCCTTTGAACTCCGCGCCGCTTTTAGTTCTTTCGAGCAGCATCTTGATCGAGCGCCAGACGATATTTTTGTCGTCGGTCGGGACGGACTCGGCGCCCTCGCCCGTCGTCTCGACGATCAATTTCGGTTCGCGCAACAGCGTCAACTCGAGATCATTATAAATCGAGCACGCCAAGCCCAGGCAGTCAAAGCCCGGTCCGCAATTGGCACTCGTTCCCGGCACGCGCACCTTGATCCGCGCGCCCGCCGGTTTCACGCCCGACATGATCAGTTCTTCGTTCTCAGTCATTTTTTTGAGCCTCATCTTCGGAATGCACGCGAATCATCCCGAGCACATCATCAACGACCGGCAGCTCCTTCAACCGATTGGCGGCGTCGATGATCGCCTTATACTTGACGGCGTGGGTGATGACGACGATTTCCGCGCGGTCCTTGTTGTGAGCGGTCTGCACGACGGACTTGAGACTGACGCCGGCATCGCCGAAAATCTTTGCAATCGAGCCGAGCACGCCGGGCTTGTCGTCGACGAGCAGGCGGATATAATACGAGGTGACGATCTCCTCGATGGGGCAAAGCGGCTTATCGCCGTAGCAGGTGCAGCCGACCGCGCCGGGCTTGCCGTTGAGAATGTTGCGCGCAATCTCGATAATATCACTGATGACGGCGGACGCGGTGGGGACGCCGCCGGCGCCGGGTCCGAAGAACATCGCCTCGCCGATCGAATTGCCGCGCACGAAGATCGCATTGAGCACGCCGTTGACGCTTGCGAGCGGATGAGCCTTCGGAAGGAAGGCGGGGTGGACGCGCACGTCAATGCCGAGCGGAGTGTCTTTGCCGACGGCGAGCAGCTTGACGACGTAGCCGAGCGACTTTGCGTAATCGATGTCGGCGGTGGTGATCTTGGTTATGCCCTCGACGTGAACATCCTTCAATTGGACGCGGCTGTTGAAAGCGAGCGAGGCGAGGATTGCTGCCTTGCGCGCGGCGTCGAGCCCCTCAACATCGGAAGCGGGATTGGCCTCCGCGTAGCCGAGCGCTTGAGCCTCTTTCAAGACCGTGTCGTAATCGGCGCCGACCTCCGCCATTTTGGTGAGCATATAATTGGTGGTGCCGTTGACGATGCCGAGCACTTCCGTCAAGCGGTTGGCGGTCAAACAACGCTTGAGCGGCATGATGATGGGGATGCCGCCGCCGACCGCCGCCTCGAAAAGGAAATCGATATTGTTGCGCTCGACGGCGTCAAAAACTTCCTTGCCGAACTGAGCGATGACATCTTTGTTGGCGGTGACGACGTGCTTGCCGGCGTCCATGGCGCGCAGGAGAAAATCCTTGGCGACCCTGGTGCCGCCGATGAGCTCGACGACGATATCAATCGACGGGTCGTTGAGAATGTCCTCGAGCTCGAAAGTGGTGTTGAGCCCCTTGAGCACGGGGCGCGTCATGTCCTCGGGGCGACAGAGCACCTTTGCGAGCGTCAACTTTGCGCCGACGCGCTGTTCGATGATGTCTTTATTCATCTGCAGGACGGTGATGACGCCGCCGCCGACCGTGCCGCAACCGAGCAAACCGATTTTTATTTCTCTCATGAGTATGACCTCCGTTGTTGATGTAATCGATAAGTCTTTTCGTCAAAGCGGCGCGTAATCCTGCCGCGCGGATATTTTCCTTTTCAACGGCGCCGCCGATTGATATAATGGCGGCGGCAATGGAGTGTGATGTGATGAATCCCGAACAGAATCCGAGACGAGTCTTTCAAATAATCCTGCGGCTGTTGGTGTTGGCGATGGCGATGGCGGGCGTGTTTGTGATGTCGTTTTTGATCACGCTGTCGATGAAGGCGGACAACCCGCGCGAAATCTTGACGATGATGTTTGCGACGGAGGAGGAGCGGCGACGAAAAGTCTTATCCGATCTCGAGGAGGAGCGGCGCGTTCGACGAAACCTTGCCGAGTTCGACCGGCAGCAGTCGGAGTCGACGGTCGAGGAGCCGACGGTCGAGGAGCCGACGGTCGAGCATCCGACGGAGGATCGATCGTCGGAGGAACCGAAGGTCGAGGCGCCCACGGTCGAAGAGCCGAAGGTCGAAGAGAAAAAAGTCGAGGACACAAGCTGGTCGAAAAAAATAGCGCGCCTTCGCTCGATCAAATCGGCGGTCAACGAAAGGATTGCGGAGCGGGCTCATTACGTGCCGTTGGAGGATATACCGCGCTCGTTGCGCCAAGCGATCGTGGCGGTCGAGGACACTCGGTTTTACTCTCATAAGGGATTTGATCCCGAGGGCATAGCGCGTGCGACGGTAGTCAACGTCGAGGCGGGGCGCATCGAGGAGGGCGGCTCGACGATCACGCAACAGCTGGTGAAGAATTTGTTTCTGACGCAGGAGCAGTCGTTTACGCGCAAGATTGAGGAGTTTTTGTTGGCGATCAACATGGAGCGCAACTTTACCAAGGATGAGATACTGGAGCTGTATTTGAACACGATCTATTTCGGGTCGAATTTCTACGGGATATACGAGGCGGCGGAGGGCTATTTCGGCAAGGAGCCGTGGGAGCTGACGCTGGCGGAGTCGACGATGTTGGCGGGGCTGCCGCAAGCGCCGTCGCTGTACTCGCCGTACGTGGACTTCATGGCGGCGAAAAATCGTCAATTGGTAGTGATCCAAGCGATGGTTCGCGCGAACGTTTTATCGGAGCGGGAGGCGGAGCGCGCTCGGGTGGACGCGATCAAATTGGTGGCGGACGGCGACGAGGACGAGTTGTATGATTGACAAGGAAAAATTTTTGTGATAGACTTCGACCGTTTGATTGCAAATTGCTCGGAAGGAGTGAACGATAGATGGCAGCGTACTGTGAGATATGCGGCAAGGGCGTGATGAGCGGGATGAAGGTCAGCCACTCGCACATTCGCACGAAGCGGAAATGGAAGCCGAACATTCAGCGCGTCCGCGCGATCATCAACGGCGAAGTGAAGCGCATCAACGTGTGCACTCACTGTCTCCGCGCGGATCGAGTGCAGCGCACATTGTGATCGATCGAAAAAAAAGGCGCCGTCGACGTTGGCGGCGCTTTTTTAATGCCTTTCTCCCACCCGCCCGCCCTTGGCATATTGCATATGCCGGCGCTCCGCGCGGAACGGATTGAAATCGGCAAAGGGCGTCGGCGGCGCCCGCAAGATCATTTAAAACGATCTGGTCAGCTTCGCCATGGCTGAGACGCCTTGCTGTATACCGCACCAGCCCGTCGTGTTGATATCGATCATCCACGGATTATCTTTGATCGGACGGACGAGCCAACCGATCTCAAGCATGCCGCTCGAGCCCTTCTCGCCGACACTCGTAACACTCTTATCGCCCGTCGTCGAGGTCGAACTCGAATTGTTATCGTACTGATACGCCAGCCCCGTGTAAATACTCGAGACCGAATTGAGGCGACTCGTCAAGCGGTAGCCCGTCTTGAATCGCCCGCAATCGGTTGAGCTGAATCGATAGTGATCGCCCCAATTCAAATTCGTGCTTGAGCTGCCCTGCCTGGCGTAAGCGTAAAATCCGTAGACGTCGAGGACGTTGTTCTTGCCCATGCGAATTTTTTTGCCGATGCGAACGTGGCTGTTGATGACGGGCGCATCGTTATGATAGCTGACGCGAACCAACTCGCCCATCCGCTTGAAATCATTCGACGAATAATGAGTGTCGCTCTTGCCGGCGCGGAAACTGCCTTCGTAATAAAAACCGCTGTTATTCATGCTGCGAACGACCACGCCGCCCGCCACGTAATATTGCCGCCCTTCGCCGCGCACGCCCGAGCTCTGATAGCTGTCGAAGGTGCCGCGACCGTATTCGATGACGGGAGCGACCGTCAACACGCTCGACTTGCGTTGAAACTGCCGCGCAATGCCGATATCAAACGAGCCCATGTTGGTTTTGATGTAAGAGCCGTTGCCCGTCTTGATTTTGAAATGCCCGCCGCCGGTGTTGGCGAAAATCTCAAAATTACTCTGCTCGCGAACCATCTCGATTTCCGTCGCCTGAGTCTCTTCAAATTCTTCGGCAGCATCCTCAATCTTGGGAGGATCAACCATCGTCGGCAACAAAAAGCCGTTGACGTCCTCGATATGATTGACAAAAAGCTCGCCGACCGTGGCAGTCAAAGCGTTGCCGTCAATATTGACGTCGAGCCCGTAGGCGGAACTTGCACCCTTGCCCATCATCCCCGAGAAATTCATATCGCCGTCGACGCCTTGATCGGTGTTGACGATCAGATTGAAACTGTCGTTGGTGGTGAGCGGCGAATCGGCGTGGGCGTTGACCGACAAATTCATGCCGTCGAGATCGGTGTGCCCCTCCGTCAAAGTCATCACGGTCGAGCCCGCCGCCACATCCGAAGGCAAATTGAAATTCAGATTTTGGAAGCCGGAAATATTTTTGGCGGTGACTCCGCTCGTGTTGACGTTGAGAGTATTGCCGTCGGAGTGCGGCGAACGATCATTGCCGATGACGCCGCCGATCAAATACGCATTGATGAGATCAGCCGCGCCGTTAATGTTGATTGTGTTGTTGCGAGCCGTGCCGTCGCGCGACAAGCCGCCGATCACTTCGCCTTCGATCGTGCCGCCGTTGAGATTGATGATGTTGCCGTAAGCGTCGCCGTTCAACGCCGCGCCGCCGATTGCCGCCCCGATCGTGCCGCCGTTGATCTCGACGACATTATTGAAGACGTTGGCGCCGATCGAGGTGCTCGCGCCCTCGCCGTCGCGCGTGTAAGTGTAAGCGACTTCGCCGCCGCTGACGAATTGAATCGTGCCGCCGTGAATGATGACGCGGTTGCCGGACACATTGCCCGCTTCGTTGCTCAACGAATGATTTGCGATCGACAGCCCGCCGATGACGCCGTCGAGCGTGCCGTCATTGACGGTGACGGTATTGTTTTTGACCTCGCCCGCCGCCGACACGCCGCCGATCGCGTCACTGATATTGCCGCCGTCGATCGTCACGTTGTTATACAGAACGTCGTTTGAAGTCGCCTCCGAGCCGCCGCCCTTGACGATACTAATTCCGTCCTCGGTGGAAAAATTTTCGCCGTTGATCTCGTATTCGCCGTCGTCGACGGTGACTCGATTGTTGACATTGCCATCGGGCGCGACGGTTTGAGCGAATGATGCGGACGGAGTGATGAGACTGCAGGCGAGAGCCAACGGCAAATATTTTTTGAGCCAATCGGATTTGATTTTTATCTTGCGCATGATCTCTGCCCTCACTTTATGTCCCAATGTCGAGTATAAGAATCGCGTTCGACAGCCTGCCACGTTGAGCCGTCCGCCAATCGGAAATTGACATCAGACGAAGAGTTGACGCGGATCGAGCCGCCGTCGTTAAACTTCAGCGTGATCGAGCCGGCGTCAATGCCCTCGAGGAGACTGTCGGCGTCGATATCGTCGAGATTGATGTTGAGCAGATTAATCAGATCGCCGCCGCCCGCGTTGTTGATGACATCATTGCCGTTGCCCTTGAGATAGAAAAATTCGTTGAAGCCGTCGCCGCCGCAGAGCGTATCATTTTCGGAGCCTTCGCCGCCCCAGAGAGAATTATCGCCGTTGCTGCCGACGAGCACATTTTCGAGGGCGTTGCCGACGATGGTGGAGTTGCCGTTGAATTTCGAGGCGTCGACGATATTGATGTCGGCGTCGTGAGAAATTCCGTCCCAACCGTTGAGCCAAATCGAAAATTCGCCTCCGTCGGGCGATTGCATGGTGTGAGCGGGGGCGGCGCCGAGCAGCAGAACATAATTTTCGTCGCGACTGCCGGTGAGCGCGTCGACAGCGGGGATCGTATAACTGCTTTTGGCAAGAGCAACTGTAAAATCGTTTGATTCGGCGGATACATCTTTGAGCGTGACAGTCCCGATGGAGGCGCCTTCGACGGTGATGATCACATCGTTGCCGCTTTGCATAGAAGAAGTGCTCAAGCCGTCGGCGAAGGCGAGAGTTGCCGTCTCATTCGAGAAGCCGTAGATGGTATCGTCGCCGTCGCCGTCGTTATACTCGAGCCGCGCGGAGTCGCTGTTCAATAATATCTCATCGTCGCCGGTACCGGCATTGATCATCACATTCGAGCCGTGATTGTCGATCACATCATTGCCGCTTCCACCGAGGAGCGTCGAGTAATGCGCCTCATCCTCGAAGTAAGCACCGTTATAATTGTAGAGAGTATCATCGCCGTCGCCGCCTTCAACCAAAGCGTGATGTCCGTGATTGTCAATGTAGTCGTTGCCGTTGCCGCCGCGAATCGTCGAATAATGCGCCTCATACTCCAAGTGAGCCCCGTAGTCGTCGCCGACGTAATTATAGAGAGTATCATCGCCGTCGCCGCCTTCAATCGAAGCGTGATGCCCGTGATTGTCAATGTAATCATTGCCGTCGCCGCCGAGGAGCGTTGTGTACGAAGAAGACGAGCCGTCGGTGTCGTCACCCTTGATGTAACAGGCAATGGTATCGTTATCTGCGCCGCCGTCGATCAGAGTCAGCATTCCGTGATTCCGAATCGAATCACGCCCCGCGCCTCCGAGCAACGTTGAATGATCGGTGCCGCTTTCGATGGAATCAACTCCTGCGCCTGCGTCAATAAAGATCGAGTCGCCGCCCCAGTTATTGACGGTATCGTCGCCGTCGCTCGCGGTTACGCTCCAACCGTCGTCATTGATGTTGATATACTGCCGCGCGCCGTCCGTTGCCACATAAGCATGATCGGCAGTGACGGAGCCGACAACAATATCCGTTCCGACCGTTGAAGTCGTGAATGAAGCAGTATAAAAAGTATCTGTATCCTCGACAGATGAGCCGTCGACTATAAAATACCCGTTCGAATAATCGTCGTAGTTCGAGAGATTAACATTGGCGTTGACATTCTCGACGGTGGGAATGTAGATATCAACATCTTTGAGCGTGATAGTCCCAATGGAATCGCCTTCGACGGAGATAATCACATCGTCGCCGCTCCGGATCGAAGTTGTACTCAAACCGTCGGCGAAGGCGAGCATCGCCCATTCATTCGAGAAGCCGTAAACCGTATCGTCACCGTCGCCGTCGTTATACTCGATCCGCGCGGAGCCGGAGATGAGGTTGATCACATCGTCGCCGACGTCCGCATTGATCGTCACACCCCAGCCTTCGTTGAAGATGGAATCATTGCCGTCGCCCGCATTGATCGTTATGTCCCAGCCGGGGTTGTAGATGGAATCATTGCCGTCGCCCGCATTGATCGTCACGATCCAGCCGGAGTTGTCGATGGAATCATCGCCGTCGCCCGCATTGATCGTTATGTACCGGCCGTTGTTGTCGATGGAATCATCGCCGTCGCCCGCATTGATCGTTATGTACCGGCCGTTGTTGTCGATGGAATCATCGCCGTCGCCCGCATTGATCGTTATGTACCAGCCGCCGTTGTCGATGAAATCATTGCCTGCGCCCGCATTGATCGTCGCGTTTTCGCCTTCGTTGTTGATCGAATCATTGCCGACGCCCGCATTGATCATCACAGAATCGCCGGTCATCACAGAATTGCCGGAAACGCTGTTATAACTATCGCTGTTTCTGACTGTATTATCGCCGTCGCCCGCGTTGATCGTCACTGATTCGCCATAATTCCAAATTGAATCTGCGTCCGACGTGCCCGAGATAATCGTATTCGACGTGTCGTTGTAAAAATCCGCCATAAAATCACTCCTGCCTAAAAATCCGAAAAAGCATCTCGCCGCCGATCGCTCGGCGCCATCACGAGCCGCGCTGCCCTCCTCCGACCGTGAAAAAATTTTTTCCGCCATGACTCCCACCGCGTGAAATTATATACGGGGGGGGGGGCAGCCTTGTCAAGCAAATCGGCAAAAAATGTTTTCGGTTTTATTTTTAGGCGGGAAGTGCTCAAAGATTGTCGAGGAGCATGTCGCCGACGGAGTCGTAAACTTTTCGAGCCGCGGAGTGCATGAACTCGGGCGCGCGACTGACGGTATAGCCGTTGAAGGCGGAGATCATCGGCAGATCATTTTTGTCGTCGCCGATCACGAACAGCTCATTGCCGCGCCAAGTCATCTTCTCGAGCAAACTCTCGACGCCGAATCTCTTATCGACGGGCTTGACGTTGATGTCGAGAAAAATTCTGTTTCGATTGCCGCCAAGCTCGGGAATCTCCCGCTCGATCAAAAGTTGAGCGTCCTCGGCTTGCTCCGTCGAGCGAAACTTGATCCCGAATTGCACCACATCATCCCGCTCGATCACATCACGCCAATCGATCGGCGGCGCGATCTCCGTCGGCACGTAATCCGAATCCGCTCGCAACGAAAAACTTTGTCGCTCGCAAAAACAGATCATCGCGTAGTCGGAGTCTCGAATCAGCGGCAGCTCACTCAGCCGCTCCTTCAGCCGCCGCTCGATCCTGATCGATTGAAGGATGTTGCGATCCTTGTCGAAAACGACGGAGCCGTTGACGCAGATCAAAAAATCGGTGGTGATGTCGTAATGGCGCAGGTCGTGATTGAGCATGTTGAGCTCGCGACCGGTGGCGATGCCGAATTTATTGCCCGCCGCCCTCCAGCGCTGAACAGCCTCGATGGTCGACGGCGGAATTTTGGTATCGAACGGCTTGAGCGTGCCGTCGAAGTCGGTAATAGCGATCTTCATGATGATCCTCCTCAAAAAATATTTTAATGGGCGCCGCCACCGCTCCCACCCCCGAGCGCGGCGCCCAAATTACGGCAGCATGCCCACCCGCGGCGGCGACGCCCGCACTTGACAACACAGCTGCCAACGCTTTTGAATTTAGCATTGACGGGGCGGGCTGTCAATTTTTTGCCTTGACATGCCGTTGACGGTGCAATAAAATTTATCGCAAGTGTAAGGAGGTAGAATCGATGAATCCTTTTATTGAACGGCTTGTGAATGATAAGGTCGACACGGCTTTCAAGAACGCGCAAATCCCCAAGAAATTTTTTATCACCGAGAACGGGCGCGGCGTGGTCGACGGCGGCGATCTGTATAACGCGGTGGTCGCCGACGTGGTCTCGATAATGAAAGTGGCGATCGGAGAAATTTTGTCGGAGATGGTCACCCAACCCGCGCCCCAAAAGGCGCCGCAGCCGGCGGCTCCCGCGAAGGCGGCTCCGAAGGCGGCGCCCGCTCCGAAAACGCCCTTGAAAAAATAATCGCCTCGGATGAAACGACTGCAGAATTACGTCTGCTCGAGTTGCGGCTACGTCACGTCGAAGTGGCTGGGCAAATGCCCCGATTGCGGTGCTTGGAACAGTTTCGAGGAAAATGCGGCGCCGCGCGAATCGACCAAGGCGCTAAACTCCGTCGAGCCCAAGCCCATCACCGAGATCAATCTCGACGACGTGCCGCGAATGTTATCGGGCTCAAGCGAACTCGATCGAGTATTGGGCGGCGGGCTGGTACACAGTTCGGTGGTGTTGATGGCGGGGGCGCCGGGCATCGGAAAATCGTCGTTGGCGTTGAAAGTCGCCTCGACACTCGCCGATCACGGCTTGAAAGCGCTGTACGTATCGGCGGAGGAATCGGCGGCTCAAATAAAAATGCGCGCCGATCGAATCACGGCGGTCTCGAGCAACCTGTTCGTCTCGACTCAAAACGTACTCGAGCACATCATCTCGTCGATCGGCAAATTGAAGCCGGACTTCGTGGTGGTCGACTCGATACAAACCATATTCAAATCGACGATCGACTCGTCGGCGGGCAACGTCTCACAAATTCGAGAATGCGCCGCCGATTTTTTACGTGTGGCGAAATCGAAGGACGTGACGATCGTCTTGATCGGGCACGTGACGAAGGACGGGGCGTTGGCGGGTCCGCGCGTGCTGGAGCATCTGGTCGACACGGTCTTGTTGTTCGAGGGTCAACAGGCGTCGGACTTGAGGATATTGCGGGCGATCAAAAATCGGTTCGGCGCGACGTCGGAGATCGGGCTGTTCGAGATGCGGCAGGAGGGGCTGTTCGATCTGCCGGACGCGTCGAGCATCTTTCTGCCGGATCGGCTCGACGAGATTGGAAGCGTGGTGTTGCCGACGGTCGAAGGGTCGAGGGCGCTGCTGGTCGAGGTGCAAGCGTTGGTGGCGAAAACGTCAATCATGCCGCCGCGCCGCACGTCCGACTCGATTGACGTGAAGAAGGTGCAACTTTTGTTGGCGGTGCTCGAGAAGCGATTGCGATTGGCGCTGGGGAATTGCGACGTATTTTTGAAGACGGCGGGCGACATCAAAATCGACGAGCCGGCGGCAGATTTGGCGATTGCGATCAGTCTGGCATCGAGCTTTGCGAATTTGCCGATCGCGCCTAAGTGTGTGATGTTCGGCGAAGTGGGCTTGGCGGGCGAGGTTCGCGCGGTGCACTTCGCTCGACAGCGATTGTATGAAGCGAAGCGGTTGGGATTTGAGCGGGCGATCATACCGACGAAGAACGCGCGTGAGATCGACGCGACCGATTTGGGAATGGAGCTGACGGCGGTGTCGACACTGAAGGAGGCGTTCCGCGCGGCGTTTCCTCGTCGTTCCGAGTAAAGCTGGTGAAATAAAAAAATACATCTTGGCAGGAATTTATCAACTTCTGAAGAATAGTCACCAGAGGTAATAAGCTCGAAAGGAGTTGAGGGAGTTGTGTCGACATTATTCGCAGCAATATGGTTGGTTACATTAATTTGGTTCATTGTCTTGTGGCGTAAAAAGAAAGCTGCTCGTTTAAACGGTGGCACAAATTATGAGACCGATGAGATTTATCTTGCGGTAAGTAAGAAAAAACGTATCATTGGTGTTGTATGCATCATTTCATTTTTCTTGTGTGGTGCAACGGCTCCCAAAAAAGAATCTCCTGTTACGTCTGAAAAGCCTGTTTCTATTACTGCCGTTCCCGATAATGCTGAAGTGGTTCCTCAAACCAAGGAAGCCTCCAGGCAGGAAGAACCGCAACCCCAAGTTCCTATGGAACACCGTCAAGCTTTAAAAGCCGCCGAGCTGTATTTAAAGACCATGCCGTTTAGTAAGAGAGGGCTTTATCACCAGCTTACCAGCGAATATGGAAATAAATTCCCACCGGAAGCTGCACAGTACGCCGTAGATAATGTCAAAACTGATTGGAACGAAAATGCTGCCAGAGCTGCCGCCAATTATCTAAACTTAATGCCGATGTCGCGAGAAGAACTTATACAGCAACTAACAAGTGAAGCCGGCGATAAATACACATTGGAAGAAGCGCAATATGGTGTTGAAAAGGTATACAAATAAATGAAACTCATGCTAATGATGGATGAGTTTCATCGATTGTCTCAAAAATTTTTCTCGAGACCTTGACATCGGCGCGCCGCGTGATATAATCATCGTCGTTTAGGGGTGTCGCCAAGTCCGGCTCAAGGCACCAGACTCTGAATCTGGCATTCGTTGGTTCGAATCCAGCCACCCCTGCCATATCGATTATAATTTTGTGTGACATAGATGAAACAGGATACTTTTTTGCACTGCCTGCTCGCCTCGACTGCGGCAGGTATTTTTTGTGCTTCCGATCTCGCCCTCCCGATCGAAGCGCTGATGATCGCCGCCGTTGTCTCGTTTATCATCGCCGCGATCACCGTCCGCGTCCGACAAAAATTTTCCGCCGTCGCTTTCATGATTTTATTCTTGAGCGTCGGCGCGTTTCGTTTTCAAGCTGTCAATACGCTCCCGCCCTCTGACATCTCCCACTTCGTCGATCGAGAGATCGCCGTCGAGGGCACAATCATTGACGCGCCCGATTATGCGCTCGTCGACAATCAAACTTGGCTGGTGCGAATCAACGTCGCCGTCGACCACGTCAAGACCGTCGACGACGAGTTCGACGCAAGCGGCGGCGTCCGATTTACCGTCCGATTGAACGCGCCGCCGTCCGCGCGCATCGGCGATCGAATTTCCGCCGTCGGCACGCTCGCACTCCCGACCAATTACAATAATCCCGGGCAAATCGACTCGATCAATCTGCTCAAAACCGACGGCATCACCGCGCGCCTGTCGATTTCCAAGGGCGGGCTGCACGTCGAGCCGACCGAAGGCTCGTTCGTGACGAATTTTCTCCGAACGATGGCGGACGTCCGTCGACATTACAAAGACATGCTCGAGCGCGCCATGCCCGCCACCGACTCCGCCGCGATCTTCGCGATGCTCTTCGGCGGCTACGGCGGGCTCCGCGCGGAGCTGATCGAGTCGTTTACAACCGTCGGCATCGTCCACATCCTGTCCGTTTCGGGCTCGCATATATCGATCCTTGCCGCCGCCGCCGGCGCTCTCGCCTCGATCCTCCGCCTCCGTCGAACGGCAAAATTTTTGATCGGCTGCTCGATCATCGTATCTTACGCAATTTTATCGGGTTGCGTCCCGCCCGTTATCCGCTCCGCTGCCGCCGGCGCCTTGACTTTTTTCGCGCTCGCCTTCGGATATCAGCGCGAATCGCGACGGCTGTTGACTATTATCGCCATGCTCATGCTCCTGCACAATCCGCTGCTGCTTTTTCACATCAGCTTCCAACTGTCCTTCACGGCGACTGCGGGCATCCTGTATCTGTCGCCGCCCATCGTCAATTTCCTCGAGCGCTTCAATCTCAATGACAGCAAATTCCTCACCGCCGTTTTCATGTCGATCGCCTGCACTCTCGGCGCCACGATTATGCCGCAACCGATCGTCGCTTGGTTTTTCAACCAACTGTCGATCAGCTCGTTGCTTGCGAATCTAATCGTCACGCCCATCCTCGAGTTCATCATCGTCGTCGGGCTCGCCGCGGGGCTGATCGCCTTCGTGCTGCCGCCCGTCGCCAATATCATCTGTGTCGGGCTGAGTCTGCTTTTCGGCGCCGCCTACGAGTTGACCGCGCTGATCGCAAAGCTGCCCGCCTCGAGCATCTACTTCCCGACGCTACAACCGATCGCCGCCGCGCTTTACTGGCTGCTCATCATCTTGATCCTTCGACGCTCGACGCTCACAAAATATGTTTTGATGATGTTGATCGTTGCCTGCCCGATTATTTTTTTCCTCAACAAAAATGACGGCGTTCGCGTTCATTTCATCGACGTGCACCAAGGCGATTGTGCGCTTGCCATTACCCCCAACGGTCACGCGATGATGTTTGACACCGGCGGTCTTCGCGAGCACACTTTTGACGTTGGCGCCCGCGTGGTCGTGCCGTATCTGAAGCATTTCGGCGTCACGCGGCTCGATTACATTTTTCTGAGCCACTCTCACGAGGATCACTGTGAAGCGGTCGGCTCGATTCTCAAAAAAATTCCCGTCGACCACATCATCACCTCCGCCGAGCCGAAGAGTTTTTACGCCAACTCCTTCGGAATGCCCGATGACGCGCCCGAGCTTAATGTGATACGTGCGGCGCGCGATGAAGAAATATTTTCGATTGACGGCGTCGAGGTGAAGGTCGTTTACGCGCCCGAGTTTATCGGCGGCGGCACCGGCAATGAGACTTCCAATGTGTATCAGCTGAAGTACGGGCGGGCGACGTTTTTATTCACGGGCGATTTGATTGTCGAGGGCGAACAGGAAATTCTCGATCGCAATCTCAAGAGCACGGTGTTGAAGGTTGGGCATCACGGATCGCTTACGTCCTCGAGCGAAGAATTTATCCGCGCGGTCGACCCGAAGTACGCGGTGTTTTGCGTGGGGGCGGGCAATCGATTCGGGCATCCGCGTCCGGCGATTCTTGAGCGTTATCAATCGATGGACATTGCGATCAAGCGGACGGATTTGGACGGCGCGATCGTCTTCTCGACCGACGGCAATGAACTTCGCGTTTCGACCTATCGTTAGGAGGCTGCCATGAAAAAAAATTTATATCAGGCGTTGGCGGATTGCTCGACAGAGGAGGAAGTCAAATTCGCCTTCATTCAGTTCTTCCGCGCCCATCTGCCCAAGACTTTCAAGCTCGACAGTCGGAAGAACATTGATTTCTACACGCCGCAGATTCTTTTCGAGTTCAAATTCGACGTCGACCTTCGAAACGTTGAGACCCGAGCGCGCGCCTTCGCTCAAGCGCTTTACTATATCCGTCGATTGAAGTACGGCATCGACTTTCGAGTGCCGAGTCGTTTCATCGCCGCCGTCGACAAAAAATCCGCCGCCATACTTAACGCCGACAGTCTTTCAACCTATTTCGTTGACGACCGTTACGATTGGGATCGCGCGCCCTCCACTCCCGATAAAACTTTGATCTCCGACCTCGCCCTTGAGCCGATCGTCCAATGCTGTCGCGTCTTCGATTTCGCCGACCGTCAAGACGCCGCGCAGTTCGTCGAGTACATCAAACGGATTTACCTCCAAGAACAAACCTTCGACGCCGTCAAAAAAGAAATCAACGAGAACAATTTCTATGCGATTTTCGCGCATTGGAATGAGGATTTCCGTGAGAGCAGCTACAAATATTTTTGGAGCGTGCACGAGAAGGTGAGCGACGCCGGTACGATG
>CAMKFB010000013.1 GCA_946411735.1 uncultured Selenomonadales bacterium
TGAGCCGCTCGAGCCGCCGATTTTTGATCTGCAATTATTTGCCGAGGGCGATAAGACCGAAGAGCCGACGGCGAAGAAACGTCGCGACGCTCGAAAGAAAGGTCAGGTCGCCCGATCGCAGGAGCTCAATGCCGCCTTCGTGCTGCTTATGGGTTTTTTCATGCTCAAGCTCCTCTGGGAGTATATCTACGGCAATCTCGCCGAGTACATGACTTACATCTACGGTAATCTCTATCAAAATACCTCGACCGAATCAATCTCCGAACTGTTCATCGGCATCATGATCCTGCTCGCGAAAACCGCGCTGCCGGTTATGATGGCGATAATGCTCATCGGGCTCGGGATTAATCTCATGCAGGTCGGGCTGGTCGTCTCGACCGAAAAACTTGAGCCGAAACTCGACAACCTCAATCCGATCAACGGCTTCGGAAGAATTTTTTCCAAGCGCTCACTCGTCGAGATGTTCAAGTCGATCTTCAAAATCATCATCATCGGCTTTTTCCTCTGGCTCTATATCAAGGATCAGATATCCTACGTGCCGTATTTTATATATCTCGACCTCGGAACGAGCCTCGAGCAGATCGCCGACATCATCTTCACGATGGCGTTTCAAATCATCGCCGTGATCATGGTGCTGGCGATCGCCGACTACGCGTATCAATCGTGGCAGACGACGCAGGATTTGATGATGACCAAGCAGGAAGTCAAAGACGAGTTCAAACAGACCGAAGGCGATCCGCAAATCAAAGGCAAAATCCGTCAAAAGCAGCGGCAGATGGCGATGTCTCGAATGATGCAGGAAGTTCCGAAGGCGGATGTGATCGTCACCAACCCGACGCACTTGGCGGTCGCGCTGATGTATAAACAAGGAATGACGGCGCCGGTCGTGCTCGCCAAGGGGCAAGATATTGTCGCCGAACGCATAAAGAAAATCGCTCGGGAAAATCGAATCCCCGTGCTCGAAAACAAACCTCTCGCTCGAGCGCTGTTCGATGCCGTCCAAGTCGGCGACATCGTCCCGCGCGAATTATATCAGGCAGTCGCCGAGGTTCTTGCTCACGTCTATCGACTCAAGCACGGATCGAAAGCGCGCGCCGCCGCCGCGTGATTACCGCTCCGCGCAGAGCTTGCCGATTGACAATAACCGTTGAATTTGTATAATTGATAAAAACGAAGATCGGCAACGACTGTTAGAGACGATTGATGCAATGAACAACGAAGACGTTTTTTCTCGACTCGAGTATTCGCTCGGCGAGCTCAGACGGCAACACGAACAAAAGAAAAGGGAGAGAGGCATGGCAGCACCGGAAGGCATGACGGGCGGAAGAACACTCGGCTCGTTCATACAGAGATACAGCGATGTCATCATCGCGTTCACGCTGGTAATGATCGTCATAATGATGATCATCCCGCTCCCGACCGCGCTCCTCGACCTGCTGATCTGTTTGAACATCACGATCGCGCTGATCGTCATAATGAGCGCGATTTACAACGAAGAGGCGCTCGACCTTTCGGTTTTTCCTTCGCTTCTTTTGGTGACGACGCTTTTTCGATTGGCGCTGAACATCTCCTCGACGCGGCTGATCTTGATCAACGGCTATGCGGGCGAAGTCATCACGGCGTTCGGCAATTTCGTCGTCGGCGGCAATCCCGTCGTCGGCTTCATCATGTTCATCATCCTCGTCATAATCAACTTCATCGTCATCACGAAGGGCTCCGAGCGCGTCGCGGAGGTCAGCGCGCGCTTCACGCTCGACGCGATGCCCGGCAAGCAGATGGCGATCGACGCCGACTTAAATCAGGGCGCGATCACCGACGCGGAGGCGAAGGTTCGACGCGAAAAAATTCAACGCGAGGCGGATTTCTTCGGCGCGATGGACGGTGCTTCGAAGTTCGTCAAGGGCGATGCGATCGCGGCGATCGTCATAATGCTGATCAATATCGGCGGCGGTTTCGTGATCGGCATGGCGCAACGGGATATGTCGGCGGCGGATTCGCTTCAGACTTACACTCTGCTGACTGTCGGTGAAGGGCTCGTGAGCCAAATTCCGGCGCTGTTGATCTCGACGGCAACCGGTATCATCGTCACGCGCGCGGCGTCGGAGGGCAATCTCGGTCAGGACATCGTCGGTCAGCTCTTCCGCAACGAGCGCATCTTCTTCATTGTGGCGGTTGTGCTCGGGCTGCTGGCGATCGTGCCGGGGCTGCCGGGCATACCGTTCTTCAGCCTGGCGGCGATCTGCGGCTTTATCGGATATAATCTGCAGCGCGGCGTCAGTGTGCCGACGGAGGAAGAAGAAGCGGCGGCGGCAGCCGAAGCAAAGGCGGAGGCGACGCGCCCCGAAAATATTGTATCGTTACTGCAAGTCGATCCGATGGAACTCGAGATCGGCTATTCGCTGATCCCGTTGGTCGACACCGGTCAAGGCGGCGATCTGCTCGATCGAATAGTGATGATCCGACGGCAATGCGCGCTCGAGCTCGGTCTCGTCGTGCCCACAATCCGAATACGCGACAACATTCAAATCAAGCCGAACGCGTATATCATCAAACTCAAGGGCATGGAGATCGCGCGCGGCGAATTGCTGTTGGATCATTTTCTTGCAATGAACTCCGGAACGGTATTTGAGGAGGTGCCGGGCATCGAAACGGTTGAGCCGGCGTTCGGATTGCCCGCGCTGTGGATTCCCGAAAGCGAACGCGAACAGGCGGAGCTCAACGGCTATACGGTCGTGGACGCGGTATCGGTGCTGGCGACGCACTTGACGGAAGTGATCAAACAGCACGCGGCGGAAATCCTCGGACGCCAAGAGACGCAAAATCTCATCGACAACCTTGCCAAGACGCATCAATCGCTCGTCGACGAAGTCATGCCCGAGCTGATGGGCGTAGGCGAAATTCAAAAAGTGCTGTCGAACCTGTTGAAAGAGCGAATATCGATCCGCGATATGGCGACGATCCTGGAGGTGCTGGCCGATTACGGTCGAGCGACGAAGGACACGGAAATATTGACCGAGTATGTGCGACACGCAATGGCGCGGCAAATCACCTCGCAAGTGGTGCAGGATAACGTGCTGACATGCGTGACGCTCGACCCGGGACTCGAAAACAAAATCGCGGCATCGGTGCAGCGAACCGATCACGGCTCGTTCGTATCGATGGACCCCGATTCGATGCGGAAGCTCGTGCAGGCATTGAACGCCGAGCTCGAAAAAATGACCAACGCCGGTTATCAGCCCATCGTTTTGACATCTCCGGCGGTACGGTTGTACTTCAGGAAGTTGATCGAGCGTTCGATCAGCGGCTTGACAATCGTATCGCACGCCGAGATAGATCAATCGGTCGAAATCCAAATCGTCGGGGTGGTGAAAATCTAAATGCAGATCAAAGTGTTTAAGGCGTCAACGATGCGCGAGGCGGTCGCCCAAATGAAGCAGGAGCTGGGCGACGATGCTGTGATCCTCCACACGAAGAAGTACAAAGACGGAGGATTTTTGGGCATGGGCAGTCGCGAGATGATCGAATTGACAGCGGCGATCGAAGACGAGAAGCCCGTCAAAAAGGAACTCACGACCGAAAAAATCTCGCCTCCGTCGACGGCGCAATCGGCAACCCGACCGTCCTCGGTAGTGTCGCAGTACAAAACGAGCGGCACGGAGGAAGGGCTTGCCTTGGCGGAGAAATCGCAACCGCCGGCATTGCCGCCTCCGCCGCCGATCGAGCCGCCTTCGGAGCCCGCGCCCGATGACTTTGCCAAGCGATTGCAGGAAGCGGAGCAGGCGACGGAGCCGATCGAAGAGCCAATCGAAGAGTCGGCGACAGTCGAGGCGGAGAATGAGTCGTATGACGCGGCGGCGGTCGAGCCGGAAGAAGCGGGCGGGTATGCGCGGTCGGAAGGAGCGGTGCCGGCGGAAGAATCGACGCAGATTCCGCTCGATGACGCGGCGACGGTCGAGCGCGTGGCGGAAATTTTGTCGGCGGCAATGACGATGTCGGCGACTTCGGAGCCGGTTCCTCAGCCCGAGCCGGAGACTCAAGCGGCGCCCTTGCCGACGGAACTGTCGCATTTGACGGCGGCGGTTCCGAACGCGGTCGAGCAAACCTCCGCGCGGAGCGAGCAAATGACTTCGACGCCGCCCGATGCACAACCGCCGGCGCCTCCGCCGCCGATGCCCGAGGCGGGAACGGTGACGTTGACGACCGAGCAGCTGGCGCAAATGCAGGCGGCGATGGTGGCTCAGGCGATGGCGCAAATACATATGAACGCAGTCGCTCAACAGCCGATCCAACAACAGCCGATCCAACCGTCGGCGATCCAACAGCCGATTCAACAGCCGCCGGTCGAGCCGCCGCAATCGAAGGCGGTCAAGTCGGCAGAGACGGTCGTCGAAGTCGGCGACGGCGGCGAGGAAAAAATAAAGAAGCTCGAGGCGGAAATCGCTCAAATGAAAGCGATGCTGGCTCAAGTGCTCGGGCGGGACGTTTCGCGCGGCAAAGTCACGTTGCACGAAGCGTTGCGTCAACAGGAAGTCAGCGAAGAAATTCTGAATGACATGGCAGTGAGCGCGGGCGCGGGCGAGACGCTGGTCGATTGCATATCGAACGCGGCGTATGTGACTTTGACCAATTACCTGCAATCGAACATCATCTTCACGGAAGGCATCAAACTCAACCGGCACGGCGTGAGGATCGCGGCGCTTTTGGGTACGACGGGCGTGGGCAAGACGACGACGCTTGCAAAAATCGCGGCGAAGTTCGTGCTCGAAAGCCAAGCGACGGCGGCGCTGATCACGGCGGACACCTACAGAATTTCGGCGGTCGAACAGCTGAGGACGTATTCGGACATCCTCGGGCTGCCGCTCGAGATCGTTTATACGCCGTCGGAGCTGTCGAAGGCGATCGTCAAGCATCGGAGCAAGGATTTGATTTTGATCGACACGGCGGGGCGTTCGCAACACAACGACGATCAGATGCGGGAGCTGCGCGCGCTGCTGTCGATCAACCAACGGATCGAAAAACATTTGGTATTGAGCGTGACGACGAAGCAATCGGACGCGAAGGCGATCATCGAAAAATTTTCGTTGTGCGAGCCCGATCGGGTGATTTTCACGAAGGCGGACGAGACGGAAACGATCGGCTCGATCGTCAATTTGTTGGCGAAGCAGAAACTGGGGCTGTCGTATTTGACGAACGGGCAGAGCGTGCCGGACGACATAATGACGGCGACGCCGGAGAACCTTGCCGATCTCCTGCTCCGATCACAGTAAATTTCTTTGACAGCGCCAAATGCCTTTGATATAATCAATCGCCTACGATGTTTCAGATCGAAAATCAGCGGCGTCCGATCATAAAAGGAGTGACAGCCTTAATGTTTAGTCCTGTTCAGGCCGGCAAGCGAACTCGATACTCTTATGCCCGTATCAAAGAAGTCATGGATATGCCCCATCTGCTCGATATCCAGCGCGATTCCTACAAGTGGTTCCTCCGAGAGGGGCTCAACGAAATTCTCAAGGATATTTCGCCCATCACCGACTTCACCGGCAATCTCGAGCTGTTCTTTAAAAGTTTCAAGCTCGGCGAACCGAAGTATTCTCTCGAGGAGTGCAAGGAACGCGACGTCACCTACGCCGCGCCCATCCGCGTCAACGTGCAGCTTGTCAATCACGACCAGGGCGACGAAGTCAAAGAGCAGGAAGTTTTTATGGGCGACTTCCCGTTGATGACGAGCACCGGCACTTTTATTATCAACGGCGCCGAGCGCGTTATCGTCAGTCAGTTGGTGCGTTCGCCGGGCGCGTATTACAGCGACTCGATCGACACCAGCGGCAAGAAATTGTTCAGCGCGACGGTTATTCCGAACCGCGGCGCGTGGATTGAGCTCGAGTCGGACTCGTCCGATACGGTGAGCGTCCGCGTCGACCGCACGCGCAAGATGCCCGTGACTTACTTCCTCCGCGCGCTCAATATGTCCGCCGAGGAAATTCTTGACGCCTTTGACGGCGACGAACGCATTCGTCAAGCGCTCGAGCACGACGGCGAAATCGATACTCGAGATAAAGCACTGTTGGAGATTTATCGACGCTTGCGCCCGGGCGAGCCGGCGACGGCGGAGAGTTCCCTGCAGATGCTTAATTCTCTTTTTTTTGATCCGAAACGATATGATTTGGCGACGGTCGGTCGCTATAAATTGACGAAGAAACTGGGTTGGAAGCGGCGGCTGCTCGGCAAAATTTTGGCGGAGCCGATCATCGATCGCGAAACGGGAGAAGTGCTGCTCGATATCGGCGAACCGATCACCGAGGCGATGCTCAACGCCGTTCCCGATGAGCGCGAGGCGGCGATCTTCGATCTCAAAGAGGATAAAGCGCGGCGCGGCTATCTGACGCCGATCAAATTAAAAGTTTTGACGCCGGACGATCGTGTCGTGACGATGCTGTGCTCGCCGAAGCTCGACATTCACGAGAATCGGACGGTGTGTCTTGCCGACATACTTTCGTCGATCAGCTACATTCTCAATCTGATTGACGGGATCGGATTTACCGACGACATTGATCATCTTGGCAATCGACGCGTCCGCGCGGTGGGAGAATTGCTGCAGAATCAATATCGGATCGGATTGGCGCGAATGGAGCGCGTGGTGCGCGAGCGCATGACGATCCAAGACTCCGATATCATCACGCCGCAAATTTTGATTAACATTCGACCGGTCGTGGCGGCGATGAAGGAGTTCTTCGGCTCTTCGCAGCTGTCGCAGTTCATGGATCAGCACAATCCGCTGTCGGAGCTGACACATAAGAGAAGGCTGTCGGCGCTCGGTCCCGGCGGCTTGAGTCGTGAGCGGGCGGGCTTTGAGGTGCGCGACGTGCACAATTCGCATTACGGTCGGATGTGCCCGATCGAGACGCCTGAAGGTCCGAATATCGGGCTGATCGGTTCGCTGTCGAATTACGCGCGCGTCAATCAGTTCGGTTTCATGGAGACGCCGTATCGGCGGGTTGACAAGGAAAATCATCGCGTAACGGCGGAAGTTCGCTATTTGACGGCGGACGAGGAGGATGTGCTGACGATCGCGCAGGCGAATGAGCCGCTCGACGAGAACGATTGGTTTATCAACGAGCGGGTGACGGCGCGGCGCAACGAAGAGACAATGCTTGTCCGGCGTGAGCGCGTCGATTACATGGACGTGTCGCCGAAACAGGTGGTATCGATCGCGACGGCGCTGATTCCCTTCCTCGAAAACGACGACGCCAACCGCGCGCTGATGGGCGCAAACATGCAACGTCAAGCGGTGCCGCTGCTTCGGACGCAAGCGCCGCTGGTCGGAACGGGCATGGAATATAAAGCGGCGTGCGATTCGGGCGTGATGATCCTGGCTCGACGGGCGGGGACGGTGAAATCGCTGGCGTCGAATTACATCGACATTGCGACCGACGACGGCTTCCGCGATCATTACGATCTTCAAAAATTTATTCGGTCGAACCAAGGGACATGCATCAATCAGATTCCGATCGTCGAGGTCGGCGAGCACGTTGCGGCGGGTCAACCGATCGCCGACGGTCCGGCGACGGATCAAGGCGAGTTGGCGCTCGGCTATAACATCATCGTGGCGTATATGCCGTGGGAGGGTTATAACTACGAGGACGCGATTCTGCTCAACGAAAATCTGATCAAGCGCGACATTTACACTTCGATCCATATTGAAGAGTACGAGTGCGAGGCGCGCGACACGAAGCTCGGCGCGGAGGAGATCACGCGCGACATTCCGAATGTGAGCGACGATACGCTGAAGGATTTGACGGACGAGGGCATCATTGCGATCGGCGCGGATGTTCGACCGGGCGATATACTCGTCGGCAAGGTGACGCCGAAGGGCGAGACGGAGCTGACGGCTGAAGAAAGATTGCTCCGCGCGATCTTCGGTGAGAAGGCGCGGGAGGTTCGTGATACATCTTTGCGCGTTCCGCACGGCGAGAGCGGCAAGATCGTCGACGTGAAGATTTTTGATCGAGAGAAAAATGATGAGCTTTCGCCGGGCGTCAATCGGCTGGTGCGCGTGTACATCGCTCAAAAGCGAAAGATATCGGTCGGCGACAAGATGAGCGGTCGACACGGAAATAAGGGCGTGGTCTCGAGGATCATGCGTCAAGAGGATATGCCCTTCCTGCCCGACGGAACGCCGGTTGATATCGTGCTCAACCCGCTGGGCGTGCCTTCGCGAATGAACATCGGTCAGGTGCTCGAAACGCACTTGGGCATGGCGGTTCGCATGATCGGAAACGAGCTCAAAAGCGGCGACGCGGAATCGGCGTTGGCGGCGGCGGAGCGGTTGAAGGCGCTCGGCTATGACGTCGACAAGTACGGCATTCCCAAGCCCGGTGAGGCGGGGCTTTACATAGCGACGCCGGTGTTCGACGGGGCGCGCGAGGAGGATGTCATCAACACGATGACGCTGGCGGGCGTGAGCGACAACGGCAAGACCGTGCTCTACGACGGTCGAACGGGCGAGCGCTTTGAAAACGAGGTAACGGTCGGCTGTGTTTATATGTTGAAACTCCATCATCTGGTCGACGACAAAATTCATGCGCGCTCGACGGGACCGTATTCGCTCGTCACGCAACAGCCGCTGGGCGGCAAGGCGCAATTCGGCGGTCAGCGATTCGGCGAGATGGAGGTCTGGGCACTGGAGGCGTACGGAGCGGCGTTCTCGTTGCAGGAAATCTTGACGGTGAAATCGGATGACGTGGTCGGGCGCGTGAAAGCGTACGAGGCGATCGTCAAGGGCGAAAACATTCCTGAGCCGGGCGTGCCGGAGTCTTTCAAAGTGCTGATCAAAGAGTTGCAATCAATCGGGCTGGACATCAAAGTGCTGACCGACGACGCGAAGGAGATCATCATTCAGGACGAGGACGAGGACGACGATCGGACATTGCGGGCGAAGGCGCAACAGGCGGGGCTCGAGGAGAGCGCGGTGCAAGAGGCGCCGATGCCGCCGCCCGACAGCATAATCGAGGAACCGCTCCCGCCGGAGGAATCGCTCGACGATGTTGACAGGGAAATATCGGATGAACAGCTCAACGCGGAACTGGCCAAGATCGAGAAGGAAGGACTCAACAAGGTGGACGCGGACGATTTTGCGGACAACTTTGCGTTGCCCGAGGATGACGACGAGCAGTTCAGTCAGGCGTTCCGTGAATTGCTCGGTCGCAATAAGAAGGATCAGTGATCTCGACGGCATTTTTGAACGGAGTGATGGCATTAAATGTTGGATGTCAATATTTTTGATTCGATGCGGATCGGATTGGCGTCGCCCGATCAAATTCGGGCGTGGTCGCACGGCGAGGTGAAAAAGCCCGAGACGATCAACTATCGCACGCTCAAGCCCGAGCGCGACGGTCTGTTTTGCGAACGCATCTTCGGACCGACGCGCGATTGGGAGTGCCATTGTGGCAAATACAAGCGCATTCGTTTCAAAGGAAAAATTTGCGAGCGATGCGGCGTCGAAGTCACGCGCGCCAAGGTTCGGCGCGAGCGCATGGGGCATATCGAGCTTGCCGCGCCGGTCAGCCACATTTGGTATTTCAAGGGCATCCCGTCTCGAATGGGTTTGATCCTCGATCTGTCGCCGCGTATTCTCGAGAAGGTTTTGTACTTCGCGTCCTACATCGTCACCGATCCCGGCAAGAGCGGGCTCAACAAAAAGCAGCTGTTGATGGAAAATGAGTATCGCGCGGCGCGTGAGCAGTACGGCAATACTTTCCGCGCGGAAATGGGCGCGGAGGCGATCCAACGTCTTCTGCAAGAACTTGATCTCGATAAGATGAGCGAGGAGCTCCGCGCGGAGCTGCGTAACACAACCGGTCAAAAGAAGATCCGCGCGATCCGTCGGCTCGAGGTGGTTGAGGCGTTCCGAAAATCCGGCAACAATCCCGCGTGGATGATCCTCAACGTGATCCCCGTGATCCCGCCCGAGCTTCGACCGATGGTGCAGCTCGACGGCGGTCGGTTTGCGACGAGCGATCTCAACGACCTTTATCGTCGAGTGATCAACCGCAACAATCGATTGAAGAGACTGCTCGATCTCGGCGCGCCCGATATCATCGTCCGCAACGAAAAGCGCATGCTCCAAGAGGCGGTCGATGCGTTGATCGACAACGGTCGGCGCGGGCGTCCCGTCACCGGTCCCGGCAATCGCGCGCTCAAATCCTTATCCGACATGCTCAAGGGCAAGCAAGGGCGCTTCCGTCAAAATCTGCTCGGCAAACGCGTCGATTATTCGGGGCGCTCCGTCATCGTCGTCGGACCCGAACTCAAATTGCATCAGTGTGGTCTGCCGAAGGAAATGGCGCTCGAACTTTTTAAGCCCTTCGTCATGAAAAAACTCGTGTCGGACAAGATCGCGCAGAACATAAAACTCGCAAAGAAACAAGTCGAGCGCGGGCAAACGGAAGTCTGGGACGTGCTCGAGGAAGTCATCAAAGAACACCCCGTCCTGCTAAACCGCGCGCCGACGTTGCATCGACTCGGCATTCAAGCGTTCGAGCCGGTCTTGACGGAAGGGCGCGCGCTCAAGCTCCACCCGTTGGCGTGCACGGCGTATAACGCGGATTTCGACGGCGATCAGATGGCGATCCATTTGCCGTTGAGCTCCGAAGCGCAAGCCGAAGCCCGCGTGTTGATGCTCGCCGCCAACCACATTCTTGCGCCGAAGGACGGCAAGCCCATTATCGTCCCGACGCAGGACATGGTGCTCGGCACTTATTACTTGACGATCCTCAAGCCGGGCGCGAAGGGCGAAGGCAAAATCGTCACCGGCATCGAGGAGGCGATTTTCGCTTACAAACAGGGCGAACTCGAGCTGCAGACGCCGATCAAGGTGCGAGTCCACGCCGATGAACTGCCGAATATCGAGGGCGATACGACCAAGGTCGACGCTCAAAAAAATAACGGCTACGTGCTCGTCAACACCTCCGTCGGGCGGATGATTTTCAACGAGATTCTTCCGTCGGAGCTGCGCTACTATCACAAGGAAGCGAACGGCGAGTGGAGCCTCGGGATTCTGATGAATAAAAAGGAGCTCGGCAAGCTCGTCGCCGCCTGCTTCAACCGTTTCGGCGCCACCGTCACGGCCGAAGTTATTGACAACGTTAAGAATATGGGGTATCATTACGCCTGTATTGCGGGCATGACTGTGGCCATTTCGGATGTTATCGTGCCTCCGCAGAAAAAGGACATCATCGAGGCGACCAAGGAGCGCGTCAACAAGGTCGAGCGCCAATATACGCGCGGGCTCATCACCGAGCAGGAGCGCTATAAAAAAGTTGTCGACCTTTGGAACGCCGCAACCGAAGACGTTGCCGACGCGATGATGGCGAATATGGATCCGTTCAATCCGATTTTCATGATGGCCGACTCCGGCGCGCGCGGTAATAAACAGCAGATGCGTCAGCTGGCCGGGATGCGCGGGTTGATGGCTGATCCGTCCGGAAAGATCATCGATCTCCCGATCACCGCAAACTTCCGCGAGGGACTTTCGGTCTCGGACTACTTCATAAGTTCGCATGGCGCGCGCAAGGGACTTGCCGATACCGCACTTCGGACGGCGGACTCGGGCTATCTCACGCGGCGGCTGGTCGATGTGGCGCAAGACGTGATCGTTCGCGAAGACGATTGCGATGTATCGGTGATCAATCTGCTTCTCGCTCGAGCGAAGCTGGCGGAGGACACGCTTGATGCGCTCGAAATTCTCAATGACATGCTCGTCGGGCGGGTGCTCGCCGCCGATATCATCGATCCCGAAACGGGGGAACTTCTCGTCAAGCGCGATTCGATCCTCAACGAGGAGTCGCTGACGAAAATCGGTGAGCTCTCGATCTCGAGTCTGGTCATTCGCGGGACATCGTTGCACTCGCAGACCGGCGCCGGGCACGTCATGATAAAGGAGATGATCAAACTCGGTACGACCGATGATGATGAGCGGCAAAAGCTCCGCGCGTCGATTTTCCACGAAATGCTCGGCAAGGAAGTGACGCGCGACGTCGTCAACTCCGAAGGCGATTACATTCTCGACGCCGGCGACATTTTGACGGAGGAAAAAGTTTCGATGCTGCTCGAGAGCGATGCACGCGAAGTTTATGTAAGAAACAACAACGTGCGCGGGATCGAGGTCGAAGCGATCAAAGAGGGGGCGGGCGTGATCGAGTCGCTTGAGGATCGGATTGTCGGGCGCGTGCTCGCCGAGGACATCATCGATCCCAACACCGGCGAAAAGATCGCGTCGCTCAACGATCCCGTCGATGCGGATCTGGCGAAGAAGATCGCCAAGGTGCGCGACAAGGTTTCGATTCGGAGCGTGCTGACGTGCAAATCGCAATTCGGCGTGTGTATCAAGTGCTACGGACGCGATCTGGCAAACCAATCGGAGGTCGAGGTCGGTGAAGCGGTCGGGATTATCGCCGCGCAATCGATCGGCGAGCCCGGTACGCAATTGACGATGCGCACGTTCCACACGGGCGGCGTCGCCGGCGAGGATATCACGCAAGGTCTGCCGCGCGTCGAAGAACTGTTTGAAGCGCGCAAACCGAAACACAACGCGCTGATCGCGGAGATCGAAGGCGTCATTCGGCTCGATGACAAGGGTAAAAACGGGATGAATCAGATATTCATCGTTCCCGAAGAAGGTGTGCCGCGCGAATATCTGGTACCGTACGGCGCGCGGATCGCGGTCGCCGAAGGCGATACGGTCAAGCTCGGCGACAAGCTCACCGAGGGCGCGATCAATCCGCACGATATCCTCAGAGTGTGCGGGCTGAAGGAGACGCAGCGATATCTCGTTTACGAGGTGCAGAAAGTTTATAAGTCGCAAGGCGTCGAGATCAACGACAAGCACATCGAAGTGATGGTGCGGCAGATGCTCCACAAGGTGAAGATCGAGGAGTCGGGCGCGACGGATTTCCTGCCGGGAGAGTACATCGATATCAACGCGTTCGAGGCGGCGAATACGAAAGTGATCGAAGAGGGCGGCGAGCCCGCGGTCGCAAAGCCGATCCTGCTCGGGATCACAAAGGCGTCGTTGGCGACCGACTCGTTCCTGAGCGCGGCATCGTTCCAAGAGACGACGCGCGTGCTGACGGACGCGGCGATCAAAGGCAAGGTCGATCCGCTCATCGGTCTGAAAGAGAATGTCATCATCGGAAAACTGATTCCTGCCGGTACGGGAATGCCGAGGTACCGTGATTTGGAAGTTATCGATAAAACCATCGATCCCGATTACATCGAGGACGAATTTTGAGTCATAAATTATTGACCGGAAGGGGTAAGAACAAGTATGGAAAAAGACATGCAGAAACTCGCGGCGTTGGAGGGCGACGGCTTCTACACGACAACTTATGAGGTGGTCAACGACGATTCCTCGACGACGGTTGTGCGCACGACTTACATCGACGCCAACGCGACCGTGCCTGTCACCGACGACGACGAGTACTGGGCGGATGCTTACGTCGGTACCGGCAGAAACGCGGGGGTCGACTTCTCCGGCTCTTCGCGCAATATCACCGTCTCGCTCGGTCACGATTCGGACGTCTCGATTGCCGATATCGTTGCGCTGGGCGGCACGGCGTTTGAAAGCGTCACGGCGGTGCGCGGCTCCGACGGCAACAGCGAAATTTACGGTTCGAGCGCGGCTGAGACGCTCTACGCCGGCATGGGCGACAGCACCCTCTACGGCGGCGCGGGACGCGACGTGCTCGTCAACGACGGCGGCAGCAACAAATACGGCGCGGCGACGTTCATGTTCGGCCTCGGCGACGGCAAGGATACCATTTACGGCTTCCAAGAGCGCACCGAGGACAACGCGGCGGTCGCGGATATGCTCGTGATTGACTCTGCGGAGGATATCGGCAGCGATGTCGAGTTCCGTACGGTTGGCGACAACCTGAGAATTTCTTACAACAGCAACGATCAGCTCACGATCGTCGACGGTAAAGATGAGATTCTGCAGATCAACGGCGACGTGGTGGCGATCGGCACCGATCTCGAGTATCAGCGCTTCGTCAATCACTACATCGGTCTGTCCGAAAATTCCTCGGTCGAGGTCGGCGATCTTGTCGGCGACGTCAACATTTGGATGAATCTCGACGGCATCGAGGGCTTTGAGGAGTTCGGCGTTTACGAGGATATCAAAGTTCTCGACGCGAGCGGCTTCTATGAGGGCGCTTCGCTGGTCGGCGGCTTCGGCGTGGACAATGAGATTTATGCCGGTCACGGCACCAACAGCCTCTGGGGCGGCAACGGCGGCAACGACACGCTCTATGCGGGCGCGGGCATGTCGCAGTACTTCTATCTTAACGGCGACGGCGTTGACATCATCGAGGGCGCCAAGAATGATGAGGTCGTCAACCTGCTCAACATCGGGCTCGAGGAGTTCGACTTCGAGGGCGGTCCGCTCGATTACGATTCCACACACATCAAACTCAACTTCGCCGACGGCGGTTCGCTCGACGTAAAATCGAGTGCGGATGTCGTGTTCGAGATCAAAGACGGTTCGCAATGGAAGCTCGATCGCACGGCGAATACGCTCAATTATCAGGGCAACAGTCGCGGCGAGTAATTCCAAGCGATCAATCGAAAAAAATAAAGGGGGCGGTCGCCGCTCCCTTTTTGATTGCTCCGCGCGGAGCGCTCAAGCGTCGTCGACATTAGGACGGCGCGAATGAAAATTTTTGTCGCGTTGATAAGCCGATCGTTTTGAGCGCGGCTTATTTTTTTGCGGCGGTTTTTTACCGGGATCGCTCGGAGGAGTCGTCGATTGCGCCGTCGATTGAGGTTTCGTCGAAAAACGATTGCCGGGACGCGCTCCCCGCTCCCGATTGCCCGTCGAGCCGCGCCGCTCACTTTCACGTCGATCGCCTTCGCGCCGATCATTGCGTCGACCGTCGCCGCGCCTCTCGAACGGCTTATCGACTTTGTTCTCGACCGGCGAAGGCGCAATGTTCTCGAGTTGCTCCTCTTCGATCTCGAGCTCCTCAAGTTTTGCCGCCGCCGCTTGATCGTCCTCGGCGTTTATGTTGTTGATTGTCGATTCGCCGCGACAGAAATTGCAATTGCCGTGATAATTATCGTCCTCGTATTGCAGGCAGCACATCAGTCGCCCGCAACAGCCCGAAATTTTTGCGGGATTGAGCGACAGGTTTTGCTCCTTCGCCATTCGGATCGACACCGCCACGAAATCTCCCAAGAAACTCGCGCAGCACAGCGGTCGACCGCAATTGCCGATCCCGCCCATCACTTTCGTCTCGTCGCGTACTCCGACCTGTCGCAGCTCGATCCGCGTTCGAAATACATACGCCAAATCCCGCACCAGATCGCGAAAGTCCACGCGCCCCTCCGACGTGAATGAAAAGATAATTTTGTTGACGTCGAACGTAAATTCCACGCCGATCAGTTTCATCGGCAGCTTCCGCTCCGCAATTTTTTCTTTGCAGATTAAAAACGCTTCCTGCTCGTGTTTGCGATTGTCCGCGTGCTTTATCAGATCGTTCGGCGTCGCGCGACGCCGGATGCACCGCAATTGTATTCCGTCCGCGACAATCTCGCTCGGCCCTAAAACGATCTCACCGCACTCGAGCCCGCGCGTCGTCTCCGCTATGACCCAATCGCCTTTCTGCACGCTCGCCGCGCCCGGTCGATAGTATTCTATTTTCCCCGTTCGCTTGAATCGCACTCCGATTGCCGTCTGCATTCAAACACTCCTTCTCATTCGCAACAGCAGCGCGTCGCATATCAGCCGCAAATCCGCGTTCGTCGACAGCCGCCGTTGCGCCTCCAATGCTCGATCGAACATCTCAAATATTCGTCGCTCGCCGAATGCCTGTCGCCGTGTCGCCAGTTCGAATCGGACGTCCTCATTATACAGCCGCGCGTTCACATCCGCCAGCAGCATGTCTCGCAAAAATTTTTCGAGGCAAGTCAACCAATCCGATATCGCTCCGCGCGGATTTTTCGACAATTCCTCCGTCAGCGCGAACACCTCCGCGATCGTCATTCGATCCAGCCGATTGAGTACGTCGAGTACGTTGCGCCGCATCTCCAAGCCGCCCTCCTCCGACAGTTGGAGCGCTCGCCCCAGGCTTCCATCGGCAAGCTCCGCGATCGACTCGTCGAGTCCGCGCGCGCGCAGTCCCTTCGCGATCTCCTCGACCGTCAGCCGATCGAAGTTGAGCGTGATGCATCGCGAGCGCAACGTGATCAGCAAATCCGAACGTCGATCCGTCACGAGTATGAACGCCGATCGCCCGACCGGCTCCTCGATCGTTTTGAGGATCGAATTTTGGGAGATCGCGTTCATCGTGTGCGCATCGTCGATCAGAATGACGCGGAGATCGGAGATCATCGGCTCGAGTGCGATCCCGCCGAGCATCTCTCGAATTTGCGCGATCTTGATCGTCGGGTTCTTTGCGGTCGAGTCGGGCGCGATCCTAAACAGGTCGGGATGACTGCCCGCCCGCAACGCTCGACACGACGCGCATTTTCCGCACGGCGCCTCCGAAGACGATTCGCACAGCAACGCCGCCGCCGTCAATTCGGCGATCGTATATTTGCCGATCCCGCGTACACCGGCGAAGATCATCGCATGCGGAAAGGAGCCGTCGGTTGTGATCGAGCGAAGGCGCTTTATAATGTTGGCATGCCCGATTATTTCAGTCCAATTCACCGGGAGCTATCACCTCTTAAAAAAATTGTCCCGCCCGATATGGCTTGTCGGCAACGGTTGATGTGGGCGCCGCCGACGCTCCCACCCACCGTGTTCGGCGCCCAACAGAGACTGCGATCCCACCCTGCGTCGGCGGCGCCCCATAAGACGTGCCTGCACCTTCGAACGTTGGCGATGCCATTTGAATGTCGATTGCGCCTTCGAACGTTGGCGGCACCCTTTGAATGGCGTCCGCGCCTTCAACCAGCGGCGATGCCATTTGAATGTCGCTTGTGCCTTCGAACGGCGTCGACGCCCTTTGAATGTTGATTGCGCCTTCAACCGTCGGCGGCGCCATTTGACTATCGCCCGCGCTCTCGACCAGCGGCGGCGCCATTTGAATGTCGATTGCGCCTTCAACCGTCGGTGGCGCCATTTGACTATCGCCCGCGCCCTCGATCAGCGGCGGCGCCATTTGAATGTCGATTGCGCCTTCAATCGGCGGCGGCGCCATTTGAATGTCGATTGCGCCTTCGAACGGCGTCGACGCCATTTGAAGGTTGATTGCGCCTTCAACCGTCGGCGGCGCCATTTGACTATCGCCCGCGCTCTCGACCAGCGGCGGCGGAGCCCGCCTTTTTGAAAAAATTTTTTCGAGGGAGGGTGGGTGGGGCGAAAAAATTTTTTTCTCGTCGCCCCCGTCGATTATTACATGTAGAGATCAACGAGCATGCCGCGGATCGCATCGTGCGACGCCACTATGTCAAGCTGCTCCGATTGCCCCAGGCGAATTTTTTCCGCCATCTCCTCCAGCTTGCGATCCACTTTGCGAACCGTCGTATACGCCCGCTGCCGCCCCATCCGATCCCAGCCCGCGCTCGTGTGCAGTTCGTACATCTGCGACACCGCCGCGCTGATGAAATTTTTGATCAGCGTCCGATATTCCTTGAGCTCGTCAAATGTCGGCGAACGCGACAGCCGCCCCGCCTGCTCGTCGATTTTTCGGAGCATCTCCTCAAGCTGCTCGTGCGTCGCGCCGTCCGCTTGCTCCTCAAGCAGCTGATCCGCAAACGACGGGTCCTTCGCGCTCACCTTGTGCGTCGTATCGCGAAACGTCTCAAACGCCGAGTGCGTCGGCGTCGACGATACCATTTTGACCGGCATATCATCACAACCTTTTCATTGCAATCAATTTATTCATCGATTATACTGCAGCCGTTCTAAAGTTCAAAATGAGGGGCGACGAAAATGTTGAAAGTACAATCGATTGCCGACGCGCTCAACCGTTGGGCGCCGTCGAAACTGGCCGAGGAGTGGGACAACGTCGGAGTGCTCGTCGGCGATCCCGCGGCGGAAGTCAAAAAAGTTTTGGTTTGTCTCGACATAGGACTGCCGGCGATCGATCACGCCGTCGAGATCGGCGCTCAGATGATCGTCTCGCATCACCCGATGATCTTCCGCCCGATCAAAAACGTGCGGCTCGATCTCCCGCTCGGTCGACGGTTGAGAACGCTGTTGAAGAACGATATCGCCGTCTTCGCCGCGCATACCAATCTTGACTCGGCGGTCGGCGGCGTCAATGACGTGCTCGCCGAAAAGCTCGGACTGGTCGACGTCAAGATGCTCGATCGCGAATCGATCGAACCGACGCTCGGACGGATCGGTCGATTGACGGAGGAAATGTCGCTGCGGGATTTCGCCGCCCGCGTCAAAAGCGCGCTCCGCGCGGATTACGTTCGTTTGGTCGACGCGGGAACCGGCGCAATTAAAAAAGTTGGCATCTGCGGAGGTGCCGGTGCCGACTTCATTCTGAAAGCAAAATTTTACGGAGCGGACGCGTTCGTGACCGGCGACGTGAAGTATCACGAGGCGCAAGCCGCCGTCGACAACGGCATTCATCTGATCGATGCGGGACATTTTGCGACGGAGCGTCCGATTGTTGAGGTGATTGCGCAACGGCTCCGCGCGGAACTGCCAGAGTTGGAGGTGGAGACATTCGAGCGCGAATCCGATGTGTTCTCGATAATATGATTATTGTATGCTTTGAGCAAGCTCGCCGAGCTTGGTCGCAAGGCGCGCCTTTTGATAAACGGCATCGGTGACCTCCGCGCCCTCCTCGACGATGACGATGCCGCCGTCGGTTCGAATGGTTTTCGTGGCGTGCTTGCCGATAAACATTGCGCGCTTATTCAGTAACTGTTCGTCGGAGGGTACGTTTTTTGCGGCAGGTTTGTTGCGACTCTGCTTTGCCATAGCCGCCGCCAATGCCGCCTTCAAACGTTTTGCCTGTTGAGTTTCATGACTGCCGCCGCTCGGAGCGGGTTTCGGCTCGGGAATAGGTTCGGGTTTCGTTTTGATAACGGGATCGGGCGTCGGTTCGACAACCGGCTCGGGCATCGACTCGACAACCGGCTCGGGAATCGGTTCGACAACCGGCTCAGGCTCGGTTTTGACAATCGGCTCGGGCGTCGACTCGACAACGGGCTCGGGCGTCGACTCGACAACGGGCTCGGGAATCGGCTCGACAACGGGCTCGGGAATCGGCTCGACAACGGGCTCGGGCGTCGGCTCGACAACGGGCTCGGGCGTCGGCTCGACAACGGGCTCGGGCGTCGGCTCGACAACCGGCTCAGGCTCCATCATCGCCTCAAGTTCGACCGGCGCCGGCTCGGGCTCCGCAGGCAACTCGCTCACCGGCGGCACAATCGGCTCGGGCTCAACAATCGGCTCGGGAATCGGAGCAGGCTCGGGCTGCTCAAATGAAACGGCGACATCCTCCGAAGGCGGTTGGAAAGCAGGTTCGCTCGGAGGCGTCGCCGAATCAATTTGAACATCACGAACGTCCTCAACGGCGTCGAATCGCGTCGGGGCGTAGTAATCATCGCGGTCGTCTACAAGTTCAGTTTTTTTTTCCAACTCCGCGTCGATGACCGTGACCTGCTTGCCGAAAATCGCAATCTGATCGGCGGTGACTTCGATGACCGAACCGTCGGGGGAGGTGATTTCGCACTTCTCGATGCGCCCGTCGTCGCCGATATAAATCTCGGTGACCGTGCCCTGGATTATGCCGTTCTTGGTAATCGCCTTCGTGCCGATGACGCGAATATTCTCGTCGAGAAGGTTTTCGTAGTCGCCTGCATCCTCGAGCTTGAGAATGTTCTCGCTGTGCGTGATGGTGACGGCGTCGGAGCCGATGGCGATGACGGACTCGTAAGGAATGAGCTTGACGCCGCGGTACCAGTCGTCATCCTCGATGGTGATCGCCGCGACCAGCCCGTTCTTGGTGTCGATGAGCAGGGATTTGCTCAATCCGAGCTCGCGCCCTTCGGTGATGCTGATGACCGGCAAACCCAAAATTTCAACGCTTTTCTTCATGAGGCATTCCTCCAAATAATAGCCGGTGCTCAACGTGGAGCATCCGAAAATCGGCATTAGTCTAACAAAATACTGCTTTGAAGTCAATCACACGGCGGAAAAAACCGATTGCTTTTTGAACTCGGCGTCGATCTCCGCGCGGATCGGTCGGGAGATTTTCGAGAAGGGAGTCGAAAGCGCGCGATGTTTTAAAAGAACGGATTGGACGACGCGAAGGTAGGCAAGATTCTCCCGGCACTCCTTTCGAGCGGATTCGCTGCGCACGACCGCGGGCAATTTGAGCGCATCCTCGCAAACCTTGATCGCCTTGATATACGCCGCCTGCTCTTTATATAAGGAGCTGAGGTCGACCACGATGAAGGGCGCGTAATCGTCCTCGCGATAGCGCTCGAGCGCCTTCTGATAGGAGTAGATGGCCAGCTTGAAATTGCCGCCCTGCTTGGCGGCGTAGGCGAACTCTAGAATTTCATCGAGCGAATGAAGATGCTCCTCGACGGCGCTCAAATCCTCCTCGGTGATGCCGCTCTCGACCGCCGGCTTCGGTTTAATCGGCTCGGGCTTATCGTCGTCGGCGGTTTTTTTATCGGGCTTGGATTTGTCGATGGCGGCGGAGATTTTTTCGTTGGCAACGGCAAGATGAGCCGCCTTGCGCTCGACGACGGTCGGACGCTTGGGCTTGACGATCGGCTCGCTCGAGATGGAAATTTTTTGTTCGATGGCAGAGGGTTTGCGCTCGACGGTCGAAATTTTTATGTCCTCGACTTTCTTATCGGCGGGCGGATTTTTTTTTTCTGTCGACAATGCTCTGAATGATCGATTGAGCTTGCGCTTGATCGAAAGCGGGGCGCTCGCTCAACTTTTGCGCCTTGAGCTCGGCAACGCGGCGCTTGACCACATCCGCCTCCCGCGACGGCGTTCTTCTGATGTGCTCGACGATCGGCGCCTCTTCTTTCGGCTCGACGTTGACTTCGACATCGGGCGCTTGCTCGGCGACTACGGGCTTGGGCTTCGCCCGATAGACGTTGAGCACGGTCGACAGCAGCGCCGCGAAAACGATCATTGCGGCGAGCTTGACGAAAAAAATTTTGTCGACGAACGCCGAAGTCCGAAGCGCCGCCAGGCTGATCCCGATCGACGACAGCGCGCAAAGTGCCAGCGCCTTGTATTTCAATTGGAAACCGAAGTGCGCGGCGAGCGCATGCAGCAGCACGATGCTCAAGATCATGACGCTCGGCACGATGAGGAAGAAAGCCAAAAACATTACCTCCAACAAAAATCATGCGGAAAATTTTTCGACGCGCCGATAAAAATTCCTGCCGTTGACGCCCGCGACGCCGACCGATCAAAAATTGTAAAAAAATTTTTTGATCGAAGAAGGGAATTATGAGGCGATGAAGAATAAAGCAGGCAAGGAAACGCCGACAGGCATTCTGAACATCAATCACAGTTCATTCAAAGATAGGAGAGTGTTGTTAATGTCAGCAGAAGCAACCGCCGTCATCGAAAACAAAACCGGTATTCATGCACGTCCGGCATCGGTCTTCGTCCAGAAGGCGAGCTCGTTCAAGTCCAAAATCCAGATCAAGGCAAAAGGCAAGAGCGTCGATGCGAAGAGCATCCTCATGATCATGAGCATGGGACTCGTGAAGGGCACGGAAGTCACTCTCGTTGCCGACGGTCCCGACGAGGCTCAGGCAGTTCAGGAGCTCAAGGCGCTCATCGACAGCAAGTTCGGCGAGGAATAATTCGCTGCCTCTGACGGCTCGGGCTCATCGACTCTTCGATAGTCCGTCGTGCATCAACATTCGGCGAAAATATTATTGTCAACAATCTGATCGGAGGGAGGGGGCGTTTTTTCGGCGCCGCCTCCCTTTGCATATCAACGGAGGAATTTTACATGGCAGAGAAAATGAAGGGCAAAGGCGTTATCGCCGGCGTAGCGGTCGGCAAGATCATGCTCGCGGGTCAGAACCTCGACGGCTATCTGAAAGATTACAAGTCGAAGAAAAAGGCTGACGAGAAGAAGATCGCCGCCGATGCGCTCGTGACGGTCGCCGCGAAACTCGTGAAGACGATCGACGATCTCAATAAGAAGGATATGAAGGAGCAGGCGGCGATCCTCGAGGCGCATCGCATGATGGTCGAAGACCCGGCAATGTCGGCGGCGATCGATGAGCAGGTTGACAAGAGCGGCAGTGCTCCGCGCGCGGTGCTCGACGCTTACGAGTCGCAGGCTCAAATTTTCGAGCAGATGGAAGATGAGTACTTCCGCGGTCGTGCGGTCGACATGCGCGATGTCGGCAAACGCATTGCCAAGTATATTCTCGGCATCAAAGAGCCGGAGATCGGCGAAGGCAAAGTCATCGTTGCCGGTCAGGAAATAGAGCCGTCGGTTATCGCGGGGCTGCCCTCCGATAAGATTGCGGGCGTTATCCTCGGTCAGGGCTCGACGACCTCCCATGCGATTATCATTGCAAAGACCCGCGCGATCCCGTCGATCGTGGGCGTGGGCGATGCGATCGAGAAGATTGCGGACGGCGATCCGGTCATCATCGACGGCGAAACCGGCGAAATTCTCATCCGCCCGAGCGATGAAGAGCGCGCCGCCTATGATATCAAGATCAAGAAACAAGAGGAGCTCAAAGCTCACTACGCTCAGTTGAGAGCGCTGCCGGCAGTCACCTCTGACGGCATCAAAGTCGTGCTTGCCTGCAATATCGGCTCGCCGGCTGATGTCGACGCGGCGAAGGATTACGGCGCAGAGGGCGTCGGCTTGTTCCGCTCCGAGTTCGTCTTCATGGGCAAGACCGATATCCCGAAAGAGGAAGATCAGTTCAAAGAGTACAAAGCGGCGGTCGAGAAATGCGCGGGGCATCTGTGCGTTATCCGCACGATGGATATCGGCGGCGACAAACCGCTTCCCTATATCCAAGTCGGCACTGAGGAAAATCCGTTCCTGGGCTATCGCGCGATCCGCATCAGCCTCCAGCGCCGCGACCTGTTCATGCCGCAATTGAAGGCGATCCTCCGCGCGGGCAAATTCGGCAAAGCGGGCATTATGTTCCCGATGGTCATCAACGTTGCAGAGTTCAAGGCGGCGCAGGCGCTCGTCGAAGAGGCGAAGGTTGAGCTCGTGCACGAGGGTAAAGAGTACGGCGACGTCCAGCTCGGCATCATGGTCGAGACTCCGGCGGCGGCGGTCATGACTCCGGTGCTCGCAAAGTACGTCGACTTCTTCAGCATCGGCACCAACGATCTCGTTCAGTACACGTTGGCGGTCGATCGCGGCAACGCTCAAATTTCCTACCTCTACAATCATTTCAACCCGGCAGTCCTGCGTCTGATCAAGCGTACGATCGAGTCGGCGAATAAGGAAGGCAAATGGGCAGGAATGTGCGGCGAGATGGCGTCCGATCCGAACGCGGCGATTCTGCTGATGGCGATGGGCATCAAGGAGTTGTCGATGAGCGCTCCGTCGATCCCGAAAGTCAAAGAGCGTATTCGCAACATCTCCTCGACGAAAGCGAAAGAGATTCTCGACAAAGTCATGGAGATGGAAGACGGCGACGAGATCAAGAAATACCTCGCGACGATCGGCTAAAATATTTCTCCCGATCCAATCAGGCAACAAAAAAGGGCGGCATCAATCGGTGCCGTCCTTTTCGATTGAAAAATTTTTTATCGCAAGCTCGAGACGTATTTGCGAAGTTCCTCGGTGGCCGTGCGGACGCGCGCAAGATTCGCCGTAATCTCCGAAGTCGACGCCGCTTGCTCCTCGCTCATTTTGCCGGTGTGCTCGATCGTTTTCGAGATCTCGTCGACCGCCTGATTCATCTGGTTGAGCGTCAGCTGGATTTTCTCCGTCGCCTCGCGCGATTGCTCCGCCAACTTGCGTACTTCCTCTGCCACGACCGCAAACCCGCGTCCCTGTTCGCCCGCGCGCGCCGCCTCGATCGCCGCGTTCAATCCGAGCAGATTCGTTTGACCGGCTATGTTCGTGATGAAGTCGATGACTTTGATCGTGTCGGCGTTCTTCTCTTGCAAAAGTTTCGCCTGCGCCACCGACTCGTGCACGATTTTCGCCATCTCGTTTGCGTTCTTGGCGACCTCTTCAACCGTCGCATAGCTCACCTGGTTCGACTTGACGATCTCATCGATCAGTTGGCGCAACTTTTCATAGTCGCCGCTGTTTTTGATATCCGCCAAAACAATCCTCCTCCCGTTACCGGCAGCCGCGCTGACCGTCATAGCAGTAGCCGCCGCCATTCCAATCGCCGCGCTCGTTTTGATCGCCGCTCTGAGTGTAGCAGTAGCCGCCGCGGCAGCAGTAATTGTCTTGCGATTGAGCCGCCTCGACTACCGTCAATGCGCCCGTCGAAAGCACCAGCGCCAACGCCGCCGGCAAAAACTTCTTCAACATGATTTATCACCTCATAAAACACTTAAAACCGTCGATTGGTGCGGGCGAAGGGACTTGAACCCTTACGTCCGAGGACATCGGATCCTAAGTCCGACGCGTCTGCCGATTCCGCCACGCCCGCTTGACTTCTAAGTTATATCTTATCGCCGCCGGTTTGTCAATCGGCAATCGGCAGGAAACAGTTGCCGCTCTGCAGAATATTGTCGACGTTATTAATCGAAGGGGGCGCGTGATTTGCTCAAATACAGAAATCATTTGTCGGAGATGCCGTCGTATGACGGTGTCGAGCGCGATTATCGCATCAAGGTCAACGCCAACGAGTGCAATCTCAATCTGCCGCCGTTGGTGGAGGAGCGCGTGATGAGTCGGCTGTCGCGGATTGCTTTCAATCGTTATCCGAATGAGCAGTATGATGATTTGCGCGATCAGATCGCTCGAAACTTCAACGTTGACATGGATCAAATTTTGCTCGGCTCGGGCTCGAGTGAGATTATCGAGAAGGTTTTTTACGCGTTCGGAGGCTCCGCGCGGAGGCGGATAGTATATCCGTCGCCGTCGTTTTCGATGTATAAGATTTACGCGAAGGCGGCGGAGGCGCAAGCGATCGAGTTTGCGCTTGACGAAAATTATGATCTCGACGTGGATCGATTCATCTCGACGGTGCGGGAGTCGAAGGCGCAATTGGCGGTGGTGTGCAACCCGAACAACCCGACGGGCAATGTGTTGGCAGTTGATCGGATCGAGGAGATTGTGCGGTCGATCGATTGCGCGGTGCTGCTCGACGAGGCGTATGTGGAGTTTTACGGTCGCTCGGCGGCGGGGCTGGTCAAAAAATATCCGAATCTGCTCGTGGCGCGGACGTTTTCGAAAGCGTACGGGCTGGCGGGCGCGCGGGTCGGATATATGATCGCGCATCGGGACGTGACGCGGATGATCGAGAAAACTTTTATGCCGTACCACCTGAACGTGCTGTCGCTGGCGACGGCGGACATCGTATATCAGATGCGGGACGAGTTCGTGCCGCGCATACAGATGATGGTCGCGGAGCGCAAACGGATGTCGGAGCGGCTGAGCGGGCTGTCGGGCGTGAAGGTATACCCGTCGGCGACGAATTTTTTGCTGATGAAATACGATCGGGCGGCGGCGCTCAACGCGCGGCTTGAGGAGCTTGACATCGGAGTGCGATGCTTCAAAAATAATGCGCGGCTGGAGAATTGCCTGCGGATATCGATGGGGACGCGCGAAGAAAACGACGCTTGGTTTGCGGCGATCGAGAAATTTGTAAAGGAGGCGACGGCATGAGGACGGCTCAAATTGAGCGCAAAACCAATGAGACGGCGGTAAAAATTTTTTTGGAGCTTGACGGCGATGGCAAGGCGAATATCGACACGGGGATCGGCTTTTTCGATCACATGCTGACGTTGTTCGCCGCGCATGGTCGATTCGATCTCGACGTCAAATGCGACGGCGATCTTCACGTTGACGGTCATCACTCGGTCGAGGATATCGGCATCACGCTCGGGGCGGCGATCAAGGAAGCGCTCGGCGACAAGCGCGGCATCAATCGCTACGGCACATTTTATCTGCCGATGGATGAGTCACTTGCGTTCGTCTCGCTCGACATAAGCGGGCGCCCATTCCTCGTATGTGATCTCGGCGAATTGACTCCGACGGTCGGCGCCTTCGACACTCAACTCGTCGAGGAATTTCTCCGCGCGGTGGCGTTCAATGCCGGCATCACTCTCCACGTCAAGGTTCTCTACGGCTCCAACACTCATCACAAGATCGAGGCGGTGTTCAAAGCGCTCGGGCATGCGTTGCGACACGCCGTCGAGAGCGATCCAAGGATGAATGATATTCCGTCGACGAAGGGAATGTTGTGATGAGTACGGATAAATATCCGATCCGGTATTTTTGCGGTTCGGGCGCGCAGATTTATCCGAAGGACGATTTCCTGAAGAAAATACGTTTCTTTCTTGAGCATCACAAAATGCCGCCGACGATCTTCGGCGAGACGGGCATCGACGGCGTGTTGCTCGATTTCAATTACGGGCTCCGATTGCAGATTCCCGAGGGCAATTGGTACGTGCGCATCGTCGATGCCGAGAGCGAATATATATTTTTAGACGAGGACGTCTCGAGCGTTACGCTGATCTCCGTCGAAAAGTTTTTCATCGAGTGGGAGATTGCAATTTGGTCGGATGGCGAGCCCGTTTTTTATCATCGTTTCGATCCGCGCGGTCAACACGTTCACTTTGATTTTAATCGGGCGATCGGCGACAACATTGCGCTGTTGCCGTACGTCGAGGCGTTTCGTCAAAAATTCGATTGCGAGGTTTCGTGTTCGGTCATTCGCCCCCTGCAATGTCTCGCCCGAAATTTTTTCCCGAATGTAACGTTGACATCTGAGGCGCCGGAGGATTCCTACGCTACATTCTTCATGCAAGCGCCGATCAACATGTCTTTCATCGCAATGGAGGACGGTTTGCACATTCCGTTGTTGCACTTGGGAAATTCGATCCTCCGCCGCATCGACCAACCGCCGAAAGTAATTTATCGACCGACCAAGCCGCGCTCGATCGAAGAGCCGTATGTGTGCATCGGAGTTCAGGCGTCGACGCCGACGAAGGGGTGGCTCAATCCCGACGGTTGGGATCGAGTTGTCGAGCATTTAAAGTCGCTCGGTTACAGAGTTCTTTGCATCGATCGCGACAGGGAATGCAAGCAATTCGGTTTGACGGTCAAGATGCCGCGCGAAGCGGAAGATTTTTCGGGCAAATACGATCTTCTCGATCGAGTTAATCAGTTGGCGTATGCGGATTTTTTTATCGGCGTCTCGAGCTCGCTGTCGTGGTTGGCGTGGTCGGTCGATATTCCTGTCGTGTTAATCAGCGGGCTTACCGCCCGTTGGTACGAGTTCGACACGCCTTATCGAGTGTATAATCCGCTGGTCTGTCACGGCTGTTTCAATGAATTTTGGTGGGTAAAAGACGAGGGCGAGCGTTGCACTATGTTTAAGCATACCGACCGTGCTTTCGAGTGCTCGAAAAATATTTCCGCGCAACAAGTGATTGACGTTGTCGATCGCCTTGTCAGCGACATCAGACAATCCGGAGGCGCTTTATGAAATATCCGATACGATACATCTTCGGTTCGAGAGCGCAGACTTATCCGAAAGAGCCGTACATGCGCGAGCTTGAAACTTTCAACGATCAAATTTCGATGCCGCAATCGATCTTCGGCGAGACGGGCATCGATGGGCTGTTGCTCGATTTCAATTGCGGGCTCCGATTGCAGATTCCCGAGGGCAATTGGCATGTGCGCATCGTCGATTTTGAAAGCAAATATATTTTTTTCGATGAGGATATTTCGTGTGCAACGCTGATCTCCGCCGAAAAGTATTTTATTGATTGGGAGATTGCGATTTGGTCGGACGGCGAGCCGGTCTTTTATCATCTTTTCGATCCGCGCGGTCAACGCGTCCACTTTCGATTCGATCGAGAGAGCGACGTCAGCATTGCGACGTTGCCTTATGTCGAGCAGTTTCGACGGCAGTTCGAGTGTGAAGTTTCGTGTTCGATTGACGAGCCCATGCAATGTCTCGTTCGAGAGTATTTCCCGCATGTGACGTTGACTTCGACGGTGCCGGACGATTCCTACGCCGCGTTTTATATTCGAGCCGCGAGCAATTTTCCGTTCCTCACGCAGGAGAATGTGATGCGCATTCATCTGTTGCAATTGGGAAATTCGATCCTCCGCCGCATCGACCAACCGCCGAAAGTAATTTATCGACCGACCAAGCCGCGCTCGATCGAAGAACCGTATGTGTGCATCGGAGTGCAGACGTCTTCGCCCGCCACAAGTTGGCTCAATGCCGACGGTTGCACTCAAGTCGTCGAGCATCTTAAATCGCTCGGCTACAGGGTCGAAAATGTGAGCGGCGAGCATTCTTTATCGGATCAGATCAATCGGCTGGCGTATGCGGATTTTTTCATCGGAGTCTCGAGCGGGCTGTCGTGGCTGGCGCGGGCGGTCGATATCCCCGTCGTTTTGATCAGCGGCATCACTGCCCGTTGGTACGAGTTCGACACGCCTTATCGAGTGTATAATCCGCTGGTCTGTCACGGCTGCTTCAATGAATATTACAGAGCTTACGGGGAGCCCGTTAAGTGTTTTCTGTTTAAGCGGACAGATCGCGCGTTCGAGTGCTCGAAAAACATTTCCGCGCGGCAGGTGATCTCTGCCGTCGATCGTTTGATTGCCGATCACAATTTGGGGGCTCAACGTAATGAAACGTAGATATTTTCATGGTTCGTCGCTCGACATTCTTCCGCCTCCGCTGCTCGAGAGCGGGCTGAAATTTTTCGAGGAGCGCATTGCTTTCAAGGATAAAATTACGGGCGAGACGGGCATCGACGGACTGATGATCGATTTCAACGACGGACTCCGGCTGCAGGTTCCGAAGGGCGATTGGCATGTGCGGATATCGGACGGCGACATGATTTTTTTCGATGAGGACGCGTCGGAGGTGATGTTGATCTCAATGGAAAAATTTTTTGTCGAGTGGGAGATCGCCATTTGGCTCGACGGGGAACCGGTGTTTTATCACCGCTTCGATCCGCGCGGACAGACGGTGCATTTCGTGTTCAGGCAGGCAATGGGCGATAACATAGCGCTGTTTCCTTATGTCGAGCAGTTTCGACGGACGTTCGATTGTCGAGCGACGTGCACGGTGCCGCCGCACATGCGCGAGCTCGTCGAAAAATATTTTCCGCGCCTGGAGCTGACGGACGAGTTGCCCGAGGACAGTTATGCGTGCTTTTACATGGTGGCGTTGAGCAATATGCCGTTTGCGGCGACGCACGACTTCAGGACGGTTGCGCTCGAGCTGACGGGCAAAACGATTTTAAATTCGCCGCTGATCCGCCGCCCGTCGAAAGTGATCTACGCTCCGACCAAGCCGCGTTCGATCGAGCAGAAGTATGTGTGCATCGCGGTGCAGGCTTCGGGGACGCATAAATGTTGGTTGGCGCCGGACGGTTGGAATCGCGTCGTCGAGTATCTTAAATCGCTCGGATATCGAGTGCTGTGCATTGATCGCGATCGGCAGTGTTCGGGGAACGGATTGACGGTCGAGATGCCGGCGGGCGCGGAGGATTTTACGGGCAATATTCCTTTGCTCGAGCGGATCAATGTTCTGGCGTACGCGGATTTTTTCATCGGGCTGTCGAGCGGATTGGCGTGGTTGGCGTGGGCGGTCGATGTGCCCGTCGTGATGATCAGCGGCGTCACCGAGCCGTGGTATGAGTTCGATACGCCTTATCGCGTACAAAATCCGATGGTGTGTCACGGCTGCTTTAATGATATGCGCGTCGACTTCAGCCATGTTGCGGCGTGCGTGAGTTATGAGGATGCGGATCGAAAATACGAGTGCTCGAAAAGAATTTCCGCGCGGAGCGTGATCGAGGCGATTGAGCGATTGATGGTCGACAACAATCTTAACGGGGGGAATTAATTTGATAGCGGTGATTGATTACGGTGTGGGGAATTTGTTCAGCGTGTCGAAGGCGGTGGAGGCTTCGGGCGCGACGGTGGAGGTGACGGGCGATCCCGATCGAATCCGCGCGGCGGAGAAATTGATCCTGCCGGGCGTTGGAGCGTTCGGCGATTGCATGAAGAATTTGCGAGCGGCGGGGCTCGACGGCGTGATCCTCGAGGAGATCGGGCGCGGCACGCCGCTGATGGGCATATGCGTGGGGCTGCAGATTTTATTCGAGGGCAGCGAAGAGTCGCCGAATGTGGCGGGGCTGGGCGTGTTCAAAGGCGTTGTGAGAAAAATCCGCGCGGAGGGCTTGAAAGTGCCGCACATGGGTTGGAACTCAATCGCCGTTGCCGCCGACAATCCGTCCGCCGAAAAATATTTTATCCCGCCCGCCCGCCCTCAACAGTTTTCAACTGTTAACGATTCGCGCTCGTATTTTTATTTTGTGCACAGTTATCATGCGGTGCCGGAGGATCGAACGCTGATCGCGGCGACGACCGATTACGGCGAGAAATTGACGGCGGCGGTTGCGCGTGATAATATTTTTGCGGTGCAATTTCATCCCGAGAAGTCCGGCGACGTCGGGCTGCAACTTCTAAAGAATTTTGTTGGGAGGGCTTAAGATGGTAATTCTTCCGGCGATCGATCTCAAGGGCGGCAAGTGCGTCCGCCTCTATCAGGGCGATTTCAATCAGTCGACGGTTTTCTCCGATTATCCCGAGGAAATGGCGCTCAAATGGCAGCAGCAGGGCGCAAAGCATCTGCACATCGTTGATCTCGACGGCGCAAAGAAGGGCGAGCCCGTCAACGTTTTCAGCATCAAAAAAATTCTCGAGACCGTCCGCATCCCGATCGAGGTCGGCGGCGGCATCCGCACGCTCGAGAACATTGAAGACCTGCTCGACATGGGCATTGAGCGGGTGATCTTGGGCTCGACGGCTGTTTCCAATCCCGCGCTCATTCGCGAGGCGGCGCGCGAGTTCGGCGAGAAGGTGGTCGTGGGCGTCGACGCCAAGCAGGGCTTTGTTGCCGTCGACGGCTGGCTCAGCTTCAGCGACTTGACGGTGCTCGATTTGGCGATCGAGGTCGGCGACATGGGCATTTCGACCATCATCTACACCGACATCGCAAAGGACGGCACCTTGGCGGGACATAACGCGGAGGCGACGGCGGATTTGGCGCGGCAAGCGGGGATATCGGTGATTGCCTCGGGCGGCGTGGCTTCGCTCGACGACATTCGCGCGTTGAAAGCGCATGAGGCTGACGGGATCGAGGGCGTGGTGATCGGTCGCGCGCTCTACACCGGCGCGCTCGATCTTGCCGAGGCGTTGAAGATTGCAGAGGATTGACATGAAATTTTTATTCAACCTCAGCGACGCCGTGTCGAAATACATGGCGCTGTTGGTGATAGTCGTGACGGCGGTGTCGTTGCTCTCGCCTTGGACGTTCAAGTGGGCGACGCCGCACGTCACCATTTTTTTGGGTGCGGCGATGCTCGGCATGGGCATGACGCTCAAGCTCGACGACTTTCGCTCGATCGTACGCAGTCCGCGCGGAGTGTTGATCGGAGCGGCGGCGCAATTCATCGTCATGCCGATGTTGGCGTGGCTGATCGCCAAAGGCTTCGCCTTGCCGCCGGAGCTTGCGGTCGGCGTGATATTGGTCGGCACATGCCCGGGCGGGACGTCGTCGAACGTGATGACATATCTGGCGCGCGGCGACGTGGCGCTGTCGGTGTCGATGACGATGACTACGACGCTCCTGTCGCCAATTGTGACGCCGCTGCTGACGTTATGGTTGGCGGGCGAATGGATTGCAATCTCGTTTACGGCGATGATGCTGTCAATCGTGCAGGTCGTGATTTTGCCGATCGGATTGGGGATTGCGATCAACGCGGCGTTCGGCGCCTTCGTCCGACGGGTTGAAAAAATTTTGCCGCTGATTTCGATCGTCGCAATCCTGTTGATACTCGGCGGCGTGGTATCGATCAACGCCGAAAAAATTTTGTCGACGGGCTTAATCATATTGCTCGCGGTTGCGTGTCACAATCTGCTCGGCTACGGGATCGGCTTCCTCGTGGCGCGGGCGTGTCGAATGAACATGGCGCAGTCGAAGGCGGTCTCGATCGAAGTCGGGATGCAAAACTCGGGGCTGGCAACATCGTTGGCGCTGACGCATTTCAATCCGGCTACGGCGATCCCGGGCGCAATATTTTCGGTGTGGCACAACATTTCGGGGGCGATCGCGGCGAATTATTTATCGCGGAGGAGATTGTAATTGTTGACGAAAAGAATAATCCCGTGCTTGGACGTGAAGGACGGGCGCGTAGTGAAGGGCACAAATTTTGTGGGGCTGAGGGACGCGGGCGATCCGATCGAGCTGGCGAAACGCTACGATCTCGAGCGCGCGGACGAGTTGGTTTTTCTCGACATAACGGCGTCGCATGAAAAGCGCGGGACGATCGTCGAGGTGGCGCGGGGTTGCGCTTCGCAAGTTTTCATACCGTTCACGGTGGGCGGCGGGATTCGGACGGTCGAGGATATGAGAGTGCTGTTGAAGGCGGGCGCCGACAAGATTTCGATCAACAGCGCCGCCGTCAAAAATCCCGATGTGATCGCCGACGGCGCCAAGAAGTTCGGCAGTCAATGCATAGTGCTGGCGGTCGATGCGAAACGTGTTGGCGACGGTCGATGGGAGGTCTACGTCAACGGCGGGCGCAAGCCGACGGGGATCGATTGTATTGAGTGGGTGCAACGGGCGGTCGGATTGGGCGCGGGCGAGATTCTTCTGACGAGCATGGACGCCGACGGCACCAAGGATGGCTACGACATCGAGTTGACGCGCGCGGTCTCGGAGGCGGTTGATGTGCCGGTGATTGCCTCGGGCGGCGCGGGCGAACTCGAGCACTTTTATGATGTGCTGGTCGCCGGCAAGGCGGACGCGGTGTTGGCGGCTTCGGTGTTTCATTACGGCAAATTTACGATTCGGCAGGTGAAGGATTATCTTGCCGGTCGCGGAGTTGAGGTGCGCTTTTGACGTGGACGCTTACAAAAAAATTTTGCTGATCAACCTGATGCACTTGGGCGATCTGATGTTGGTGACGCCGGTGCTGCGGACGTTGCGGGCGAATTTCCCGACGGCGGAGATTGATCTGTTGGCGGATAAGAAACTGGCCGATCTGGTCGAGCACAACCGTTGGATCGATCGGTGTCTGCTGATCGACAAGAAGGGCGTGGACGATCATCTGCCGACGTTCCTCAAATTCATAATGCGGCTCCGCGCGGAGCGATTCGATCTGGTGATCAATCTGCACCGCAACGAGCGGGCGTCGGCGCTGGCGGCGTGGAGCGGCGCGAAAAAAATAGTCGGCTACTCCAAGCCGTTTTTTTCTATGTGGTTCGACGAGGTGCTGCCGAATTTGAAGGCGGTGAAGCACCAAATACATTCGCATTTCGACGTGCTGCGGGAGGCGGTCGGGATCGATCGGATCGACGACGGCGGTCTTGAGATGTGGATCGAGCCGACAGTCGAGCGGGAGATGTCGGCGCTGATCGAAAAGGAGTTCGGCTCGACGAAGGTAATCGCGTTCAATATCGGAGCGAGCTGGCTGACGAAGCGTTGGCTCGACGGATATTTCGCCGAGTGCGCGGATCGGTTGATCGAGGCGGGATATGGGATTGCCTTCCTTGGCGGACCGATGGATGTTGAGATCGTCGCTCGATGCGTTGAGAAGATGCGACATAAGGACAGCGCGCGGCTGAAAATCTTTACGGGGCGGCTGACGTTGGCGCAAGTGGCGGGGCTGTTGGATCAATGCGTCCTATTCTTGACGACGGACTCGGGACCGATGCATATCGGAGTTGCGCGGAACATTCCGATCGTCACGATGTTCGGGGCCTCGCCGGTGCCGGGCTTTTATCCCTACGATGCGAAGGACGTGCTGATCAAGACGCCGGAGCCTTGTCATCCGTGCGGCAAGCATGAATGTCCGCGCTCGGGCGAAGAAAATTTGGCGTGCATGAAAAATATTCCGGTCGATGTGGTGATGAAGTATGTGCAGGAGCTGTTGACGCAGTACGGTCAAGCGGCGAAGGATATTCCGCGCGTCTACGGTCAATATCAATGCCGCGTGATCGAGCTTTGATTGAGAGGCAAACACAATGACCGAACAGGAAAAAATTTTTTTCGAAGCGATATACAACGACCGTAAAGACTCCGTCATTGCCATGTCGAAAAGACATTTGAGAGGGATGTGGACGAGCATCGTTGAGAAGTACACCGGTCAAGCGCATTTTATTTGCTGCTTCAAAATGCCGACGACGCCGGCGCCACTCACGCCCGCTTTGTTCTCAACGACAACGAGCTGATTTTTGCTCACAACGGCACTCGCCATTTCTCCGTCACCGATCCCAACGACGAGGAGCTCGACACGGTCAACAAGACGCTCGGCGACGTCAACGCCATTACCTCCGTCGCCAACTCCAACAAGACCGAGAGCACCATCGGCAAGTTCGGCGTCGGTTTCAAAGCCGTCTTTCAATACACGCGCACGCCGCACATCTACGATGTCAACTTCAGTTTCAAGATCGAGCACTACATCATGCCGAAGCGTCTCGAGGGAGATCATCCCGAGCGCGGTTCGATGGAAACGCTCTTCGTTTTTCCGTTCGACAATCCCGCAGTCGAGCCCGAGCGCGCCGAGCAGGAGATTGCCGATAAACTTGCCGCGCTCACTTTGCCGACGCTGTTTTTGAAAAATCTCCAACGCATTGAGTATGACCACGGCAGCGGCAACGGTCGCTACACTAAGACGATTGAGACCAAATTGAACACCGGCTCAGTCACTATCGAGCGAATCAGAATGTGGCAGTATCATTTCGGCGTTGACGGAAAATCCGCGCCGCCTCAAAGTTTTTGGATGTTCACCAAGACCGAGCGCATCGATGGCTACGACACTGACCTCTCGATCGGATTTGCCGTCGACGATAAAAATAAACTCGCGCCGATGACTTATAACGCCTTTTGTTTTTTCCCTACGAAGGAGAAGACGGGGCTCAACTTTATAATCCACGCGCCGTTTCTTTTGACCGACAGTCGCGAAGGCATTCGAGCGAACTCGGATTTCAATCGGCTGCTGATCAAAAAGTTGGCGGAGCTATCGGCGACGGCGTTAATCCATCTCAAAGGCGCGGGGCTCATCGATGACGATATCTTGAGGATTATCTCGTGCGATCCGAGCACGTTCACTGCCCTCGATGATCGCGATCAAACATCCTTCCTTCCGTTCTATGACGAGATCAAGAAAACTTTTCGGACGGAGGAAATTCTCCCGACTGCCGAACCGAAAAAATATGTCTCATCGGAGAATGCGTATTGGGCGACCACCGCCAAACTCAGTCAGCTGTTCGACAACTCTCAGTTGAAAATGTTGACAGGCAATCCGAAGGCGATGTGGGCGTTTACGTCGGTGAGCGAGCGACACGTCGGAGGAGGCGCGATCAATCGCTACGTCAAAGACCTCGTCACGAAAAGTTTTGAGGATGAAAATTTATTGCCGCTGATCACTGCAGAATTTATTGAGCGACAGAAAATCAGTTGGCTGCATGATTTCTACTTGTATTTGACGGAGACGGCGCCGCGCATGAAATTGACTCGGACGCTGCCGATCTTTTTGAATCAAGATCGAAAGGCAACGGCGGCGTTCGATGCCAACGGTCGAGCGACACTGTTTATGCCGTTGGAGGGCGTGGACGGTTATGCTACGGTGTATCGCGAGCTGCTAAAGGATTAGGAGATCAAACAATGTCTCGAGAAGTTCGGGATCAAGGCGCCGTCGCTCAAAGATGAGATTTACAATAAAATCCTGCCGATGTATCGATCCTCCAATGAAATTGACCCGCATCCGCACATTAGGACTTTCCTGCGATATTATTTCGAGGCGTCGATGTTTGAACGTGAGCGTCTCGTCGAAGATTTACGACATTATCAATTTGTGTTGGTCAAGACATTGGACGGCAAAGTTCTTCGGTGTTCGCCCGACAAGGCGTACTTCTATTCGGCGTGGCTTGCGCAATACTTTCAAGGCGTGCCCAAAATTTATTTCGTTTACCCCGAGGATTATGAGCTGTTCATTCACACGCAACATCGAAAGAACTGCAAAGGATTCCCGTCGACGGACATTGCGGCGTTGCGTCAAACGCCGTGGCTGCTCGACACACAAGGGCGGTTTTGTTCGCCGTTGATGCTCGACACATCAACGCTGTCAAAAGAGTACGATCGCAAGTCCGAGGACTCCGAGCGACTGATCAAATTTCTCAAGATCAGCGACGTGTCGAATTTGACGAAGGAGCAGTTGAGAAAAATTCGGCTTGCCGAGCAGATCGAACAAAAATATTCTCCCGACGAGATCAAAGAACTCATCGGTCGCAAAGAAAAACAATCGCCGCCGTCGCCGCCCGCGCCTTCAACGCCGTCGACGACATCACCGTCGCAATCAACGCCGCCGCCCTCAACACCATCGTTCCGCGCGGAGCCGAAAACAGTCGAAAATAAGTCGGAGGATCCGGCTAAAGAGATCGAGAATCTCACGAAAAAATATGAGGAGGAATTGCAGAAACTCAATCAGAAGGCGGAGTTGATAGCGCGCGCGGAGGCGGCGCAAAAGTATTCTTACGAGTGGTTCACGACATTGCTCGAGCTCGAAAAGTTCAACTCCGATGACGCCTCCGACAGTCGAAAGATCGAAATCAGTTTCAGCCGCGTTGAGCGCATGCCCGACACTCGACGGACGCTCATCCTCAAATACCCGAGCCGATATATCCCGCGCTCGATCGAGGAGCTGACCGATATTCCGCTGAAACTTTCAAGGCGCGGCGAAAAAATTGCCGAGCCGATCATCGACGCAATCAGCATCAAATCATTCACGCTGCGCGTCAAGATCAAGGACATCGACAAACTTGCCGGCGTCGATCTGTCGAGCATCGACGAGGCGTACATCAAAGCCGACAGCCCCGTTTTTCTTCTCGACGCGCTCATCAAATCATTCAAAGCTCTCGACTTCGAGCCGACGTTCGATATGAAATCCAACCTGCCGTCGAATATAAAATTCATATTCGGTCCTCCGGGCACCGGCAAGACCACTTACCTTGCGCGCGAAATTCTGATCCCGCTGATGCGTGGCATGAATTCCGCGCGAATTTTGGTGCTGACGCCGACCAACAAAGCCGCCGATGTGCTCGTCAGTCGAATAATATCGCTGCTCGACGCCGTCAACGATCGATCATACGTCGATTGGCTGATCCGCTTCGTCTTCACCAACGACGAGACGATCGAAGAGCGCGGCGTCCTGCGCGATCGAACGTTTAACATCACGCGGCTCGCGCGGAGCATCACCGTCACGACCGTAGCCCGCTTCCCCTACGATTATTTCATTTCGGGTGATAAGCGGCTTCCCCTTCAAGATATCGATTGGAATTACATCGTGATCGATGAGGCGTCGATGATTGCGCTCGCCGATATCATTCTTCCGCTGTACAAAAAAACGCCGACGCAATTCATCATCGCCGGCGACCCATTCCAAATCGAGCCGATCACGAAGGTCGAGCAGTGGAAGGACGAAAATATTTATTCGACGGTCGGGCTGTCGTCGTTCCAAAATCCGACAACGGAGCCGCACGATTATCCCGTCAAGCTGTTGACGACGCAATATCGGAGCGTGCCGACGGTCGGCGAGATTTTCAGTCGATTCGCGTATGACGGCGTACTCGAGCATCACCGCTCGACGGGTTCTCAGCGACGGCTCCACCTTGTGTTGCCGTTTCGAACGCTCAATCTGATCAAATTCCCCGTCAGCAAATACGAGAGCATCTATCGACCGAAGCGGCTGCAAAGCGGGTCGCCGTACCAAATTTACTCGGCGCTGTTCACATTCGAGCTCGTCAAATATTTGGGGCGGCTGATCGCCGAAAGGCACTCGGGCGAAAAATTTTCGATCGGAATCATCTCGCCGTACCGCGCGGAGGCTGATTTGATCAACAAACTGACGGCGTCGATGAAACTGCCGTCGAGCATCGAAATACAGGTCGGCACGACTCACGGTTTTCAAGGCGACGAGTGCGACATCATTTTTGTGGTGCTCAATTCGCCGCCGTCGATTCAAAACAATGACAACATGTTTCTGAACAAGCTCAACATCATCAACGTGGCGATCAGTCGGGCGCGGGATTATCTGTTCGTGCTGATGCCTGACGATCAAACGGAGAATATTGAGCGGCTGCGATCGATCAAACGGCTCGAACAGCTGATCCGATTGAGCGGCGAATGTTACGAGACAACGTCGACCGAGCTGGAGCAAATAATTTTCGGGTCGACGACGTTCATAGAGGACAATGCGTTTTCGACGGCGCATCAAAATGTTAATATTTACGGTTCGATCGAGCGGCGCTACGAGATAAGGAGCGAGGACGCCGCTGTCGATATTCAACTGCATGAGTTTACTTCGGCAGCGCGCGGTTGAGTTTAACGCCGAGCCACGCCGCCGCGCACGCCTTCATCACATCGCCCGGGATGAACGGCAGCACCGCCATTACAAGCGCTTGGCTCAACGAAACTTCGCTGACGACCATCATCGAGATCACGCCGCCGACGTATGTGATCGGCACCGCGATGAGCACGTCCGCGATCGCGTAGCGCTTGAAATTCGGCTCCGCGCCCTTGACCGCGCTCAACAGCGGGAACGCCGCCATCCATGCAAAATAAAATCCGCCCGTCGGACCGAGCAACTTCGCCAAGCCCTGTTGCCCCGCGAAGACCGGTATGCCCACCGCGCCGATTAAGATATAAGTCACCACGACGATGAGCGTTTGCTTCGGCGGCAGCACGAACGCCGCCAGGCTGAGCGTCAGTGTCAGCGCCGTCACGTAGCCGGGAGTGAACGGCAGCGGGAACGAGATGTATGCGGCGACGCAACAGAGCGCCACGCACAGCGCGATTTTCGTCAATTGTCGAGTATCCAACCTTCAATCTTCCTTTCGTCGGCGTCGACGTAAAACTGCTCGCCGTCGAACGTCAAATACAATGCTTCGTCAGTTGCCGTGAAATGTTTGAAACGCAGGCGTATTTTTTTGCGCTCAATCAAGCGTCGATCGTTCAGCAGCGCCTCGACGATCAAAAAGCCCGGCACGATCGGATGCGCGCCTTGGTGGATTGTGTTATCGTCGTCGGTCTCGCGAATGAATGAGGCAACCTCCTCCCTCGAAAATTTTCTCCAATAATCTCCGCGCGGAGCGCTGACGGCATCGACATTGGAGCTGTCGCCCCTTAGGGTTTTAAGAGCTTTGCCCTTATGGGGTGGGCGGGCGGGATAAAAAAGTTTTACGGTCAATCGCAGTCCCGCCCCCGACGTTTCGACGATCGCCAGATTTTTTTTCGCGCTCAAAATCTTTAACGCCGCGCCGCCGCCCGATCGCTCGATCACCGCCTCTGCCATCACGAAGCCGACGAATTGTTTCAGCGCCGATAATTTTCTTGCGAGCCTACGAATCATTTCATCACCTCTGCAAAGAATTATAAGCGCGCCGACGATTAACGTCAACAGAATTTCAGTTTGATGTTTTACAATCGGCGGCGAGGTGATTGACATGAATTTTTATGATCTGCTGGTCGAACGCACGAACGAGGTCGGCGACAAAATTTTTCTCCGCGTCGATGACCGCTACTTTACCTACAAAAATTTTCTCGACGACGTCCGCGCGGAGTCTCGTCGGTTGAATGTCGACGGCAAAAATTATTTCATCGCCGCCGATAACTTTATCGAGCAAGCCGTAAAATTTTTCGCCGCGCAAGCGCTCGGGCGCCGTCCGATCATCCTTAACCGTTACAATCCGCCGCCGCCCGCCGATTCCTCCGACGATGACGTGATCGGCGTGCTGAGCTCCGGCTCGAGCGGTCCGTCCAAAATGTTCTACCGCACCTTCGACAGCTGGGCGACGTTTTTTCCGATCCAAAATAAAATTTTCGGCGTCGAGCAGAACAGTTCGATGTTCATGCACGGCAGCTTGAGCTTCACCGGCAATCTCAACGCCTTTCTTGCGACAATGAGCGCCGGCGCTTCGATCGTCACTTGCACCCGCCTCAACGCCCGCGCTTGGTTCGAGCTCATCGACGGCTGCTCGACCGTTTATCTCATCCCCAAAAAGTTGCACCTGCTCACCGCTCTCAAGCGCTCCGTCAAGACCGTCAACACGATCTTCACCGGTTCGCAGAGCGTCGACGAGCGGCTCCGCGCGGAGCTTGCCGAGCGATTTTCCAATGCCCGCTTGATCATTTACTACGGCGCGAGCGAGTTGAGTTTCGTCACTTACAAGGTGCTCGAGGGCGCGGTCGAAGCGAATAACGTCGGGCGCGCGTTCGACGGCGTCTCGATCGAAATTCGCGACGGGCTTATCTATGTCGATACTCCTTGGCGCGCAAGCGGACTAAAAACGCCCTATACCGTCGGAGATGCCGGACATCTCAACGGCAAGGGCGAATTGATTTTTGATGGTCGTCGTTAATCTTTATGGAAAGTGCAGCAGTTGCCGACGGTCTTTTTGCTCACGTAAGCAGCGGCGTCGGCACGCTTGTAAACATCGGTGAACGAAAGTTTGTCGCTCACTTTGAACAGCGCCGCCCCCAGACTGATCGTGATCTTGCGTTCGCCAAGCTCCTCAATCTCGATCCGATCGATCAAATCGAAGAAACGGTTCGCAACAATCCTGCCATGCTCCTCGTCGGTGATGCCGATCGCATACGCCGCAAACTCGTCGCCGCCCAGCCTCATTATGACATCGTCGTTTCGGAACGCCCGCTTGAGACAATCCGCAATCGCCTTGATCACTTTGTCGCCGGCGTCGTGACCGTAAGTGTCGTTGATCGACTTGAACTTGTCGGCGTCGAGCAGACAGAACATGCCCTCCGTCCCCGCCGCCATCAGATCCGTGATCGTCCGCTCGCCGCTGCCGCGATTGCGCAGCCCCGTCATCGCGTCCGTCTCCGACAGATACAGCAGATGCTTCTCGCGCCGCTTCGCCTCGTCGATCAGCTCGATCGCAAACACGATCTGCTTGAGCGCGCCGTCTTTGTTGTGCTCGACCGCCATGAAATACGCCTTGCACCAACCGTATTGCTCGCTCAAAAATTCCTGATGAATCGCCTGCCGATCCTTCATTCGCTCCGATAACGTCGCAAAGTTTATGAACTCGACCATCGCCGGCAGGCTCTCCTTCGACGTCATTTCGCCGACCGCCTTTTTCAATTGCGCCGCCGCATCGCGCCCGTCGCTCACCAACAGCAGCTGCACGTTCGGGTCCTTGCTCAGTTCGTAGATCATATCGTTCTTCAAATCGAGCAGATGCATCGACACGTACAATCCGGCGTGGCTCGCAATCCCGTGCTTCTTCGCCGACTCTTCGATGTCGCGCCCGCCCTTTTTGAGGCTCAACCGAATGAAGGTCAGCAGCGCCGCCAACGCCAACAAAAATCCCACCGACATGTAAAGGATCACGTTTGAAAACGCGCTCTGCATGTCGTCGCCGTGCCGTTGGATCACCAAATACCAATCCAGCTCCGGAATGTATTTCGTGACGACGTACATGCCATTGATTTTGTTGAGCACGATCGCATCCGACTGACGCCGCAGCTCCACGTTCTCGAGCTTGAGATTTTCTATGTTGACCGATTCGGTATCGACCTGCACGACGCCGAACCGATTGACCAGCGTGATTTTGATTTTATATGCCTTTTCGTCGAGCTCCAACATCTTCTGCAGACTGCGCATGCTGATCCCGACGCCGCAAATGCCCAAAACACGCTTGTCGGCGTCTCTGATTTTGTGGTTGACGAACACGACCGGCTCATAATTGGCCGCCTCGTCGGTGTCGACATTCAACACGTAATCGGCGTTCTTATTGGCGATCTGTTCGTACCAAATATCGTGCGGGTCGTTTTCGACATCGAGCCGCTTGATCAAACCGTTCGCCTGCCAATAATGCCCGGAGTTATCTGACGCCAAAAACGCCGCACTGTAATTCAGCCGCTCCTTCGTCGCGCGCAACCACGCCGTCATTATCTCGGTATACTCCTCGGTGGTGTAATCATTTTCCGTCTTGAGGCTCTGATGCATGAAAGTATCATTCGCCATCCCGCGCGACACCATCACCGCCTTCAACAGCTCATTGCCGATGTCGTCGTTGATCTCGGCGGCAATCACCTTGACCATCTCATCATCGTGTCGGCTGATCACCTCGCGCACAATAAAACAGGTGATCGAAATCGACAACACCGATGCCAGCGCTATCAACACGATCACCATTTTGAACACACTTCTTTTTTCCGACAAAAAACTTCTCATTGTCGTTTATCACCTGCAAAACATTTTTAGACCCTGAATTTGCCGACCTCGTTCTGTAATTGTTGAGCCAGCTCCGCCAATTGCGCGCCGGCATCCGCCAATTCGTGCATCGTCGCCGCCTGTTCTTCCGTTGCCGCCGAGATCGTTTGCGCATCCTCCGCCGACTTTTGGCTGATGTTGCGGACGGACTCGATCGCGCTCAAGATCGCGTGGCTCGTGTTGTTGACGGCATCAATGTGCTCAATCGAGCGCCGGACGTTTTCGTTGAGCGTGTGGACTTGCTCCTCGATGGTTTTGAACGCCTCGCCGCTCTCGAGCACAGAGGAGGCTCCTTCCTTGACGCTGTTGTTGCCCAGCTTTATCTCCTCGACCGCTGCCTGCGTGTCGGATTGAATCTGTTTAATGAGCTCGGTGATATTCTTTGCCGACACCGCCGATTGCTCAGCCAACTTCCTGACCTCGTCGGCGACCACCGCAAAGCCTTTGCCGTGCTCACCCGCGCGCGCCGCTTCGATGGCGGCGTTTAGCGCCAGCAAGTTCGTTTGATCGGCTATCGCGGAGATCGTTTCGACGATCGAGCCGATTTCTTTCGAGCGCTCACCGAGAGTGTCAACGACCTCCGCCGAGCGATTGACGCGCTCCTCGATCGTATGTATTTGCTTGATCGCGAAGTTGACTTTTTCCTTGCCGTCGAGCGCGCATTGGCGACTTGTTTCGGCGGCCTCGTCCATCTTTTTGGCGCTGATGTGCAGCTCATTCATTTTCGAGCTCATATCATCGACGACGCCTTGCAACTCCTCGACCGTGTCGGTCTGCTTCGACGCATACTCCGCCATCGCCACGGTATTTTCCGCCACGTGCGTTATCGACTCCGAAGTTTGATCGGCATTCGCCGTCAACTCCTGCGATGACGCCGCTACCTTTTCGCTCGAATCGAGCACGTTGAGCAACAGCCGGCGCAACTTTTCCTTCATTATGTTGACGTCCTTCGACAGCGTGCCGATTTCGTCGTTCGATGTCACTTCCAAATCTTGAATTGCCAGGTTGCCGTGCGAAACTTCTTCCATTGCGTCCGAGACGTGCGTCAACTTCCGCATCTGTCGACCGATCACGACCCACGACAGCGTTCCAAGCACCGCCACGAT
>CAMKFB010000014.1 GCA_946411735.1 uncultured Selenomonadales bacterium
CAAGGAGCGCAAGGGCGATTATCTCGGCTCGACCGTGCAGGTCATTCCGCACATCACCAACGAGATTAAGGAGCGCGTCTACGCCGTCGCCGATCACGACCGCGCGGATGTGGTGATAACGGAGGTCGGCGGGACGGTCGGCGACATTGAATCGTTGCCGTTCCTCGAGGCGATCCGTCAAGTCAAGAAAGAGGTCGGCAAGAATGACGCGCTCTACATTCACGTCACGCTGCTGCCGTTCATCAGCGCGGCGGGCGAGTTGAAGACGAAGCCGACGCAGCACTCGGTGAAAGAGTTGCGAGCGATCGGAATCCAGCCGGACATACTCGTGTGTCGAACGGAGAAAGAAATTCCGCGCGAAATGAAGAAGAAAATCGCGCTGTTTTGCGACGTGGACGAGACGGCGGTGATCGAAAATCGGACGGCGGAGTCGATCTACGAAGTGCCGCTGATGATGCAGCGCGAGGGACTGGATCGAATCGTATTCGAAAAGCTCAGCTTGGATCTGGCGCCGGCGAAAATGGCGGATTGGGAGCGGATGATCTATAAGATACACCATCCCGAGCGCAAAGTAAAAATCGCGGTGGTCGGCAAGTACGTGGAGCTGCCGGACGCGTACATCTCTGTGGTGGAGGCGCTGCATCACGCGGGGATCGAGAACTCCGCGCACGTCAAGATAGTGTGGATCAACGCCGAGAAGATCGAGCCGCCGACGGTCGATCTCGAGGAAGTTTTCAACGGTTGCAAAGGGATATTGGTGCCGGGCGGTTTCGGCGATCGAGGGATCGAGGGGAAGATCAAGGCGATCAAATTCGCGCGCGAAAATAAAATTCCGTTCTTCGGATTATGCTTGGGCATGCAATGCGCGGCGATCGAGTTTGCGCGAAACGTGTGCGGTTTTGCGGACGCCAACTCGACTGAGTTCAATCACGAGACGGAGCATCCGGTGATCGCGCTGATGGATTCGCAGGTAGCGGTGACGGATAAGGGCGGCACGATGAGGCTCGGCGCATATCCGTGCAAGGTGGCGAACGGGACGTCGACGGAGGCTGCCTACAGCGTGGTCGATGAGAAGACGGCGGCGACGATCAAGCGCATCGACGGGCGATTGATCATAAGCGAGCGGCATCGTCACCGTTTCGAGTTCAACAATCGGTTCAGAAATGTGTTCGACGAGAACGGAATGATCATTGCGGGGACGCTGCCGGACGATTCGCTTGTCGAGGTGATTGAGCTTCGTAAGGATTTGCATCCGTGGTTTGTGGGCTGTCAATTTCATCCCGAGTTGAAGTCGCGACCGAACCATCCGCATCCGCTGTTTCGAGACTTCGTCCGCGCGGCGCTCAACATGTGATTCTTTCAACCGCCGAAGGAGGCGCGCTCCCTTGAAGACCCTTTTCACCATCGGCTTTACCAAGAAAACCGCCGAGCAGTTTTTCAACCTTCTTTACTCGAGACACGTCCGCCGCCTCATCGATGTGCGCCTCTCCAATAACTCTCAACTTGCCGGCTTTGCGAAGGGCGTCGACTTAAAATTTTTCCTCGAGACCTTCTACGGCATTCCCTACGAACACGATTTGATGTTCGCGCCGACTACTTCACTTTTCGATCGATACAGGGCAAAAAAAATGTCGTGGGAGGAATATGCCGAGCAGTTTGATGAGATCATGGACGAGCGCGACGCCGCCGAGTACATCAAAAATCTCGACTACGACATCGACCGCGCCTGCCTGCTTTGTGCCGAGGAATCCGCGCGGAACTGCCACCGCCGCCTCGTCGCCGAGCTCATCGCCGACACACTCGACGACGTAACCATCGAACACCTTGGTGATCCGACATGGAAAGAGATATCGTTATTCTGGCCGCCAGCGAAAAAAACGGAGATTATTGCGTAGCCGGCATCGACGTCGACAGCGGCGAGTGGCTCCGCCCTTACACTCATAACGCCGAGACCAAGGGCGCCGTCCCGCTCCGCCACATCACTTACGACGACGGTACCCACGTCAAGCTGTTTGATGTGGTTCGCATCGACTTTGCCGACAACTGCCGCAATCCCATGCAGCCCGAGAATTTTTATTACGACGAGACCGCGCGTTGGCGCAAGGTCGACAAGCTCACGCTCGATGAGGTGATAAAGCGGCGCGGGCTTGACGACCGCGTAAAAATTTTTTTCAATGCCGATCGCTCCGTCGTCGAACAAAATCTTGTCGACATAAAAAAACGAGAATCGCTGATCCTCGTCAAAGCCTTCGATTTATCGATCGTGGTCGAGCCGCCGCACGAACTCAGTCGCGACCGCTCGAAAAAATTTCGCCTCAACTTCTCCTACAACGGCATCAGTTATCAGCGCTTCTCAGTTGGCGACACTCGCATCCGCCGCTACTTCGGCGAAAAGGAGCTCGGCACTTATCCCTTCGCCGATTATAACTTCGTCGTGTTCAGTCTCACCGACAAATTTGATCTCAACGGCAAAAATTATAAGGTCGCCGCGCAATTTCTCGGGCGCGGGCGCCGTCAGACATTGCCCGCGTAAACGTAATTCAAATGCCGCTTCGCCGTCGACACCAACTCGTAAATCGTCTCGACCGGCGTCGGCGGGCGATCATTGACTTTGTAGCGCGGGAAGAATCGGCTGATGTGCAGCGGAATGTCCGGCGACAGCGACGCAAGCCATTCCGCCTCCCGCTCCATCTCGACGATCGAATCGTTTGCACCCGGTACGATCAGCGTCGTCACCTCGACGTGGCACATCGACGACGCCAGTTCGATCGTCCGTTTGACCGTCGCAAAGTCCCCGCCGATCCATCGATAAAATTCTTCGTTGAACGCCTTCAGGTCGATGTTGAGCGCATCAATCAGCGGGAGAATTTCCATCAGCGGCTTCTCGCAAATCGTCCCGTTGGTGACCAGTACCGACTCAAGCCCGACCTCGTGCAGCAGCATCGACGTGTCGCGCACGAACTCGTAACTGATGAACGGCTCGTTGTAGGTGAAGGCGACTCCGATATTGCCCTTGAGCCGCTTTGACATGTCGACGGCGATCTCCGTCAAGCGCGCGGGCGTGACATCCTGCGTCTTAAATGTATGATCCGCCATCGAGATCGAGTAGTTTTGACAGAAGGGGCAGTTGAGATTGCAACCGAAACTGCCGACGGACAAAATCCAACTGCCCGGGTGGAAACGATAAAGCGGCTTCTTCTCGATCGGATCGAGCGCGATCGAAGTCAGACGCCCGTAGTTGATGTCGACGATTTTGCCGTCGACGTTGGCGCGCGCCCTGCACCGACCTGTCTCGCCCTCTGCAAGAGTGCAGTGGTGAGGACAGAGCGGGCAGGCTGTTTTTTTTTCGCTCATGTTTTACTCTCCTGCTCAATAATCTGCGCGACTTTGATCGCGATCGCCTTCATTCGATCGATCGCGTCCTCGCGCCCGTCAATGTCATCGTTCATTATCACCAACACGAAATCGCCCGCCGCTCCGTAAAATATTCCGCCGTCATCGTAAAGCCCCGCGACCTCCCCCGTCTTGTGCGCGATATTCCAATACGGCAACGCGCTCGGGAAGCAATCCGTGTCCTCCTGTTTCAACAGATAATCGATCATCAACAGATCACGCGCCTCGTCAACGCACTCGTGTCGATAAATCCGTCGAAACAATTCCCCAAGGTCGAGCACCGACGACAGGTTCGTCATCTTGCCCTCATCGAGCATCATTTTGTGATTCATCACCGTGTCATGGCAGCCGTTCTCTCGAATGTAGCGGTTGATGTTGTTCATCCCCAGCCGATCGATCAAAATGTTCGTCGCGGTGTTGTCGCTCTCGACGATCATCAACTCGATCGCCTTGCGCACCGGCACCTGCGCTCCGACGCCCTCGCCCGCGATCGAGCCCGCCCCGCCGACCATATTTTCTTCCGTCAACGTGAGCCGCTCGTCGAGCGATAATTTTCCGTCCCGAACGTCCGCCATCGCCGCCGCCATCACGAACATCTTTATCATGCTCGCCGGTCGCATCGGGCGCGATTGAAAGATGATCGGCTCGCCCGTCTTCGGATTAAAAAAATATACCGCGAACCGCGATACTTCTTCACCCAGCTCCGCGCGGAGCATTCGCTCGAAATCATCGGTTGAAGGCTTCGTGCGTTTTTCCGTCGCCGTCGATTGCTCCGATTGCGGGACAAAAAAATATAATGCCGTCAGCACCGCCACCAGCACGATGTTGACCGCGATTAAAAGTTTTATACTGCCGTCGAGTTTGATCATATAACCGTGATATCCGAAAGGGGGCGTGAGCGGGCTCAATCACCAAGGTTGCGGCGTCATGGGCGTCACGACTCCGAATGTAAAGCCGCGCTCCCTCAATACGCGAATGATGTCCGGCAGCGCCGCCACCGTTTCCTCTTTGCCCGCGTTGCAATGCAACAGCACGATCGCCGCGTTGTTCTTCACGCCCCGATCCAATTGCTTTTCGATGATCGCAACCATCTCCGCCGCCGACAATTTCATGCCCGTCGCCGCGTCCTCGCAACTGATATTCCAATCGTGCTCGAAATAGCCGCAAGCCTGCATCATCGGCAGATAATCATCCGTCCACATGCCCGCTCGACCGCCCGGCGCCCGAATGATCAGCGGACGCACGCCGATAATCTCATGGATCAGGTCATCCGTGTTCGTCAGCTGGATCAAAAAATTCGACGCCGTCGGATAAAGCTCGTTGTACTTATGAGTGTATGAATGATTGCCGATCGCATGCCCCTCCGAGTAAATCCGCTTGAGCACATCGGGATATTGCTCGATCTGACTGCCGACCACATAAAATGTGCCGAGAACGCCCTCCTGCTTGAGAATGTCGAGCACCGCCGGCGTATTCTTATCATCGGGACCGTCATCGAACGTCAAATACGCAACCTGCTCGTAAGTGTACGGCTCGAGATAAGGCGCCTCCATCGGCAAGCCCATCTCCTGCCGCGTCCACAACGTGTATTGATCGTAGACCGGCGTCGTCACGTTGTCCAACTCGTAGAGATTCGAATAATCGTCGCTCACGATCATTATGTTTGTCGGCGGAGGATATTCCACGGTCGAAACTTGCTCCTCGACCGGCGGCTCGACCTTCGGCGCGGGCGGTTGTTCGCCGCAACCGATTGCCGTCAGCGTCAACGCCACAAGCGCCGCCACCGATAAAAATTTTTTCATTCAAATAAGCCTCCAATCAGGCATCACTGTCGGTCAAATCCACGATGTCGCGCCGATCGAGATAGTCAATCAGCCGACGGTCGCGCGCCTTATTGACGTTCTCGTCATACTCGTCGACGGAATGATCGACGTAATACGGCACCGAGTCAACGTACTCGTCGGCGAGCAGCTCAAAATGCTCGTCGATTTTTTTGTTGCGAGCGAAGGCAAGATTGTCGGTCACAATCTCCCCGAGCCGCTCGATATTCGGCACCAGATAGCTCACGTCGTCGATGTAAAGCCAGCGCCCGGGCACGATGCCGGTTTTGATGCCGTCGACGGACTCATCGGCGTTTTTGAGCGTGGCGGCGATCGAGATCATATCGCCGACGGAGAGATCGGTTTTGAGCGCTTGACGCGCCTCTTTGATCATCTCCGGCAACTGCATGACGATCGAGGGATCGCTCAACTTATCGGCGCAAGCCTTCATGAATTTCTGTTGACGACGAACGCGACCGGCATCGCCTTCCTCATCGCGATAGCGAACGTAAGTGATCGCCGTCGCGCCGTCCATATGTTGGCGCCCGGGCTTGAGATCGATCACCAGCCCGCCGTTGTCGTCCCAAGGATCCTCGTATTTCATACGCTTCTCGACGTCGATATCGATGCCGCCCATCGCATCAATCAGGCGGCTGAAGGAATTGGTGTCGACGATGACGTAATGGTCGATGTCGATGCCGAGAAAATTCTCGACGGTCGAGCGCGAAAGTTTTTCGCCGCCGTAAGCGTAAGCGGCGTTGATCTTGTCAAAGCCGTGGCGGCTGATCTTGACGCGGGTATCGCGCGGGATCGACAGCAACGAGACGTGATCGCTCTTGGGATCGATCGAAGCGACCATCAGCGTGTCGGAGCGCCCAACATCATCCTTTCGCTCGTCGACACCCATGAGCATAATCGTCGTGCGCGCGCCAAGCTTTTGATGTTGCGGCGTCGTCGGCTTGACGGTCTCGATCGGCGGCTCAGAGACATCGGGATTGAATTTGAAGCCGGTGTAGAAAACGACCGAGGTGATCGATATGATGAAACAAATCAACAAAAACCTGATGCGGCGCATCTTGACCGCGCGGCGGCGACGACGCTCCGCCAGTCTCGAACGAGGGTAATCAGTCATTATGCATTGCCTCCGGATGAATGATTTATAATTCCACGGCGGATTGTACTACGTTGATCGGCGCATGGCAACGTGATTTTATAATGTAAAAATGCGCGGGAGAAAATTTTTGGCGCGGCTTGACACGGGGATAAGGATCGATTTACAATACACGTGATATAATATAAAAGGATTAGACTGGGTTTAGTAGAAGGATTTACTACAAACACGGAGGTGTGAACTCAAATGGCAATGAAGGTTTTGCGGAACGATCTGACGACGCTCGCGCTCAACGCGTTCGACCGAAGCGTCAAAACGATCGGCAAGGCGTTGGCTCGAGTCGCAAGCGGGCAAAAAATCGTCAGCGCCGCGGAGGATGCATCGCAATTTGCGGTGTCCGAACGAATGCGGCATATGATCCGCGATCTCGATCGCTCATCGGAGAACATTCAAAACGAGTCGACGATGCTCAAAATCGCCGAAGGCGCGATCTCCTCGACGCTCGATATCGTCAATCACATGCGCGAGAAGGCAACGCAGGCCGCCGACGTCAATATGACCGACACGGAGCGGCGGGCGCTGCAAAAGGAAATGGACACGCTCATCGATCAGATCGATCAAAATTCGCGGGTTCAATTCAACAACAAGTTCCTGCTCGACGGCGGTTCTTCGCCGATGTACTCGAACAAGTACAACAAGCAGGAGCTGGTGGCGCGCGCGCTCAACTCGTCGTGGATCAAGGATTCGGTCGCGGTCATCAAAGACACGTACGGCTTGGACTTCCAAAGCAGCACGTCGTCGATTCACAAGATGAACATTTACCTTGATGAAGACGGCGATTCGGCGGTGACGACGAGCATTTCCGCTTCGGGCGATGCGATCGATCTGCATTTCAATACGAGTCTTTTCGATGAAAATTACATGCGCAATCCGAACGGCGTTTCGACCGACGAGGAGGCGCATTTCTTGGATCGGCAGATTGCGCGGAGCATGGCGGATGCCGTGTTCATGGCGAATTTCAAAAACTACGAGCAGTTGCAGGCGGATAATCCGGACATTCTTGAGGGCTTGCGTACGGCGCTCGACGGCGGAGACGACGATGGCGATCTCAGCACGGGCTTTAAGATGATTCGTCTGATGGCGAATAAGTCTCAGCTGACGGTGTCGGATTTCGCCCACGAATTTACGCGGACGCTTGCTGACGGTTGGAGCGTTGACGCCGCGATCCAGCATTCGACGCATTATATATTCAACAGTGCTGCCGATGTTCAGGCGCGCGCCGACGCCCTTACCGACGAGGCTGATCTCGACAGAGAGGCGGGCATTCGTCTTACCACACACGATATCGGCTCGATCAACGGCGAGGACGCCGGACGCGGCGGCGATAAGAGTGCTTACACGGCAATTCGCGAGACAAGCACGCCTTCCAACTGGAAACTGCCGTCGAAACCGACGACTTTCAGCGCGGGGCTCGAGATCACTTGGAAGAATGAAGAAGTGCTTGCCGATACCGACGGCGGCGGCGGCTTCCAATTCCAAATCGGCGCGAACGCTTACGACAAGATGAATGTCGGCTTGTTCAATATGTCGGCGCGGGCGCTCGGGCTCATCGACGAAGAAGGTCAGACGCTCCAAATCTCTTCGCGCGGCAACGCGTTGGAGGCAGTCAACGTGCTCGATCGCTTGGTGAATACCCTGTTGCAACATCAGGCGGATATCGGAGCGCTGCACATGCGCGTCGATTTCACGACGAACAATCTCGAGACGAGCAGCAACAATATACAGGCGGCGGAGTCGATCATTCGCGACGCGGATATGGCCAAGGAAATGGTCGAGATCAGCCGCGGGCGGGCGTTGGAGAATGCGTCGCAATCGGTGTTGGCTCAAGCAAATCAGAACTCGGAAAAAGTTTTGCAGGTGCTGTCGAATGACTCCGCGCCAATCGAAGTGCACGCCAATACGATTCAAGCCAAGCACACCTACGACGAGAATTTGTCGGAGGTCGGCAAGGATCTCAAGCAGATTTCGAGCGGCGAGAAGATCACCGATCCGACGGACGGCTCTTCGCCGTATCAGATGGGCGAGAATGTGGAAGCGAAGTTGCGCGTGCTCGAGCGCGACAGTCAAAATGTACAGGACGGCTCGACGATCCTCAAGGTGGCGCAATCGACGCTCGAGACGGTTGTCGACGATTTGAGATCGTTGAGGGAGCTTGCGGTCGCTGCCGCCAACGGTCATAACTCCGACGTCGATCGTCGCATTTTGCAGAAGGATTTCGATCAAATTCGCGACAAGATCAACGATTTGGTTTTGCAGACGACCTACAACGGCAAGGAACTGGTCGGCGGGCGCTATCAGAGGTTCTACACGACGTTCGACAGCGCCTCGAACACCGCCAAGATCAACGAAAATCTGGGCGTGTCGATACAGCACGGCTCGGAATCGGGGCAATCGGTGAACTTCTATATCAGCGATCTGCAGACGAAGAATCTCGGCGGCTCGAATGTTCGTAAGGAGAATCTCGACAAGCTGCTCAACAGTCGGGAGTTCGTCAACAGTCGGAACGCGGCGGAGCTGACGAATTTGACGGAGTTGCAATCGCAGTTGGAGCAGATGCGCGAGGACACGAGTGTGTTGCTTCGCGATGAGAATTTGCAGCAGCGGTTGCAAGGCGTGTTCGATCGATTTGAGAGTCTCGACAGTCTTGAGGAGGGCGAGACGCCCAACATTCGGCACGCGGTGATGAATGCATATCTCAACACCGGAAGCGTCAGCGATACGGTTGAGAATTTGGATCGCTACGAATTTTTGAAGCCGATGCTTGAGGAGGCGATGGTGGTCGATGCGTTGAACACTCGTCTCGATACGGAAGGCAATGTGATTGAGACGGACGCGGACGCGGAGCCGATTGCCGATCTCGAGTCGGTGGAAGTTTTGAAGGACGCGGCGGGCAAATCGTTGGACGACGTGACGATCGACAACATTCACAACGCGAACGTGGCGATGCACATAGTGTCGAGCGCGTTTGACCAGGCGTTGAGCGAAGCGGCGACATTGGGGGCGTCCGTGGCGCGGTTGGATTACACGAGCCAAAACATCTCCGCGCAGATCACGAACACGGAAGAGATGAACTCGACGATCCGCGATGCGGATATGGCCAAGTCGATGTCGAAATACATGCGGGATCGGATGCTGACGGATGCGTCGCAGGCAATGTTGTCGCACGCGATCAAAGACCCGCTGATGGTGCTGACGTTTGCACAATGATGCGCAGCTGATAAAAAAATTTTGGGAGGCAATCGCCTCCCTTTTTTATGCTCCGCGCGGAGCCGTTAATAGATCGGATATTTTTTGCAGAGCGCCGCCACCCGATTTTTCGCCGCTGTCTTAATCTCTTCGTTCTCGGGCTCGTCAAGCACCATCGCAATGATGTCGGCGACATTCTTCATATCCTCCTCGACAAAACCGCGCGTCGTCAGCGCCGGCGATCCCAAGCGAAGCCCGCTGGTCACGAACGGCGAACGCGGCTCGAACGGGATCGTATTTTTGTTGACGGTGATGTTGACGGCGTCGAGATAATTTTGAGCGTCCTTGCCGGTGAGGTTTTTCTTCGTGAGGTCGACCAACATCAGATGATTGTCGGTACCGCCCGAGACGATCCGATAGCCGCGCGCGCTCAACTCCGCCGCCAACACCTTCGCGTTCTTGACGACTTGCGCCGCATACTGTTTGAACTCGGGCTTGAGCGCCTCGCCGAGCGCCACCGCCTTCGCCGCGATCACATGCATCAACGGTCCGCCTTGAATGCCCGGGAAAATCGCCTTGTTGAATTGCTTGCCGAACTCGAAACTGTTGCAGAGAATCATTCCGCCGCGCGGACCTCGGAGCGTCTTGTGAGTGGTGGTCGTGACCACGTCGGCATAGGGTAACGGGCTCGGATGTTGACCGCCCGCGATCAGCCCCGCAATATGGGCGATGTCGACCATCAAATACGCCTTGACGGATTTGGCGATCGACGAAAGCCTCTCGAAATCGAGTACACGCGAATACGCCGACGCGCCCGCCACGATCATCTTCGGGCGACACTCGCGCGCCTTCTCCTCGAGCGCATCGTAATCGATCGTCTCGGTTTCGCGACTGACGCCGTACGGCACGATGTTGAAATACTTGCCGCTCATATTGACGGGACTGCCGTGCGTCAAATGTCCGCCGTCCGTCAAATTCATACCCATCACCGTGTCGCCCGGGTTGAGCAACGCGAAGAACACCGCCATATTCGCCTGCGCGCCTGAGTGCGGCTGGACGTTGGCGTATTCGCATTGAAACAGTTCGCGCGCGCGATCGATCGCAAGCTGCTCGACCACATCAACATACTCGCAACCGCCGTAATATCGCTTGCCGGGATAACCTTCGGCGTATTTGTTCGTCAAGACGCTGCCTTGCGCCTCGAGCACCGCACGGCTGACGATATTCTCCGACGCAATCAGTTCGAGTTTGTCGCGCTGCCGATTGAGCTCGCCTTCGATCGCCGCAAAGACTTGGGGATCAACTTTCTGCAATTCGTTCATGAGATCAGCTCCTTAAAATTTTATTGCCGCCGCCAACATCGCGCGCGTGATCAGCCCCGGACGAACCACGCGCCAATCCTCCGTCGAGACATCGACCACAGTCGATGAACGCCCGATCCTGCAGGCGCCGCCGTCGAGTATCAAAGGAATCTTGCCGTCGAGATCGCTTAGAACGGCTTGAGCGGTCGCGGGCGCGGGACGCCCCGAAAGATTTGCGCTCGGAGCGGCGATTGGCACGCCCGAAGCATCGATCAGCGCTCGAGCGATATCGTTTGCGGGCAATCTAACTCCGACGGTCGGCAGCCCGCGCGAAATCGCATCCGGCACGCTCGGGCGCTTGGGCAGGATCAGCGTGAGAGGTCCCGGCAAAAACGTTTCGATGAGACGCTCGGCGATCGGCGTGATGACGGCGATGAATCCGAGCATCTTGACGCTCGAGACGTGCAGCGTGAGCGGCTTATCGGGCGGGCGCCCCTTGACGTCGAAAATTTTTTGGCAGGCGCTCGAATCGAGCCCGTTGGCGCCAAGCCCGTAAACGGTTTCGGTGGGGAAGGCGACGAGCCTGCCGTTTCTTATCAGATTGCCGACCTTGGCGATGACGGGGTCGTCGGCGCTTGAAATCTTTATCAGCTGTGTATTCATTTTTTGTGTGCGAGAACAATCCTTTCAATGCCGCTCAAATCGCGAACAATGTCAACGGCGCCGAATTGACCGGTGTCGTCGAGCAGATTTTTGACGGCGTGTGCTTGATCGATGCCGATCTCGAGCGCGATGAATCCGTTGTCGTTTAGGAGTTGAGCGGCGCCGCCGATAATTTTTTTATAACAGTCGAGCCCGTCGGAGCCGCCGTCGAGCGCAATGCGCGGCTCGTGTCGAGCGACCTCCGGTTGAAGTTCGTCGATGACGGCGGTCGGAATGTACGGCGGATTGGAAATGATCGCGTCGAATTTTTTGCCGCTCAGCGGCTCGAGGAGATTGCCGACGCAAAAATTTATCCGATCATCGACATCGAACTTGACGGCGTTGGCGCGCGCGACAGCGATCGCGGCGGGGCTGATATCGACAGCGGCGGCGTTGATGTGGTCGAGACAGTGAAGGATCGAGACGGCAATCGCGCCGGAGCCCGTTCCGATATCGGCGATCGTCGACGGCTTTTGACGGCGCTCGAGAAGTTTGACGGCGGTCTGCACTAGCAGCTCCGTCTCGGGGCGCGGCACGAGCACATCGGGCGTGACATCGAACTCGAGCCCCATAAATTCTTTGACGCCGATCAGTTGAGCGACCGGCACGTGCGACACTCGACGGCGGATGAGATTTTTGTAGGCGTTGATATCGTCGTCGTCGAGCTCGAGATCGAGATGAACGTAAAGGTAGAGCCGCCGCATCTTGAGCACGTACGCGAGCAAAACTTCTGCGTCGAGCCGCGCGTCGTCGATGTTATTCGCTGTCAAAAAATCTTCCGCGCGGCGCAAGACCGCTTGTATCGTCAATACTCTCACCTCTCAAGACGATTTATTTTGAGCCCGTATCAATCGGAGCCGCAACTCCGCCGCCACATTGAGCAGATAACTCGTCACGATCGCCGCCCCGTCAAGCGATTCTTTTTCAAGCTCCGCGCGGATCAGCGGCTCAATCTCGTGCGGCGGATGCTGCAGATACAGTTGATGTTCGCCGCTCATATGCAACTCGAGAAAGAATTGGATCGCCATCATCTTGTACTTCGGATTTTCGACGAAGAACTTTTGCCGGCTTATCGAACGGTCGAGCGCCTTCAAGCCGCGCACCAACGATGAGACATAGCGCTTAACCTGCTGCTCGAGTGTGAGCGTGGAGCGCGTGATCGACTCGTTGTGCAACCGATAAACGTAGAAGGCTTTCGGGATGCGGACGTAGCGCTTCGCGCGACACACGCAATCGAAGACGAAAATCATGTCCTCGACGGTGCGGGCGTTGACGAACTCGAGCCGATTTTCAATCAAAAAATCTCGGCGAAACAGTTTGCTCCACACATTCCAATGGTAGCCGTATTTGCAAAACCGCTCGACGCGCTCGGCGATATTATCAGTCTCGACCGTCAAGGTTTGAACGCGAGGCAGCGCTTGATAAGACATATATTTGACATTGTACAACGCGCCCTTAACAACGCTCGGAACGAGAAAGCCCTCGGAGTGCACGACATCGGCGTCGGTCTTGACGGCGGCACTGTTGAGAATTTCGAGCGCGGCAGGCTTAATCATATCGTCGGCGTCAACAAACGTCACATAAATTCCGCGCGCGAGTCTGAGCCCGACATTGCGTGGGATGGCAGCCATGCCGGAGTTCTCGGGCAGCTTGACAAGTTTGAATCGGTCGCCGCCCCCATTGTTTTTTACAAACTCCTCGACGATCTCAACGGAGCGATCGGTGGAGCAATCGTCGACGACGATCACCTCAAAATCTTTGAAGGTCTGCGCGTTGATCGTTTGAAGACAATGGTCAATGTATTTTTCGGCATTGTACATTGGTATAATCACCGAGATCGAAGGAACAGTCAACGCAATTCACCCCAACTGTTGGCGGACGATTTGCTCTGCCGCCTCGAACGCTTTAGGCAATGCATCGGGATTTTTGCCGCCCGCTTGAGCCATATCGGGGCGACCGCCGCCTCCGCCGCCGACTGCCTTCGCCGCTTCTTTGACGATCTTGCCGGCGTTGATCCCGAGCTTGACCGCCGCCTTATCGGCTTTCGCAACCAGACTCACGCGCCCGTCGTTGACCGACGCCAATACCACCACGCCCGTCTCGAGATTGTTGCTGATGAAGTCCGCCATGCTCCGAAGCTCGTCCATATCCTTGGCGTTCGCCTTGCCCGCCACGAACTTCACCGCGCCGATCTCCTCCACGCCCATCAGCAATTTTTGAGCGTCCGCCTTCTCCTCGATCGCGTGCACTTCGTCGAGCTGTTTTTTCATCGCTCGATTGTCCGCCAACACCTTTTCAATCTGATTCGGCACATTCTCGACCGTCGACTTCAACAGCGTCGCCACCGTCGACAGCATCTCCGATTGCCGATTCGCATCCGCCAACGCCGCGCGCCCCGTGATCGCCTCGATCCTCCGAACGCCCGCCGCGACTCCCGTTTCGCTCACGATCTTAAACCGACCGATCTGACCGACGTTCTTGACGTGCGAGCCGCCGCAAAGCTCGCAACTGAAATTCGGCACCGTCACCACGCGGACGATGTCGCCGTACTTCTCGCCGAACAGCGCCATCGCGCCCAGTTTCTTCGCCTCGTCGATCGGCATCTGCGCGATCCCGACGTCGTCACTCTTCAAAATCTCTTCGTTGACAAGCTCCTCAACGTCCGCCAACTGTTGATCCGTCACCGGCTCGAAATTCGAGAAGTCGAAGCGCAACCGCTCCGGCGTAACCAACGAGCCCGCCTGATGCACTTGATCGCCGACCACTTTGCGCAGCGCCGCCTGCAACAGGTGCGTCGCCGTGTGATTCCGCGCGGAGCTCAATTTTTTCTCCCGATCGATCGCGATCTTAACCGCGTCGCCGACTTTCAATTGCCCTTCCTCAACGTACGATATCTGATATACCGTCCCGTCCGGCAACTTCTTCGCGTTCGACACTCTGATCCGCCCCAATTCGCTGATCAGTTGCCCCTCGTCGCCGACTTGTCCGCCGCCCTCCGCGTGGAACGCCGTCGTCTCCAAGATTATGCCCGCCTCGTCGCCGTCGTGTATTTCGTCGACCAGCGCGCCGTCCTTCCATATCGCCGCAACCTTCGACTCGACCGCCGACTCGTCGACTGTCAAATGACTCACATCAATCCCCGATAAATCCGGTACATCAAACCGCTGATTTTCCGCTCGAGCCGCCCGAGCACGTTGGCGCTGATCATTCATCGCCCGATCAAAGCCCTCCTTGTCGAGCTCAAGACCGTTCTCGTCGAGAATCTCCGCCGTCAACTCGAACGGGAATCCGTATGTGTCGTAAAGCCTGAAGCCGATCGCGCCGTCGAGAACCTTTTTGCCGTCCGCTTTGACCGCATCGATCTCCCGACCTAGCATCTCCATGCCTTGAGCCAGCGTCGCCGCAAAACGATCCTCCTCGAGACGGATCACTTTCTTTATATATTCGCGATTGTTGGCAAGTCCGTCGAAATCCGGCGCGCCGTCATAAATTTTCGCAACCGCATCGACCGCGCCCTCAAGAAATGCATCTTTGATCCCGAGCATCCGCCCGTGACGGATCGCCCGACGCAATATCCTCCGAAGCACATAGCCGCGCCCTTCGTTCGACGGCAGGATTCCGTCCATCACCATGATCGCCATGCTCCGCGCGTGGTCGGCGATCACCTTCAATGAAATATCCTTTTTACGATCGTCACCGTATTTGACGCCGCTCACTTTCGACGTGTACTCGATGATCGGGAACAACAAATCCGTCTCGAAATTCGACATCTTGTGCTGCAACACCGACGCAAGCCGCTCGAGCCCCGCGCCCGTGTCGATGTTCTTTTTCGCCAGCGGGACGTATTGCCCGTCCTCCGTTCGATCGTATTGCGTGAAAACCAAATTCCATATCTCAAGGAACCGATCGCAATCACACCCGGGCGCGCAATCCGCTCGACCGCAACCGCGCTCCTCCCCCAAATCAATGTAAATCTCCGAATCGGGACCACACGGACCGGGACCAATCTCCCAAAAATTATCCTCCAGCCGCACAATCCTGTCCTTCGTCAGCCCGGGCTGCTTGAGCCAGATCGCCTCCGCCTCGTCGTCCTTCGGATAAATCGACACCCACAATTTTTCGCGCGGAAGTTCGCAGACCTCCGTCAAAAACTCCCACGCCCAAGGGATCGCGCTCTCCTTGAAATAATCCCCGAACGAAAAATTGCCGAGCATCTCGAAATACGTCTGATGCCGCGCCGTCCGTCCGACGTTCTCGATATCGCCCGTCCGCACGCACCGTTGGCACGTCGCTATTCTTACGCGCGGCGGCTTGACTTTGCCCGTGAAGAACGCTTTGAACGGCGCCATGCCCGCTCCGATCATCAACAGCGTCGGATCGTTTTCGGGGATCAGCGACGCCGACGGCAATCGCAAATGCCCGCACCTCTGCTCGAAAAACTTCAGAAACGCCTCGCGCAATTCATTGCCCGTCATGTATTTCAATTTATCATCCCCCTGTCGATATGCCCGCAATTATATTGGTTTGACGCTTCGATGTCAAAAAAAAAACTCCGCGCGGAGGTGAGGACACTCCCCCGCTTCGGAGTCCGACCTTCATTCGGTCGTGACGGCGGAAAAAAATTTAAAAACTGCCGTCCGGAGAAAACAATTTAAAAATCGGCTTTCACAGTCAATGCGCGCCGTTCCACTTCCTTTGGTTTTTCCGATTCCTTCGGAGGATCAACTGGCTTGCGATCCACAACTTTCGGCGGCTCCGCCGGAGCGGGCTTATCTTTCATCACAGAGTCTCGAAACTTATCCCAAAAACTCTGCTCATCGGCATCAAAATTCTCCGGATCGACCGTCAATCCGCTCAACGCGGGCGCCGCCGGCGACATCCAATAGCTCTCACGCTCGAACGGTCTGTGAACTTTCCTTTTCCCCGGACGATAATATCTTTCGTGTTCTCTGACTGCCGGAGGGCGCGGACCGCGTCTGTAATACGGCGGACGATTGAACGGCAAACCGTACAGCGATTCGCGCTCAACGCTTGGGGTGAGCGGTTGCGCTTCGATCATCGAGCCGCTCAACAATTCGATCACCAGCACTGCAATCATCATCGCCGCTCTCATCATCGCACACCTCCCTGTTGCTTGTAACATTATAACCTGCGTTTCTTGCATTGTAATTAGCGCCGCATTAAATTTTGATTAAATTTTTCATTGACGCTTAATCTTTCGCCGCGAAAACCGTTCCGATCCGATCGCCTCCGACCACTCGCCGAAGAACGTTGAGCTCGCTGCCGGGCGCGATCACCATCGGAATGCCCGCCGCGCTCACAATCTTGGCGGCGGCGACCTTCGTGTACATCCCGCCCGTGCCCAACTTCGTCCCGGGACCTCCGGCAAGCCGCTCGATCTCGGGCGTGATCTCATCGATCTTGTCAAGCAGTTGCGCCGACGGATTCAACTTCGGATTGTCGGTATAAAATCCGTCGATGTCCGTCAAGATGATCAACAGTTGCGCGTCGATCAGCGTCGCCACGATCGCCGACAGATTATCGTTGTCGCCGATCCTGATCTCGTCGACCGCCACCGCATCATTCTCGTTGATCACGGGGATCGCCCCCATCCTGAGGATCGCCATCAACGAGTTGCGCGAGTTCTCTCGAGCGTGGGCGTCGGCGGCATCCGCCTTTGTCAACAGCAGTTGCGCCATCGTCTTGCCGTACTCGGCAAACACTTTTTCGTAAGCATGCATCAGCACTCCTTGACCGATCGCCGCCAACGCCTGATTTTCTGGGATTGTGTCGGGCTTTTTTTTCAATCGCATTCGATCGATCCCCGCCGCGATCGCTCCCGACGTCACCAAAATGATCTCCCGCCCCGAATTGTGCAGATCGGCTATCTCTTGGATCAATCGATCGATACGAAAAAAATTCAGCCCGCTCGTCGCCGCGTGCGTCAACGTGCTCGTGCCCACCTTGACCACGATCCGCCGCGCTCCGCGTAACCTCGATCTGATATCGCTCAAATAACATCCCTCCAGTCTCGAGACATTATACGACGGCGCGATTGACGCCGCAACTATTGACTTTGACGGCGAGTTTTGCTACATTACCACTGAACTTGCGACGAACGGAGGCAGTGATGATGGACAACGAAGACAAACTGAGAATACTCATAACCGACGACTCGCGGACGTTGAGACGAAAGCTCCGCGCGGATTTGGAGGCGCTCGGTTGCGAAGTCATAGAGGCCGCTAACGGCAAAGAGGCGATTATGCTCGATCTTCAACACGAGCCGGACGGCGTGTTGCTCGATATCGTAATGCCGGAAGTCGGCGGCGTCGAGACTCTTCAGATCATTCGGGAGGTCAGTCCGAACGTGCCGATCATCATGCTGTCGTCGGCGGGAACGCCGCAAAAACTGATGCAGACACTCAAAATGGGCGCGCTCGATTTCATTCAAAAGCCCTATTCAAAGGAGCAACTCGTCAAAGTGGTCGAGACGATCCGACGCGAAAAATCAAAACGAGAGGCGCTCGACAAAGAGGCGAACTCCGATGAAAAGCCATGACTTCGGACAATACCTGTATAATGAGCACCGCTTGAGCGAGGAGCAATCGGCGCGGCTGATCGCGGCGACCAAAAGCGCGGAGCCGACATTGGCGGTGGAGGCGTTGTTTCTTCAGTTGGTGTCGGCGGAGGAGCTGACGGATCTGTTTCGCTCGACTTACGGCAAGAAATTCGCTTCGATCGGCGAGACGATCCGTTCGATCGACGATCGAGTGCGGACGCTGATCACGCCGCGTCAAGCGCTCCGCGCGGAGGAGCTCAAAGTCGGACAATCGATTAGGCTGGCGCAAGCGCTGATGAATAACGGGCTGGCGAATTTTTTGAAGCTCGAGCGACTCCTGAATGAATATCATGACTTGCAGGTGCCGCCGCTGGAGCGGATGCTGACGATATATTACGAGCGGCTGCGTGAGCGCTTGGCGGTGGATTTTCCGTTCGCGATCGACCTGATGCGGGATCTGCACATGTTTTTGTCGGATGTGCTCAACGCGACGGTGATCATTTTGCCGCCGACGGAATTTGATTATCACGAAGAGATCGGATCGAGCGTGGCGTTAATCGGCGACGTGCCGGCGGTGACGGGCATTTTTGCGGACGAGCGGACGTTCATGCGATTGGCGACGCGCTACGACGACTGCGTTGAGACGTTAGAGGACGGCTTTGATGCGATGTCGGAGCTGCTGAACGTGTTCGTGGGACATTTTGCGGTGAAGGCGGCGACGCGGCGGGGGCTCGAGGAGGAGCCGGAGCCGCCGCGCTGCGGAGAATTGAGCGGCGATATCGGAGGCTTTTTGATGATGTCGGACGTTGGAAAGTTTTTTATCTACGTCAATCGCGAAGAGATATTTTAATTCGCTCCCAACGGCCGGGCGGGAAAAATTTTCTTGACACTGCCCAATCGAAAGTGTAGACTATAGCCGTTCCTGCGGAGAGTTGTCCGAGTGGTTTAAGGAGCACGACTGGAAATCGTGTGTGCGTTGATAGCGTACCGAGGGTTCGAATCCCTTGCTCTCCGCCATTCATCGTGCTCAATCGTGAGCACAGGGGTTCAGTTTTTCCGAACATTATTACCGAATCGGCAATCTCGCCAGGGCTGATGCAGCAACGAGAGTACTTTGCGACTTCGGCAGCTTCGGGCTTGGGACTGAGCCTTTGTGCTGACGATTGGCGAATCACGGAGGGTGCGCTCGACGTGCCCTTTTTTCATAGGAAGCGAGGCATCATCATGGCATATGAAGCTCTTTATACGCGTACTCGACCGAAGAATCTTGCTCAACTCGTCGGTCAAGATCACATCAGCCTGCCGCTTACACGCGCCATCAATCAGAATCGCCTCGCTCACGCCTACCTGCTCGTCGGCACCCGCGGCACCGGCAAAACTTCAACCGCCCGCCTGATGGCCAAGGCGGTCAACTGTGACGCCGTCGAGACCGCCCGCGCGGAAGGCAAATCGATCGCCGCCAAGGACATCCCCTGCGGCAAGTGCGATGCCTGCCTGAATTTCGGTCGCTCGACGGATAACGTCGAGTTCGATGCCGCCTCCAACCGCTCCGTCGAGGACATCAGCCGGCTGCTCTCGACCGTTTATATGGCGCCTATGCAATCGCGCGTCAAGACGTTTATCATCGACGAGGTTCACATGCTCTCGTTCGAGGCCGTCAACTCGATCCTAAAGCTGATCGAGGAGCCCCCCGATAACGTCATTTTTTTTCTTGCCACGACGGAATATAATAAAGTACCGTTGACGATCCGATCGCGCTGCCAAATTCTTAACTTCAAACTGATCGCGCAAGAGCGGATCGCCGATTATCTCATCCGCGTCGGCGGGCATTTGGAGCTCGAGATCGAAAATGAGGCGGCGCGCAAACTAGCGCGGCTTGCGAAGGGCTCAATGCGCGACGCGTTGACATTGCTCGACCAGTGCTATTCGATGATTGACCAAAAGACTTTGACGCTCGAACTTGTCGATGAGACGCTCGGGCTGGTCGCCGATTCCGATCTCGACGATCTCATAAACGCAATCCGCTCGAAAGATCGCCTGAAAATATCGATGCTCAACGCAAAAGTGTTGGCGTCGGGGATCACGGCGCTCGACTTCGCAGAGGAGATCATCACGCGGGCGCGCGATCTGATCACGAAGCTCGACAACGCACAATCGGAAGAATTTTATTTCCTCGATCGAATGATCGAATTGCTCCGCAAAGCAGCCGTCGAAATGCGCGCCTCGGGGATCGCCGACATCATTCTCGAGACAACATTACTGAAACTCGCATCCGATATTGCGCCGATCGTCGTCGGCGGGATTCGCTCGACGGATGCTCAGCCGTCAAGCGCTCAACCGTCAAGCCCGCCCGTCGAACAAAAACCGCCCGTCGATGATCCGCTCGATAAGATGCGCGACGAGCTCGGCAACTCGCCGGAAAAAGATATGGGCACGCGCGTAATTTCGTGTCTCAAAAGATATTGCAGTGAGGGTAAGCGCGCCAATCTCAAGTCGATGCTGGAGATGGTCAAGTCGGCGGAGCTGACCGCGGACAAGCTCATCTTGACGTTTCAAACCGATTTCAATCGCAAGTCGTTCGACGAGACGTATCGAAAACAAATCGGCGATATCGTCAACCGCTTGCTCCAAAAAACGGTCGCGATCGAGGTACGGACGATCGAGCCGCCGCCCGATAACAATAGGAGTCTCGCGTCGAAGATTGTGCGGATGAAGCCCAAATCTCGAAAAGCGACATTGGTCGCGCAAGACCTGTTCGGAGATTTTGAAGTCGTCGAGACGGACGAATAAATTCGATTTAAGGGAGGAATTGTCATGGCACAACCGCCGAAGTTCAATATGAACGAACTGTTGAAGAAGGCGCAGGAACTTCAAAAAAATCTCGAGGCGCAAAAGGCGAAACTCAAAGCCGAGCTGACGACGGTGTCGGTGGGCGGCAACGCCGTGGTCGTCACGGTCGACGGCGAGAAGGTGGTGCAGAGCATCAAAATCGATCCCGATCTCGTTGCCGACGGCGACGTCACGGTCATTGAGGATTTGGTTTTGAGCGCGATCAACTCCGCCAACGCTCAAGTCGACAAGAAGGTAGAGGCGCAAATGGGCGCGATGGCGGGTCCGGCGCTCAACGCGCTCCCGGGGCTCGGAAATATTTTCGGTAAATGAGATGAACTCTAAGGCAATGACTGCCTTGACGGAGTCGCTTCAAAAATTGCCCGGCATCGGGCGCAAGAGCGCCACGCGACTGGCTTATTACATCGTCAGTCTCGACGACGCCGACATAAGGACGCTCGCTGACAACATTCAAAACATCAAGGCGCGGACGCATCCGTGCGCGACGTGTTTTCGGACGATCGACAGCGATCGGGAAGTGTGCGACATCTGTTCTTCGGAGACGCGCGACGCGACGACGATCTGCGTCGTCAAAGACACGCGCGATCTCGATTCGATCGAGCGCGTCGGCTGTTTCAAGGGAAAATATCATGTGACGGGCGGCTTGATCTCGCCTCTGTCGGGCGTGACGCAAGAGGATCTTCGATTGCGGGAGCTGATAGAGCGCGTCGGCGCGACGGATGTCAAAGAGATCATCATCGCATTCGAGCCGACGGTCGAGGGCGACGCGACGGCGCTGTACATCTCGAGGATATTGACGCCGGCGGGCGTTCGCGTGACGAAACTTGCGCGCGGGCTGCCGATCGGCACGGATTTTTATTCGACGGATTCTCTGACGTTGACCAAGGCAATCGAAAATCGCATCGTCGTTTGAAGGAGTGGGCTGATGAATACTCAATTGATAGAATACGTGGCGGGCGCGGTGGTCGGCGCGGTCGTCATCGTGACGGTCGTCAACATCCTGACGCTGCCGTTTCAACTGCTTTTCAAGCTGCTCATCAACAGCGCAATCGGCGCGATAATGCTCTACGTCATCAATATGATCGGGCTGATCACAATCAAAATCACGTTCATCCACTGTTTCATCGCGGGGACATTCGGCGTGCCGGGCGTAATCGGGCTGATGATTTACACTTACATGTTCAAACACTGAACCGAGCGGAGTATTGAATGAAGACGATTCTTATCAATCATACGCAGAAAAAGACGCGCGCCGCCGTTCTTTCGGACGGGGCGCTTGTTTCTTATTACGTTGCCGACGAGGAGGAGCCGAAGTTGATCGGCAACATTTACAAGGGGCGGGTGCAAAACATCTTGCCGGGCATGCAGGCGGCGTTTGTCGACATCGGCACGGAGCGAAATGCGTTCCTGCAGTTCGGTCGGAAAAAAGTCCCTACGCTCGAGATCGACGGCGATGTGCTGATACAGATCGAGAAGGAGGCGGTCGGAACGAAGGGACCGCGCGCGACGCTGATGTTGTCGATGCCGGGGCGGAGCCTGGTGTTGTTGCCGAACTCGAAAAGCATAGGCGTGTCACACAAGGTGGGAGACGCGGAGCGCAATCGGCTGTTCAAATTGGCGGCGACGTTGCGTCCGGCGGATTGCGGCTTGATAATGCGGACGGCGGCGGCGGATTGCTCGGACGAGGAGCTGACGGAGGAAGTCGAGCGACTGCATGAGCGGTGGCAAGCGATTGCGGCGGGCGCGGATAAAAAAAAGTCGCCGTCATTGATCTACAGCGAGAATGATCTGTTGAGTCGGGTGATGCGCGAGGAGCTGTGTGATGAGCTTGAGCGGTTTGTGCTCGACAATCGGAAGATGTACGTGCGTGCGCTGTCGATGGTGAAGGATTTGATGCCGCAATGCGCGGCGCGGCTCGAGCATTACGACGGGGCGGAGCCGATATTCGAGGCGTTCGGGCTCGAGGAGGAAGTAAAAAAAATCTCCGCGCGGGAGATCGAGTTGCCGAGCGGCGGAGCGATCGTGATCGATCGGACCGAAGCGATGACGGTGATCGATGTCAACACGGGGAAATTTTACGGCGGGAGCAATCTGTCGGAGACGGTGTTTCAAACGAATCTGGAGGCGGCGGAGGCGATCCTCAAGCAGTTACGACTGAGGGATATCAGCGGGATCATCATCATCGACTTCATTGATATGAACCGCGCGGAGCAACGCGAAGAGCTGATGGAGTATTTGCGTGCGGAGGCGCTGAAGGATCGCAAACGAGTGCACGTCGTGGACATGACGCCGCTCGGGCTGGTCGAGCTCACTCGGCGCAACTGCCAATAATTTTACCTCCTCGCCCGTCCATTTATATTTGGCGCCGCCGACGCTCCCACCCACCGAGCGCGGCGCCCAACAGAGAACGCGATCCCACCCTGCGTCGTCGGCGTCTTTTATTTTGAAAAAATTTTTTTCAAGGGTGGGTGGGCGGGATGAAAAAATTTTTTTCCAAGCCCCAAGGTTAAGGGTCAAAATTGAAATATAAGTTGGACGGGACAATGGTCGCTGCCAAGGATCGATCTTTTGATCGAGGCGTCGACGATCTTCTCTTTCAAGCGCGCCGACATCAAAAAATAATCGATCCGCCAACCCGCATTGCGATCCCGCGCCCGACCTATATAACTCCACCAAGTATAAGCGCCCGCCTCCTTCGGATGCATCACTCGAAACGTATCGATAAAGCCCGCGCTCAAAAGCTCCTCGAGCTTGCCGCGCTCCTCGAGCGTGAAGCCCGCATTGTGATGATTCGCCGAAGGATTTTTCAAGTCGATCGGATTGCGCGCGACGTTTAAATCGCCGCCGACTACGACCGGCTTTTTTTTGTCGAGCGCAATCAAATACTCTCGAAACGCATCCTCCCACTCCATTCGATAGCCCAACCGTGCAAGCTCCCGCCCCGCGTTCGGCGTATAAATATTCACCGCATAAAACTCATCGAACTCCGCCGTGATCACTCGCCCCTCGTGATCGTGCTCGTCGATGCCGATCCCGAACGTCACATCGATCGGCTCGAGACGAGTGAAGAGCGCCGTCCCCGAATATCCCTTGCGCTCGGCGCTGTTCCAATATTGCCGATAACCGTCGAGCTCAAGCAAAGCCTGCTGCGGCTGCATTTTCGTCTCCTGCACCATGAAAATGTCCGCGTCCGTCGCCGCAAACGACTCCATAAAATTTTTCTTCAGGCAAGCCCGCAATCCGTTCACATTCCACGAGATCAATTTCAATTGAGACGCCTCCCGATTAAAATTTTTACCGTCGACCTCAGCCCGAGCGCGCCGACGATCGACGCCGCAAACCACATCGACCAACTCGTGCCGTCGAGCCCCCAATGATGCTTGGCGACGTGCCACAGCATGATGTGCACCAGATATATCTCGAATGACAGCCCGCCGAGCGGCGTAAGAATTTTTTCGAGCGGCGGCAATCGGCGCATCGCCATCGACAGCAACAAACACAGCCCGGGCGTGATCAACAGGAAAGGGTACCACCACAATCCGAAGCGCGCCATCGTCAGCGGCGTCAACGTTTTTGTCAATCCGATCAGGATCGAAAAGCCGACCGCCGTCAACGCCGTCAAGACGATTATCGATCGTCGGGTGATGAGCGAATCCCGTCGGGCGGCGATGCAAAATCCCAAAAAGAATATCGGCAGCCGCGTCATCAGCACCAAGTAATCGTGGTCGAGGAACGGCACCGTCAATATCAAAAGCGCCGCCGTCACCGTCGCGAAGCGGCTCCGCGCGGAGAACTCGAAAAAGTACGGCGCGAGAAGATACAGCGCGGGCAATGCGCTCATATACCAATTGAAGGAGTAATGCCAGTCGATGTAGTCTTGGACGAGGAGTGCGTTGCCGAAAAACGCGCGCCAAGGGAAGTCAAAGCCCTGCTCGTCGAGAAGCAGCCACCATATGACGACGAACGTCCACCACGTTGGAAGGATGCGGCGGGCGCGGCGCTCGAGAAAAGAAAGGGCGTCGGGATTTTTGTTGAGCGAGTGCCAACAGCCGATGCCCGACGCGAATATGAAAATGTCGGAGCCGCCGTAGCCGATCATCTTGAGCGTGTGAAGCGGCTCGAGGTCGACGGTGGCGGCGCAATGGAAAAACATTATCCAGAGGATCGCAAAGCCCATGCAGCCGTCTCTGTACTTGAACAGTTCGCCTAAAATCATTATCCCGCCCACCCGCCCTTTAAAGGCTACCGCCTTTAGAACCTTTCGGCGCCCGCTCACATTCGCTCAACGGTGATAGTTTTGATCGAGCGCCGCGCGCATCGATCGGATCAGCGCCATTGCCTCATCGAACTTGCCGTCGAGCAGGCGTCGAACGACCGCGCTGCCGACTATCACGCCGTCGGTCTCGACCGCAGCCGCCACCGCCGACTCCGCGTCGCCGATCCCGAATCCGACCGCCATCGGGATCGATGTGAATTGTCGAGCCGCGCGCGCCACCCGATTGATCACGCCGAAATCCAATTTCTTGACGCCCGTCACGCCCGTGTTCGACACGCAATAGATGAATCCGTCCGCCTCCGAGCACGTTTCGCGCATGCGCTCGACCGTCGTGATCGGAGTGATGAACTCGACCAGATGAAACTCGTTGCGACGACTGATCGCGCGCATCGAACCCGCTTCCTCATGCGGCACATCGGGGAGGATTACGCCGTCGAGTCCCGCCGCCTTCGCGTCGACCACAAATTTTTCGTAGCCGTCATACACTTTTTGTCCGTCGAAACCGTAGCTCAGCAGATTATTGATATAGCCCATCGCCACCAGCGGCATCTCCGACTCGCGTCTGATCCGTCGAACGAGCTCGAGCACGCCGCCGGTCGTCATGCCGTTGCGCACCGCCAATGACGACGACTCCTGTATCACCGGACCGTCCGCCAACGGATCGCTGAACGGGATGCCCAACTCGATTACGTCCGCGCCCGCGCGCTCCGCTTCCAGCATCGCCCGCACGCTCGTCTCGACGTCCGGCGCGCCCGCCGTGATGTATATGAATAAGCCCTTTCGACCGTCGGCTCGCAACGCCGATAATTTTTTTTCCAAGCGCGTCATCGTTCTCGCCTCCGATCAAATTTCGACGCCCATCGCGCGCGCCGCCATCTGCACGTCTTTATCGCCGCGCCCGCTCAAGCATACCACCACGACCTCATCGGGCATCGTCGAGGGCATCAACTTTTCGAGATACGCGATCGCATGCGCGCTCTCCATCGCCGGAATGATCCCTTCGATCCGCGACAATCTCTTAAAGCCGTCGAGCGCCTCTTGATCCGTCACGGCGACGTATTTGACTACGCCCGCGTCTTTGAAGAAGGAGTGCTCGGGTCCGACGCCGGGGTAATCCAAGCCCGCCGAGATCGAATACGCCTCGATAATCTGACCGACCTCCGTCTGAAGGACGTAACTGTAGGCGCCGTGCAACACGCCCGGGCGCCCCGTGCCGGACAAAGTTTTGGCGTTGTCGCCTATACCGTCGCTCCGACCGCCCGCCTCGACGCCGATCTTTTTGACCGACGGCTCATCTCGAAAGTCGTAAAAAGTACCCGCCGCATTCGAGCCGCCGCCCACGCACGCCACCACATAATCCGGCAGCCGACCGAAAGTCCCGAGCGAATCCGCGCGGATCTCCTCGCCGATGCATTTTTGGAAGTCGCGAACGAGCGTCGGATAAGGATGCGGTCCGACGACCGAGCCGATCAGATAATAGGTGTCGGTAACGTGCGTCGCCCAATGGCGGATCGCTTCACTCGTCGCGTCTTTGAGTGTGCCGGTGCCGCTGCTGACGGGCTTGACCTCCGCGCCGAGCAATTTCATTCTGAAGACATTCAACTTCTGCCGCTCGATATCCTCAACGCCCATGAACACCGTGCACTTCATGTCGAAAAGCGCCGCCGCCGTCGCCGACGCCACGCCGTGTTGACCCGCGCCGGTCTCGGCTATGATTTTCGTCTTGCCCATGCGCTTGGCCAGCAGCGCTTGACCGAGCGCATTGTTGATTTTGTGGGCGCCGGTGTGCAACAAGTCTTCGCGCTTCAAAAAAATTTTCGCTCGACCGTAGTGCTTCGTGAGCTTGTCGGCGGCGTAAAAAATCGTCGGTCGACCGGCGTAATTCCTCAAGTAGAAATCAAAATCCGATAAGAATTGCGGCTCCGCGCGGAACCGATCGTAAGCCGCCTCGAGCTCCATCAGAGCAGGCATGACGATCTCCGGCACGTATTGACCGCCGTAAGCGCCGAATCTTCCCTTCACATCAATCATCCTTTCAATAAATCGGGGCGGAGACTCATCGCCCCCTTCAGGTAAACGTGTCGAATCTCGCGCGCCGAGCGCTCGACGTCCACCAAAAGCAGCACTCGAATGCACATCGGCAGACTCCCCTCGACTGCCGGCTCTCGAGTGTCGAACATCGGGATCATCGCAAACGTCGGCAACTGTCGCACGCCCGTGGTCGGGAACGCCGCCGTCAAATCCTCCGTCGAGGAAAAAATCGCCGCCCCGACTTGATCGGCGCTAAGTTGGTTCGCCGACATCAATTGCGTCATCAAAACTTGCGCCGCGTGTCGAATGTGCTCTCTGTCGTTGACGTCGACCGTCGTCGCGCCGCGTATCCCTCTCATTGCCATGACCAACACTCCTCCCGTTGCTAACAGCCGAAATTATAATCGACGCAACACTTTTGATCAAGCGCCGATTGTCAACAGAAATAATTTTACTTTATCATTCCATTGTAGTACAATCGATTTAATATAAAAAGATTTTGCGAGGATGTGATGAGTTTGGAACTCAGGCAGCTCGAGTACTTTCAGATGGCGAGTCGATTGAAGAACATCACGCGGGCGGCGCAGCGGCTGAAGGTATCGCAACCCAACATCACCGTGGCGATCAAAAAGCTTGAGTCGGAGCTGGGGATATTGCTGTTCGATCGAAGTCAGAAGCAACTGTCGTTGACGCCCGAAGGCGCGGTGTTTTTGAATCGAATCGAAGCCGCGTTGCGATGCATCGAAGATGCCGTTCTCGAGGTCAACGATTACAAGCAACTGCAGAAGGGCACGATCAAAATCGGAATACCGCCGATGATGGGCGCTTACCTCTTTCCAAAAATTTTCTCCGGCTTTCAGCACTTGCATCAGGGGCTCGACGTACTGTTATTCGAGGAGGGGTCGATGACGATCCGCGAGAAGCTCGAGCGCGACGAGTTGGATTTTGGCATCGTGATCATCACCAACGTGCCGTCGACGCTCAACGTGCTGCCGATGAGCCGATCGCAATTGATGGTGTGCGTGCCCGCCGACGGTGCGCTCGCCAAAAAGCAATCGATCACATCAGAGGACATTGCGCGCTCGAATCTCATAATGATGAAGGAGGGCTCCTACCTTCGAGAGATTTTGCAGGGACGGCTAAGGGAATGGGGCATCACGCCGAACGTGGTGCTCGAGTCGAGCCAAGTGGTGACAATCAAAGGGCTGGTCGCGCACGGAGTGGGGATCGCGTTCCTGCTCGACTTCATCTGCATATCATCGACGGAGATCAAATCGATCCCGTTCGAGGAGCCGATCTACGTCGACATCGGGCTGGCGTGGAAGAAGGATCGCTACGTTTCGAAGGCGGCGCAGGCGTTCATAGATTTCTGCAACGAATCAAACGGGCGGGTGATTTGATGGCGACGCTCGAGGCGGACGGGAGCGCTCAACGCTTGGATTTGTTTTTGATCGAGCGCTTGGAGGGCTCAAGGAATCATTGGCAGCGGGCGATCGAGCGGGGCGCGGTGACGGTCAACGGGCTGGTGACGAAAAACAATTGCAAGTTGCACGCGGGCGATTGTATAATCGTCGACGAGCCGGCGCCGGAACCGATGTTTGCTCAGCCCGAGGACATTCCGCTCGACATTCTCTACGAGGACGCGGACATGATCGTGGTGAACAAGGCGCGCGGCATGGTGGTGCACCCGGCGCAGTACTCGAATTACGGGACGCTGGTGAACGCGCTGCTGTTTCATTGCAAAGATTTATCGGGGATCAACGGCGTGATGCGACCGGGGATCGTGCATCGATTGGATAAAGACACTTCGGGCGTGATGGTGGCAGCGAAAAACGATCGGGCGCACGTAAGTCTGGCGACGCAGATCAGAGAAAAATCCGCGCGGAGAGTATACGAGGCGATCGTGCACGGACAAGTGAAGCTCGAGGCGGGGATCATCAACGGGGCGATCGGTCGGAGCCCGTTCGATCGGAAGAAGATGGCGGTGGTCGAGGGCGGCAAGCCGGCGACGACGGATTTCAAAGTGCTGGAGCGTTTTGATCGATATACGCTGGTCGAGTGTAGATTGCGGACGGGGCGAACGCATCAAATTCGAGTACACATGACGGCGATGGGTTATCCGCTGTTGGGCGATATGGTGTACGGTTGTCGACGGAACGAATTTGGGATGGTCGGTCAAGCGCTGCACTCGAGGGAATTGACGTTGGTGCATCCGTCGACGGGGGAGGCGATGAAATTCGAGGCGCCGCTACCCGAAGACATGCAGTCGATATTAAACACATTGAGAGGAGACGGTTGAAAGCGTCGGCAGTTGCAGACGGCGGGCGGGATCGCTTCCGAGCGTCGGCAGTTGCAAACTGCCATGGGTGGGTGGGCGGGATAAATTATTGAGAGGAGAATGATTATGGCTGAGTTCATTGAAAAGATCACGGTAATGGAGTCCGAGGACATGCGGCGCGCAATCGAGCGAATTGCCCATGAGATCATCGAGCGCAATCGGGGCATCGATGACGTAATTCTCGTCGGGATAAGGACGCGCGGCGTGCCGATCGCCAACCGTCTCGTCGCCGCCATCGAGCAATCCGAGGGGCGCAAGCCCGACTCCGGCATCCTCGACATCACGCTCTATCGCGACGATCTCACCACGCTCCAATCCCAACCGATCCTGCGCTCCACCGACATCCGCGCCGATATCACCGGCAAGATCGTCGTGCTCGTCGACGACGTTCTCTACACCGGTCGGACTATCCGCGCGGCGCTCGACGCCTTGATCGATCTCGGGCGCCCCAAAATGATCCAGCTCGCCGTCTTGATCGACCGCGGGCATCGCGAACTTCCAATCAGCGCCGACTACATCGGCAAATCCGTCCCCACCTCCAAATCGGAGATCATCGCCGTCCGCCTCGACGACATCGACGGCGAAGATCGCGTCGTCATCCGTCAGATCAAGTAGCGTCATATCTTTTTCATTCGATTATGTTATGCTTGCGCCGATTTCATTCAACAAAGGAGGGATTTTATGCTTGACAAGGTTTTACGCATCATTTTTACTCTCTTCCTCGCAATTGCAGGCGGCGCATTATTGAAACTCGCAAGCCCGCTGATCGCCACGTTCATCCGCACGGAATTTCTCGACGCCGATCTCGGCATCTTTCAGCTGACGGTCGCAAGCCTCATCTGCATTCTCGTCGGAGCGCTGGTCGGCGGACTCGGCGGCTGGTTCTCATCACCGTTTCTTCTTGGCAAACTCCGCCGCTTCACCCTGTTTGTCGAAAAACAACTCGGCAAAATGCCTATCCACGACGTCATTGCCGGCGCGTGCGGGCTTGCCATCGGACTTATAATCGCAAATCTCCTGAGCTATTCATTCGCGAAAATCCCCGTCGTGGGCGATTACATTCCCGTCATTTTCAGCATCGTGCTCGGCTATCTCGGCATTCACATCACCATCAAAAAGCGCCGCGAGATTGCCGCCAGTTTTGATTTTATACCTAAAGTATTGAAGGAAGTGCTCCGTTCGCGCGAACGCGCCGACGAAAATAAAAACGCCGATAAAGATGCCGCCGTCAAGCAAAGCAAGCCCAAACCCAAGCCCGTCGCTCCGCCCGTCGAAAAGACGCCGCCGACGACTCCCGCGCCCGTCGATCTCAAAAAGTCCGCCGATAAAGCCAACTCCGCAAAGCGCTATAAGCTGCTCGACACCAACGTGATCATCGACGGTCGGATCGCGGACATTTGTCGGACGGGCTTTCTCGAGGGCACGCTGTTGATCCCCGTGTTCGTGCTCGAGGAACTTCAGCGCATTGCCGATTCGCCCGATGCGCTTCGCCGCGTGCGCGGTCGGCGCGGGCTCGATGTGCTTCAATCGATCCGAGACGACTCGTCGAAGATGACGGTCGAGGTGATGAACATCGATTTCGATGACATCAACGGCGTCGACTCGAAACTCGTCCGTCTCGCTCAAAAGGTCAAGGGTAAAATCATCACCAACGACTTCAATCTCAACAAAGTCGCTCAACTGCGCGGCGTCGAGGTGCTCAACATCAATGATCTGTCGAACGCGGTCAAGTCGGTGGTGGTACCGGGCGAAACGATGCGCGTGCAAGTCGTGCGCGACGGTCGAGAGCCGGGGCAAGGCGTCGGCTATCTCGAGGACGGCACGATGATCGTGATCGAGAACGGGCATCGGTATTTGAGCAGGACGATATCCGTCGAAGTGACGTCGGCGCTGCAAACGTCGGCGGGCAGAATGATTTTCGCGCGACCGAGGTGACGCTTAACTTCAATCGTTCAGTCGACGAAAAAGGTTTTGAAGGCCGAATTGATTGGAGCGATAATCATGGCAGGAATAACAGACAAAACAAATTCGGCGCGAATGGCGTTGGCAATGGCGGAGCAAGCGGCAAAAAAAATCGCCGAGACGAAGGCGACAATCAGAAAGACGCTGGCGAAAATCGAAGTGATCGCAATCGGCTCGTCGACGGGCGGGACGGAGGCGTTGTCGGTCGTGCTGCCCGCGCTCCGTCCGCCGCTGCCGCCGATATTCGTCGTGCAACACATTCCCGCGGGCTTCTCGAAAATGTTCGCGGAGCGAATGAACACGCAATGTCAGTTGCGCGCGAAGGAAGCGGTCGATGGCGAAGTCGCCAAGCCCAATTGGATATATATCGCGCCGGGCGAATTGCATATGTCGATCAGCAGGATCGGCGACATAATCAAAGTGAATTGCCACAATGGACCGCGACTGCATTCGTGTCGACCGGCAGTCGATGTACTCTTCCGCGCGGTGGCTCGACAATTCAAAGACGGATCGGCGCTGGGCGTGATCCTGACGGGGATCGGGCGCGACGGCACGCAAGGGCTGCTCGAGATGAAACAGAACGGCGCCACAACGATCGGTCAAGACGAGGCGACGAGCGTCGTTTACGGAATGCCGAAGGCGGCTTTCGAGGCCGGCGCGGTCGAAAAACAATTGCCTTTGCAATTCATTGCGGGCGCGATTATGAGTCGCGTCAAGGGCAGAGATATCAGATGAAACGCAAGCCGCTCGAGCGCGAGCGGTTTTTTTTGTTGTCAAAAGCGCCCGATTGTAAATTGACAAGATGCCGGCAGGTGTTATACTTTGATTGATTATTCATCGATGCGAAGGAGGAGAGCTGAATGGAGAGTTTGCACGGATTGGTGAAGGGCACCGCGCTCGAGGCGGACGCCAAGGCGTTGGCGCAAGGCGAGGCGAACGGTGTGATGATGTACTACGCGTTGGCGCGTTTGGCCACTGAGCAGGGGCTTGACGAGGTCGCCGCAAAGTTCATCGAGGCAGCGAATCAAGAGGCGGTGCACGCGGGCTTCTACGCGACGCTCGTCGGCAAATACCCGAAGGATTTTTGGGCGCTGGTCGAGACCGTTCGGAAGGCGGAGATCAAAGGCGAGGCGAGCATCAAGGCGTTTGCGGATAAAGTTCGCGCGGCGGGCTTCGACAAAGCGGCCGACGAGATGGAAATTTTTGCAAAGCAGGAAGGGCATCACGGCGTGTTGATGACGGAGATCATCGACAACTATAAGCCGAAAGATGCCGGCGCGAAGAAGTCCGCCGCGAAGGTTTATGTCTGTCCGGTGTGCGGCTACGAGTACGTCGGCGACATCGACAAGGAGCCCGACGATTGGACGTGCCCGCTGTGCGGTCAACCGAAGTCGGCGTTCAGACCTAAATCGAAAATGAAGATCAAGGCAGTCAAGCTTTACGAGAACGGTTTTATGACGCAGCCGTTTGCGATGGGCGGCAAGGGCGAGACGGATAAATTCGATCCGACCGTCAAGTACCGCTCGACGCTGCAGAATTATGTGATCGACACCGGCGACGAGGTGATCCTGGTCGATACCGGCATGCCGCTCGAGGCGCCCGATATGGTCGTCGACGACAAGACGCAGATTTATCTCGGCAGTCGGATTAAGGATTACGTCTCGGCGCTCAAGGAAGTCGGCTACGAGCCCGAGCAAATCTCGAAAATCCTCATCACGCACAAGCACGCCGATCACACCGGTGAGCTCCGCTCGTTCCCGAACGCCAAGATTTATATCTCGCGCGTCGAGGCCGACGACATGAAGCTCGACACGCCCAACGTCGTCCGCACCGATTTCACCGACGGTCCCTACAAAAATTTCGAGCGCAGTCAGAAAATCGCCGACGGCGTTTACTACATTTTCGCGCCCGGTCACACCAAGGGCAATTCGATTATCATCGTCGAGGACGGCGGGCTGTATTACATCATTCACGGCGACGTCACCTACACCGACGAGGCGCTTTACAAGAATCGCTTGAGCGTGGTGTTCGAGGATTATGATGCCGCGCTTGACACGCTTGCGCGCGTCCGTCAATTCATCAGAGAAAATCCGACGGTCTACGTCTCGACGCACACGCCGCTGGGCTATGAAAATCTCGAGGCGAAGCGCGTGGTCGATCTCGACAACATGCCCGAGCCGATCCCGCCCGGCGAGATCAAAGCGGCGAAGGCGACGGGCAAGTATATCTGCTCGATCTGCGGTCAAGTGTACGATCCCGCCGTCGGCGATCCCGATCACGGCATTCCGGCGGGGACGGCGTTCGAAGACCTTCCTGCCGATTGGAAGTGCCCGCGCTGCCGTCAGCCGAAGACCGCGTTCAATCCGGCTTGAGAGGACAAAATTATGACTGAAGAAGAGATCATCCGCGCCTTCCACGAGATGTACGACAACTTCCCCGAGCCGGTCATGATCACGCAAAAGAGCCGCGAGATGGTCGCCATCAATAAAAAGGCAGCGGAGTTGGGGCTGGCGGTCGGGATCAAGTGCTCGTCGATCGGCAAGCCCGAAAATCATCGGGGCTGCCTGTGCAATAAGGCGGTCGACAGCGGCGAGACCGTTTGCGTGCAATATCAGGGTCCGTTCGGCAAATCGTTCGGCTATTGGATTCCGATCCCGTCCAAGCCCGAGTGGATCATCCACTTCGGCGTGGGCAGCACGTTCGATTATCCCGACACCGGCATCAAAAGATAATGGAGGCGATTGAATGAACGTCTACGACTTCACCGTCAAGACGAAACGCGGCGAGGACAAGTCGCTGAAGGATTACGCGGGCAAGGTGCTGCTGATCGTCAACACGGCGAGCAAGTGCGGCTTCACTCCGCAGTTCGAGGGCTTGGAGAAACTCTACAAGGATTACAAGGATCGCGGGCTGGAGATACTCGGCTTTCCGTGCAATCAGTTTGCGGGGCAGGACCCCGGCACCAACGACGAGATTCAGAGCTTCTGCAAGTACAACTACGGCGTGTCGTTTACGATCTTCGCCAAGGGCGACGTCCGCGGGGCTGATGCGCAGCCGCTGTTCAATTATCTGACCGAGCAGAAGAAGTTCGAGGGCTTTGACGAGTCGAAGCCGCTGACGGCGATCCTCACCAAGGCGTTGAAGGAGAATTTCCCCGAGTTCCTTGAGGACGACGGCATCAAATGGAACTTCACGAAGTTTTTGATCGATCGGGAGGGCAATGTGGTCGCGCGTTTCGAGCCGATGATCGAGCCCGCCGAGATCGCTCCGTCGATCGAAAAACTGTTGTAAGAAACAATCGCCGCAAAAAAATCAGCCGCTCAAGCAAGAGCGGCTTTTTTGATGGCGACGGCAATCTCATAAGCAAGCGGGATTGGGACGGCGTTGCCGATCATCTTGTAACCGTCGTCGACCTTGTCATAGACGAATCGAAAGTCGTCGGGGAAGCCCTGAATGCGGGCGATTTCTCTGACGGTCAAGCGGCGGTAAAGATGTTCGCTGCCCTCGACAAAGCGACGGAGGTCTTTCGCGACGGCGATCATCTTCGGCGCTTGAGGATGCAATTGACAGTGGCGCCCGCTTGCCTGCACGGTGAAGGCCTGTTCGTCCCAGCCCTTGACGCGATTGCGGCTCATAAAAATCGTCGAGAAGCCGCCGGTGTAATACTCGTTATTATTGAGCGCGTTCGGATTGTGAGTATTGCCCTTGACGGCGGGGACGGCGGTGAATTGCAAATCCCAAATGACATCGCGGAGCGTCAACTTGTCGCCGTCGAAAACCGTCGATCCCTGCGGAAATTTGAAGTCGATGCCGAGATCGCGTCGGAAGCCGATGTAAAAAACGCGCTTGCGTTCTTGAGCGACGCCGTAATCCTTTGCGTTGACGAGATCGATTGTCACATCGTAGCCGCATTGGTAGAAACGATCGACGATACCTCGGACAGCCTCGGAGTGTCGATCGGCAAGCATGCCGCTGACATTCTCCGCCAAAAAAAATTTCGGTCGCTTAGCCTCGAGGATGCGAATGTACTCGAAAAACAGTTGACCGCGTCCGTCTTTGATGCCGCGTTGCGCGCCCGCCTCCGACCACGATTGGCAGGGTGGTCCGCCGATGATACCGTCGACTTCATCAGGCAAATCCTCCGCGCGGAGCCGTCGAATGTCGCCCGTCACAAGCGTCGTCCGCGGGTGATTGGCGCGGTACGTCATCCAAATGCTCGGATCAAGTTCGTTGGCGATCGGAATGTCGAAGCCCGCGCGCTCAAAGCCCAAGTCGAGTCCGCCGCAGCCGCTGAACAGACTGATCAGTCGCATTCGATCACCTCAAAAATAAAAGCTGACGAGCTTTGCCTCATTTAATTTCGCAGGATTGTCGGGATCGCGAATCTTGACATCGTTAATTCGTAATGCCGAACAAATTTCTTGAAGTTCAAGGATCTTGTCTCGGTTGTCGAAAGTGATCCACTTATCCGTATTGATGATACTCATAAAATTAAAATCCGCTTGCTCATTTCGCAGATAAATATGGTCGAAGACCTTCCACGGATTTTCGATGTGTCACATCCCGCGAATGCGCAGATAAGTAATGCCGAGAATCGCGCCCGTAAACCATGCACAAATGCTTAACCCGATTGTTGTTGACGACGCCGACGGCATAAATAATGTCTTTCTCTCTCCAATCCTCCGCTTCGCGACATGCCTTTGACAGCATCGGATTGGTTTTCAACAAAGTATGCTTCGGATAACTGCTGTTAAGAGCCAACGTCGCATGGTTGGATTGAATCTTTTTGACTTCAATGGCATCACCGCCCTTAAGCATAACGTCCGGCGGATTGGCATCGTTGCCGAGATAAGAAAACGTCTCACTCCAACTTTCGAGTCGCTCACGCTCGGAGCAATAAAAACTGTCGGCGAAAAGATTTTTTATGTAATCCTCTAAAGCATAGCCGATCGTATTAATCCGATTGCTGCCGAGGTGAGAGCCGCTCAAACGATTGTCGCCGAGGTTGATCAGCGTGCAGATTGCATCAACTATATTTTTCATGCCCCGTCAGAAGATGGCGTCGACGAGGAAATACGTCAGCGCCCCCATCACCGCCGTGCACGGGATCGTCATTACCCACGCCATTACCATTTGTTGCGCCACGCCCCAATGCACCGCGTTGATGCGCTTGGCCGTGCCGACTCCCATGATCGAGCCGCTCACCACGTGCGTCGTCGAAACCGGCAGGTGAAGCAGCGTCGCCGAGAATACCACCAGCGACGAGTTCAAATCCGCCGCGAAGCCGCTGATCGGCTCCAGTTTGAAAATCTTGCCGCCGATCGTTTTGATGATCCGCTGACCGCCGAACGCCACGCCCAATGACATTGCCGCCGCGCAAAGGATTTTGACGTACGTCGGCACCTCGAACTCCGAAATGAAGCCGCCCGAGAACAGCGCCAATGTGATGATGCCCATCGATTTTTGAGCGTCGTTCGAGCCGTGCGAAAACGCCATCGACGCCGCCGTGAGTACTTGCATCTTGCGAAAACCGTTGTTGACGGTGTGCGGACTCAGCGAGCCGAACAGCCTGAAGAGGACGTTCATTATGATGATGCCGGTGAACCACGCAACAACCGGCGAGGCAATCAGCGACACCACAATCTTGCCGATGCCGTCAAAATTCAAGCCCGTCGAGCCGACCGAAACCATCACCGCGCCGATCATTCCGCCGATCAATGCGTGTGACGAGCTCGAGGGCATTGCGAACCACCACGTCACCAAGTTCCAAACGATCGCGCCGAAGAGACCCGCGATAATGATCTTCTCATCGACGATTTGCGTGGAGCTTACGATGTCGCCGCCGATTGTTTTCGCCACGCCCGTTGAGATCATCGCGCCCGCAAATTCCAACAGCGCCGCCATCATCACCGCCGTGTTCGGAGGCAACGCCCGCGTCGACACCGATGTCGCGATCGCGTTGGCGCTGTCGTGGAAGCCGTTGATGAAGTCGAACAGCAGCGCCAGCACGATGACCGTGAACATCAAATATTGCAGCTCATGCATACTTCATCACAACTCCACGAATCATATCGCCGATTTTCTTGCAGTGATCCTGCGTCTGCTCGATATCGTCAAGAATGTCCTTCCACTTGATCAGATGGATCGTCCGATGGGCGGGGTCGCGCGAAGCGTCGTCGAAGAGCACGCCCACGTCCTCCCGATAGACCAAATCCGCTTTGCTCTCGTATTCGCTGACTTGGTGGACGGCGTCGAGAATCTCCCGCTGATTTTTTTTGATGTCGACCATCAGCTTGAACGCCTTGACCAGCTCGTTGGTGCTCTCGACAATCCAATTCGTCAGCATCGGGCATTTGTCCGTCGCATGCCCCGCGCGGTACATTATGAGCCGCTGCAGCGCCCCTTGGAGCATGTCCACGCCCGCGTCCAGCTCCGACGCGATCGAATAAATATCCTCGCGATCGATCGGCGTGATGAACGTCAGGTTGAGTTTTTCCAAGATGCGCTCGTTGATCTTATCCGCCTTTTGCTCGAGCCCGAGTATCTCGTCGATCCGCGTCAGCGCCCGATTCGGGTCCTTGATCACCTCGTCGAGCAGCACCGCTCCGAGATGAAAGTACTTCGCGTTCTCGACGAACAGGTCAAAGAACTCCGTGTCCTTTCGAGAGAAATTAAACATCTGTATCCTCCTTCACGCCCAAAATTTCGTCGAGCCGACGCTCGATCTCCTCAGGCGATTTTTCGCATGCAAATACCAGTTCGCTGATCAAAATCTGTCGCGCCAGATCGAGCAGCCGTCGCTCCCCGCTCGAGAGTTTCTTGCGAACGTTTTGCGCCGACAAGTTTCGCGCGACCGCCGCCGCGTCAAGTATGTCGCCGCTCTTTAGCCGATCGAGCGTCGCGTGATAGCGCTTGTTCCAACTGCCCGCCAAAAACTCCGGCTCCTCCTCGAGCACGCGCCTGACCTCTTCGACCTTCGACTTATCTATTATGCCGCGCAGCCCGATCTCGTTGATCTTGTCAATCGGCAGCATGAGTTTCAAATTCCCCATCGGCATTTTGAGCACGTAATACGATTTCGTCACGCCGCCGATTTCGTTCGTCTCGACGCCCGCGATGATCCCCGCTCCGTGCATGGGATAAACAATTCTGTCGCCTATCTCCAAATCTCCCACCCCCGCTTATTCAGCCTTCGTCTCGCGCAAAAAGAGCTTTTCGATCTCTCCGCGCGGATTTTTTTTGTGATGTATGATGTTGTCGACGGTGCGGCAGATAGGAAGTTCCGTGCCGACTTGCGCCGACAAATTTATCAGTGCCTTGACGGTCTCGACGCCCTCCGCAAGTTTTTCGAACGGCTTTTGTCGAATGAAGTCTTCGCCGAACCGTCGGTTATTCGAATGCGCCGAGAACAGCGTCGCCTCGTAATCGCCAAGATGCGATAATCCGTAGACCGTCATCCGATCGCCGCCGAGCGCCTCGATCAGTCGCGATAACTCGTGAGTGCCGCGCGCCATCAGCGCCCCCTTCAGACTCGTGTAGTTGAGCCCGTCGAGCATGCCGGCGGCCAGCCCGACCACATTCTTTGCGGCGGCGCCGATTTCGATGCCGATCAGATCGCGCCCGTAGTAAAATCGGATCAGCGGGCTTTTAAACACATCGACAAGCGCGCGCGTGAGCTCCTCGTCGTCGGAAGCAATCACCATGCAGTTGGGGATGCCGTTGACAAAATCCTGCACATGCCCCGGTCCGACCCAAACGGCGACTTGATTGCCGTCGCCGAGCACATCTTTGAAGACGGTCGTCAAGCGCTTGCCGGTGCCGCTCTCGAGCCCCTTCATACACAGCACGAATTTTTTATTCGACACGCCGAGCGCGCGGATATCGGTCAGAAAAGTTCTCAACTGTTGAGCGCCGATAGAAATAATGATCACGTCGGCGGTCTCGAGCGCCGCGCGGAGATCGACAGTCAAAGCGATCGAATCGGGCAACGTCAAATAGTCGTTGCGGCGCGTGTCGAGAAGTTGAGCCATTCGAGCGGAGTTCGGACGCCCCCAAAGGATGACGTTGTGTCCGATCCGCGCGGCGTACCAAGCAAGAAAACTCCCCCAGCGCCCGCAACCGAGCACGGATATATTCATAGCAAATCACTCACCAAGATTTTTACGGCTTCGCCCGCAAGGATTAAGCCGGCGACCGAAGGCACGAACGAGACGCTCCCAATAATTTTTTCGGCACCCGCGCGGCGCGGAGGCTCCGTCGAGTAGACTACGCGCAACCGCTTGATCCCCAGCTCCTTCAGTTTCTTCCGCATGACTTTCGCGATCGGATCAACGCTCGTCTCGAAAATATCGCCCGCGCGGAACGCCGTCGGATCAAGTTTATTGCCTGCGCCCATGCTGCTCACCGGCGTAATCCCGCGCCGATCGCACTCGACCGCCAAGCCGATCTTGCCGCTTATCGTATCAATCGCATCGACCACGCAATCATATCGGGCGATAAAAAACCTGTCGGCGTCAACCGTCGGCAAGTAAAATTCGTCGATCACATCAACCCGCGCGGACGGATTGATCTCAAGTACCCTCGAGCGCATCAGCGCCGTCTTGGATTGCCCGACCGTCCGCGTCGTCGCGTGCAACTGCCGATTGATGTTCGTCACGTCGACCACATCATGATCGATCAGCACCAGCCGACCAATCCCGCATCGCGCCAGCGCCTCGACCGCGTACGACCCCACTCCTCCAACGCCGAATACCGCCACCGTCGAGCCGCGCAATCGCTCCATTGCCCGCGCGCCGAGCATCAGTTCCGTCCTGAAAAATTTTTCGTCGATCATTTCTTATTCGGATCGTTCTTCGGTCGAAACAGCGAAAACGACGGGATCGCAAAGCCGCCGCCCGGCTTGTCGTTCTTCGCAGTCGGAGGCGGCGCAAATTTCGGCGCCTCAAGATTGAATCCGTTCGACACCGTCACCTTGCTCTTGGGCACCTCGATCGTCGGCGCCTTCAACGACAGGCTGTTGGCAAAATCCGTCGCTATGATCGTCGCCTGCACCTTCCCCTTCATTTTCGGATCGATCACCGTCCCGAGGATGATGTTGACGTCCTCCGCCGTTTGACTGAAAATATATTTCGCCGCCTCGTCGACTTCGTACATCGGCAGGTTCTCGTCGCCCGTGATGTTCAATATGACGCCCCGCGCGCCCTTCAACGATTTATCGATCAACGGCGTCTGCAACGCCTGTTGTACCGCCTTCAATGCGCTGACTGTGCTCACTCCGATCCCCAGGATCGCGTCGCTCGACTCGCTCTGACGGAAAATCGTCGTCACGTCCGCAAAGTCGACGTTGATCACGCCCGTCGAGAGGATCATCTCTGCCATACACTTGATCGACTGTCGCAAAACCGAATCCGCCGCGTGAAATGCGTCGACCACCGTCAATTTCTTGTTGTGCTCGAGCTTCAAGAGGTTGTCGTTCTTGACGGTGATAAGCGCGTCCATGTACGACTGCATTTTGATGATGCCTTGGTTGGCAATGCGCTGTTTGCGCGCGCCCTCGAAAGTAAACGGGATTGTCACCACGCCGACCGTCAGCATGCCCTGATCCTTGGCAATCTTGGCGACGATCGGCGCCGCGCCCGTGCCGACTCCTCCGCCCATGCCCGCCGTAATGAAAATCATGTCCGCGCCGAGCATCATGCTCTTCAGGCGATCGGCATCGTTCTTCGCGGCCAGCTCTCCGACCATGACGTTGCCGCCCGTGCCGCGCCCCTTCGTCAGCGATTCGCCGATCTGTATCGTCTTGATCGCGCCCATATTCGAGAACTTCAGCGCGTTGATGTCGGTGTTGACCGCGACCAGGTCGATATCGGGGAAATCACTCTCGGCAATGCGCTCGAGAACGCTGTTGCCGCCGCCGCCCACGCCGAAGACTTTTATCGTTACGATTGCGCGCTTGATCGACATATTGTCTTCCGCCATGGTCCCACTTTTGTTTTTATTGCGCAGCGCCTCCAAAGCCTGTCTGATCGCCGCATCTTTATCCGCCATGGTGTGACCCTCTCTCATTACAGTATCGAGCTTATTTTCGACATTTACGCCGATATTCCTTTTATTATTGACGCGCTCTCGACAATTTGAGTTGTGCAACGATCATCCCGACGAGCATCAACGCGCAGCCGAAAATTTCTCTCGAGCTCATCTGCTCGCCGAGGATTGCCCAACCGGACAGCGCGCCGAAGAGCGCCTCAAAACTCATCAGGATCGCGGCGGTCGAGGGCTCGGCGTATTTTTGACCGTAGATTTGGAGTGTGAATGCCACGCCCGCCGACATCACTCCGCCGTAGAAAATCGGGAACCAAGCGTCGAGCACGGCTCCGACCGTCGGCGTTTCGAAAATGCTCATGGCAATCGAGCTTAAAACGAAGCAAACGAAAAGTTGCGCGGTCGACAGCTCGATCACATCGACCCGCGACGCAAACCGATCGATGAACAAAATTTGCGCCGTCCAGAAGAAGGAGCTCATAAAGACGATCACATCGCCGATGCCGAGCGATAATTCCTCGTTGACGGCGAGCAGATACAGTCCGATGAGCGCGGTGAAGGCGCCGATCCAATTCTCGAGGCGAATGATTTTGCCGAGCAGCACCGCTCCGAGCGGCACGAACACGATATAAAGGCAGGTG
>CAMKFB010000015.1 GCA_946411735.1 uncultured Selenomonadales bacterium
GTCGCCGTCCGCTGTCGAAATCGCCGTCCGCTGTCGAAGTCGCCGCCCGCTGTCGAAGTCGCCGCCCCGTTGTCGAAACCTGCTGCCCCGCCGTCGAGCCTGCCGCCCCGCCGTCGAGCCCTGCTGCCCGTTGTCGAAGTCGCCGCCCCGCCGTCGAGCCCTGCTGCCCCGCCGTCGAGCCTGCCGCCTTTTATTTTGAAAAAATTTTTTTCATGGGTGGGTGGGTGGGATGAAAAAATTTTTTTCCGTCACTCCTCGTCACTCCACGTCGCCTCGACACAAACAATCAGTCAAAGCCGTTGAGCTTGAGCAGCAAAAATTCTTCTTCGTCCTTGCTCAGCGCTTGACCCTGCACCACCTTGCGCACCACCGACTGCATCTTATACAGCCGCCGCTTTTCGTCCGAAGTGTAGTACATATTCATCTCGTCGAGCGTCTTGATCGCAAGCTGCACCGCGCCCTCATCAATGTCATTCTCCGTCCGCCGATCGCATATCCAGCCCAGCGCCAGCACACAACAGATCGTCTCGTCAATCGACACGCGCTGATTGAGGATCACGTCGCTCAGCTCCTCGACCACTCGCGCCTTGTCCACCCGCGTCCGCGTCTCCCGACCGTCAAGGTAAAACGACAGCCCGATCGAGTACGAACTGAATTGTATATTGCTCTTGAGTCCGCGCCCAAGCATCCCGATATCACGCTTGAAACAATCGTAAATCCAATCGACCTGCGTCTTGGTCTTGGCGTGCGTGTACAGGCAGGCATTGAGATATCGTTCATCCGAGTGCAGCCGCTCCAGCTGATTCAATTGCTCCGTCGTCGCGCACATCGACATCGCAAAGATCGCCTGCAACTTCGTGTTCGTGTTCGATGACGAGCTCCAATAATCCCTCAAGTTGATCCCCTGCAAGTCACTGTCAAGCTGCATCATACACTCGTTCGCGAGCCGCCGCTTTTGATCCTCCGTCCAAGTGCTTCCGATCTTGCGCGCGATGATGAAACACCGCTGCTTAAATTCATTGCTCCGCGTCGAGGGAATCATTCGGAGGATCGGCGCCGCAAAGTCGTCGGTATTGCCCGCCGTGCACACGCTGTTGACCAACGTGCGAATCTCCTTCGCGATCGCCGACTTCTTTGCGATATATGCCTTGCCGTAGAGATTTTCGTAATTCCGACAGAGCTGCTCGATGTTGTTGAGCACCGCCTCCGGCTTGAGATTGCTGCCAACGCGCGGAATAATTTTGCCCTTCTTGTCGGAGCTGAAGTCGGTGTGAATCGAGATATCGACGCGCCCCTGCTCGAGAATCTGTGTGCCGTCGACGTCGTTGCACGTCCACGCCTCCATCGTGATCACTTTCGAGCTTGCCATATACACTCGAAACGCCACGTACGCGCCGTCGGGATATTTGCGCGTGAAGACGATGTTGCCGCGCGCGATCACCCGATAGGTGCTGTCGATGTTGCGACTGAGGATCGGGATCGCAATCTGTTTGTAATTCGGCATCAGTTTGAAGCCCTTCATCATTTCCGAAGTGTACGGCAGCTCCGCGCCCGAGGGAATGATCTTCACCTGCGTGTCGTTCTTCGTCGCAAGGTAAAGGCTGTCGTTGAGAATGTTGCGCCCCCACTCGATCGACAGTGGCGGCTTGAGCAGCGTCACTTCGTCGTCCGACTCGTATTTCTTATCGGCTTCGCTCCGCGCGGAGCTCACGTCGCCGACCATCCGCATGTTATCCTTGATCTCTTCGTATTTGTGGAGATAATAGTGATAAACCGCCGCGCCGCGCGCAACCGCCTGATCGGGATCGATCGCCACGATCGGCTCGAATCCGAAAAACTTTTTGAGCCGATCGGTCACCATATAAAACTTCGACATGCCGCCGTTCATGATCACCGCGTCGATCGTCACGTTCGATGTGCCGAGTTTCTCCGCCGCCTTGTTGAGCACGTCGAGAATCGGATAGATGATGTTTCGAGTGTGCGTCTCGCCGGTCAGCTCGTCGAGCCGCTTGTAATCGTCGAACTTGAGGTTGAGCCCCATAAACGGATTGAGAATCTCCTCGATCTCCTCGACCGTGAAGGTGTCGTCGTAGGCATAGCCCGTGCTGCTGATGTTGCCGCCGATCGGAAAATCGTTGTCCTCGTCGTCCTCATCCCACCCCGACGAGATGATGTTCTCACTCTTGCGATCGCTGAGCTCAAGCTTCAACTCCTCGGCGTAGACCAACAGTTGAGGCATAATCGTTTTCTTCTCTCGACGGAGCTTGCTGACGATATCCGCGTGTCGCTCGTGCTGTTTGACGTAGCGGCGGAACATCGCCTCCGCAATCGCCTGATCAAAGTCGTCGCCGCCGAGCAGCGTATATCGATTGGTGGCAATCTCGCTGACCTTCAAAATCTCCGAAGACGAGTCCCGACGCGCTATTTCATGCAGCGTGATATCGAGCGTCCCGCCGCCGAGATCGAACACCATCACATTGCGTTTTTTGCTCAAGTCGAGCACGTTGGCAGGAATCTCACCGTTGTGCGCTTGATTGATGAAATCGTAAATGACGGCATTCGGTTCGCTTAACAGCACCGGGCGCTCCGAGTCGTCGTCGTTTTTTATTTTGATGCCCGCGATCTCCGCCGCGTCCCGCGTCGCTCGACACATGCTCGAGTCGAAATTCGCCGGCACGGTGATCACCGCGTCATCGATTTTTGTTCGGAAAATCCTCTCCGCGTGTCGTATCATATGCTCGAGTATCCGCGCGGAGATTTGCGCCGGAGTTTTATCCGGCACTTCCGGCGAGAGCCCCTCTGCGAACTCCCGCCCCATCTGACTTTTAATAGACTTCGCCACAAGATGAGGTCGAACGGGATAACGTTTCTTGGCGAAGTCGCCGACGACCGTTTTGTAATGATGTTCGTCATCGTAGTAGACGCACGAAGGTAAAGTCGGGCGTCGCTGAGTATTAAACTTGGCTCCCTCGACAACGGTATAGGTGTCGACGGCGCGCGGAATTTCCACCACCTTGCTTATGATGTCCCCGTTGAGCTTGACATTGATGATTGACAACACGGAATTGGTCGTGCCCAAATCAATTCCGACGCACAGATCGTTGTGCTCCTCTCCGTTAATTTTCATGGCGTACCTCCTGCCGTTAACTCAATCGTCGTCGCCGAGCTCCTTGATTTTGGGGCGCGCGATTTGAATGTCCTTGTCGGTGTAAATCCAACCGGGGGAGATGACGCGGATGATTTTCTCCTCGTCCTTGTCGACAAACGGCGTGCCCTCGTAATCACAGAACTCGATATCGGACGCTTTGACGATTTTTTCATCGTCGAGTTTCATAATGGGATCGATGTGGCTGTCGCGAACGAACTGGATCAGTTTTTGCGTGATGATGAACAGCCCGCTCAACTCGGGCGGCAGCTCGTAATGATTTTTTTTGAGCTTGTTGACGCCCTTTCTTACGCTCAACAGCCCGTCGAGAATGCAACCGTACTTCTCCGAGTTAAGCCGCGAGAAAAATTCGGTGAGTTCTTTGGTTTTGCTTTCGCGAAGCGACTCCTCGAACTCGTCCTGGAGCGCCTTGGTCAAACGTTCGTTGCGTTCGAGCAGCGTCTTCAATCGCTCGATCTTTATTTTTCGCTCCGCGCGGAGGTCGCTTGACCGCGCCGCAATACTTCGCAAGCGCATCGGTCATATCGTCGAGGAAATCATTGGCGTAAGCGTTTTTGAAGTGCTCGAGCAGCTTGAGATCGTCGTAGATGTCGAGCTCGGGATGCCGACAATAGATCATCAGCACGCCGATCCGCTCCTGCAGTTTATATCGGCTGCCCTCCTGCGTGAGCACATCGGTCTTGCGATGATTTTTGAATCGCTGATAATCCTCGGGGTCGGAGGTTTTGAGCGCCTGCATGAGAAGATCGGCAAGTTCCTCCGCCCAATCGAGCAGTTCCCGCCGCTTCTGTCGATGCGACACGTGAAACTTTCGGAACTGGCGAATGATATCGTAGCCGCGATAGTCGGTGCCGACGGCGTCGTTTAGCTTATCGGCGTATTCGCGCGGCTCGGCGTCGGCGTTGAGACAGAGGATGCCGAACAGTTGATTTTCGCGGATCACGTCCTCGTCAATGTAATCGCTTGCCTTCTGATACTTTTGCTTGGCGCAACTGTGGATGTCGGCGAGGAATTTTCTCAGCCTGTCGTTCTTAAAGTCCAGCACTATATCGCACACTCCTTTGATTTAGAAAACGTAAGAATCGCCGTCATTGGCGAAAACGAATTGCGTTCGACAATCGGCATCATTCATCAGCGTCTGCTCGATGGTCGAATCGAACGGGTCGAGCGATGGCGGGCTGTGGACGACGATCGCTGTCTTGGGATTGACGCGCTTGACGAACTCGACCGTGTCATTAAAATCGTCGTGGAGCGAAAAATCCTCGTCGAGCCGCTCATATCTCGGATCGAACGGGAAGCGCGGATCCCGACTGATGACGACATTCGGAAATTTTTTGTGCTCGACGCTCAACGGATAATTATTCTCCCGACGAACGGGAATGAATTGCGTCTCAAGCCGTTCGCTCAACCGCAGAATGAAATCGTCGAAGTAGATCGGCACATCGAGCGAAGCGTTTAGCAGCGCGATCAGCTCCAGCCCCTTGCTCAACTGTCGGGCGTGATAAAATACGGAGCGCTTTTCTTTGATGAGGCGCTTGATTTTTTGAATGATGTACGGAAGCTTGCCGCGCGAGCGTCGATAGCTCGAGTGTCTTGCGTGGAGCCCGCAGAGGATTAGCAGGTCGATGTCGCCTTCGGGGATGCGGCAGCCGGAGGTGAAGGGCGTGTCAGCAATCGAGTAGTCGCCGGTGTAGAGGATGCGGCGGTTGCGACATTCGAGCAGCGTCATCATCGCGCCCGGGATGTGACCGGCTTGATAAAACGTGGCGCGGAACTTGCCGAAGGGAATCTGTTGAGCGTAGCTGACGCGCGTGACGACGGAGCCGAGCAATTGGCGCTTGACGGAGTAATCGCCCTGTTGGAAATTCGACAGCTGATGGTCGATCAGATTGAACGTCATATCGGTCATGCAAACGGCGGCGGATTGATTTTGCAACAGGAAATCGGGAAGGTAGCCGGCGTGGTCGAGGTGGGCGTGGGAGATAAAAACTTGCGAGATTTGCGCGAGGCTCTGAAGGTAAGGCGTCGACAGCAGCGCGTGGAAGTTGGGCGCGAACGGCACGCCCTGTTGGAAGCCGACGCCGCAATCGAGCAGTATGTTGGAGTTGCCGAGCTTGAGGAAGTAGCACGAGGCGCCGATCGATTGTCCGCCGCCGAGCGGCATGAAAATTATTTGGTTGCTTCTCGTCGCTGAGCCCTCCCTTCTGAAGACTTGATCTTATATTTTATTGTGATCGCCGTCAACGAAAAATTTTTTTGATATAATGTTTGCAGGGGTGAATCGAACTATGTTTGGCAGCAGGGAAATTGACATGCTTCACGGCTCTCTTTGGGACAAGATAATTTGGTTTGCGATCCCTCTGGGCTTGACGGGCGTGATGAATCAGATGTTCAACACCGCCGATGTCGCCGTGCTCGGCAAGTTCGTCGGCAAGGAAGCGATGGCGGCGGTCGGCAACAACATTTCGCTGATCGGGCTGCTCGTCAACTTATTCATGGGGCTGTCGCTCGGCGCGAATGTGATCATTGCTCAAAATATCGGCGCTCAAAATTTCGAGCGGGCGCGCGCCGCCGTCCGCACCGCCTTCGTCCTGTCGATCGCGACGGGGCTCGGGATTGTAATCGTCGGGCAAGCGGCGACGAACGTTGTGCTCGATATGATGGAGGTTCCGAGCGAAGTTCGCGACATGGCGGAGACTTACCTTCGATTATATCTGTTGAGCATGCCGGCGATGAGCATCTACAATTTTGAGGCGGCGATTTTCCGAAGCCGCGGCGACACCAACACGCCGTTGATTGCGTTGGCGATCGCTTCCGCGCTCAACCTCGGGCTCAATCTGATTTTCGTCTCGACCTTCGACAACGGAGTGTTCGGCGTGGGCTTGGCGACCGTGATCGCCGACTCGATTTCCGCGCTGATCCTTTTCGTCGAGCTGATCCGCGCGGAGGGCGTCATTCACCTCGACATTCATGATCTCTCGATCGATCGCGATCGATTGAAGGAAATCGTTAAGATCGGCATGCCCGCCGGCATACAAGGCATGGTGTTTTCGCTGTCGAACCTGTTGATCCAAGCAGCGATCAATTCCCTTGGCGCCGACGCGATGGCCGCCTCCGCCGCCGCCTTCACCATCGAAGTCAACGTGTTTTGCATCATCAACGCCTTCGCGCAAGCGGCGACCACATTCGTCAGTCAAAACTTCGGCGCCCGCAATCTCGAGCGCTGTCGACGCGTGACGTGGTTGGCGATGGGGCTGGGCGCAATCTTCATGGGCGTGCCGGCGATCTTCATATTGACATTCGCCGAGGAGCTGCTGGCATTTTTCAACAGCGACCCCAACGTGATCACGCTCGGCAAAATCCGATTGTGGTACATCGTCGCGCCCGAGATCGTCAACGTCCTGCTCGAGGGCTTATCGGGAGCGCTCCGCGGCTACGGCATTTCGATGGCGCCCGCCGTCATAATTTTGATCGGCGTGTGCGGCGTGCGGATCACATGGCTGTTCACCGCCTTCGTCGCCGCGCCGACCTATCAGACTCTGATGACTGTCTACGCCGTCAGCTGGTTCGTCACCACCGCGCTGATGTGCGTCGCCTATCGATTTTACATGCGACACATTCACTAAAGACTTGACAGTGTTTGACGCCGATAATAAAATAAAATTCGCTGTGATTAAAAACTGAATTTCGATCGGAGATGTTGATGATGGAGATCAGAATTGAGAAGGCAACGACGTTGAAGGCGAAGCCCGACGTGTCCAAGATCGGCTTCGGCACGCACTTCACCGACCACATGTTTTTGATGGATTACGAGGAGGGGCGCGGTTGGCACGACCCGCGCATCGTTCCGTTCCACGACATCACGGTCAGCCCTGCCAATACGACGCTGCATTACGGTCAAGCGATCTTCGACGGGCTCAAGGCGTATCGTCGCGGCGATTGGGTATCGATCTTCCGCGCGCGCGATCACGTCCGCCGTATCAACGTCTCGGCCAAGATTCTCGACATTCCCGAGGTTCCGTTCGATGTGGTGCTCGACGGACTCAAGCAACTGATCAAACTCGAGCGCGATTGGATTCCGCAGGGCGAAGGGCAGAGCCTTTACATTCGACCGTTCATTTTCGCCGACGATCCTTATTTGGGCGTTCGCGTCAGCAAGACTTATAAATTCATGATCATCTTGTCGCCGGTCGCCGCGTATTACGCTCACGGCTTTGCGCCCGTCAAGATTATGGTCGAGGACAAATACGTCCGCGCGGTGCGTGGCGGGCTTGGCGCGGCGAAGACTCCGGCGAATTATGCGGCGTCGCTCCACGCGGGCTTGATTGCTCACGACAAGGGCTATGACCAAGTGCTGTGGCTTGACGGCGTCGAGCGCAAATACATCGAAGAAGTCGGCTCGATGAATATCCTGTTCAAGATTAACGGCGAGATCGTCACGCCGGAGCTCGACGGCTCGATCCTCGACGGCATCACGCGTCGGACGGTGTTGGCGGTCGCAAAGGATTGGGGCGTCCCCGCCGTCGAGAGAAAAATTTCGATCGACGAAGTGATTACCGCTCACGAGAACGGCACGCTCGAGGAAGTTTTCGGCTCGGGGACGGCGGCGGTGATTTCGCCGGTCGGCGCGCTCGAGTACAAAGGACGCGAGTATGTGATCAACGGCGGCGGCATCGGCGAGTTCGCGCAGCGGATGTTCGATTACATTGACAAGCTGCACATCGGCGCGGTCGAAGACAAGTTCGGTTTCAACGAGATCGTGGAATAATTTTTGTGGGCTACTCTTTTTTGGAGGGTTGTGAATGCCGTTTGACAGAGCATTTCCGGCGCAACTGCACGGGGTCCTTTCAACAATCGGTCCGCTCGACATCGCAGACATCCTGATCGTCGCGGCAATCCTCTACAAAACCTACAAGATGCTGCAGGACACGCGCGCCATCACGCTCGTCAAGGGGCTGATTGTGCTGTTCACGTTGACGGTGGTCTGCAGCTGGTTAAACTTGCACGTCATCTCCTGGCTGCTGCAAAAATCGGCGAACGTGCTGGTGGTGGCGCTGCCGATCGTGTTTCAGCCGGAGCTGCGCCGCGCGCTGGAGCATCTGGGGCAAGGGAAATTTTTCGGTCGAAACTCTTCGCTCGACGAGACGGAGGCGCGGGCGGTGGTCGACGAGCTTGTCAAGACGGCAAAAAATCTATCGGCGACGAAGACGGGCGCCTTATTGGTGATCGAACGCGAGATGAAACTCAACGACGTGAGCGCGACGGGCATTCACATCGACGGGCTGATCACGGCGGATTTTCTAATGAACGTATTCATCCCGAACACGCCGTTGCACGACGGGGCGGCAGTGATCCGCGGCAAGCGATTGATAGCGGCGGGTTGTTTGCTGCCCTTGACGGAGAATCGGGGGCTGTCGACGGAGCTCGGGACGCGCCATCGGGCGGCGATCGGATTGTCGGAGCAATGCGACGCGCTGATAGTGGTCGTCAGCGAAGAGACTGGGACGATCTCGGTCGCCGAAAACGGTCACATCATGCGGCATCTCGACAGCGACACGTTGAGGGCGGTGCTCAAGCCGGCATTCTCGAATCAGCAGCCGACGATGAGCGAATTTCTGTTGAAGTGGCGCGCGAAGGACGACGATTGAGGAGGTGATCGGATGGCGAAAAATTTTTCGGTGACGGTGATCGTGCCGATGTACAATGTTGAGCGCTACATCGAACCGTGCCTTCGGAGCCTGCTCAATCAGACGCTCAAGGATTTCGAAGTGATAGCGGTTGATGATTGCTCGACGGACGGCTCGGCGGCGGTCGCAAAGAAAATGGCGGCGATGTTCGGCGGGCGGATGTCGTTGCTCAAGACGAAGAAGAATAACGGCGCGCCGGGCGTCCCGCGGAACCTTGCGCTCAAATCCGCGCGGGGCAAATACATTTTGTTTCTCGACAGCGACGATCTGTTGACTCCGACGGCGTTGGAGGAATTGTATTCGATCGCGGAGTCGACGGGCGCCGACGTTCTTCACGCCGAGCAGTTTTATGCTTTCGAGGACGGTTCGGATCAAAAAAGAATCCATTCTTGGGAGAAGGGTCAATGCGTCGAGGCGCCGACACTCGAGACGGCTGATGTCGGGCGGCGCATCGACGATTTTTGTGCTCGAAAATATAATTGGTCGTCGTGCCTGAAGTTTTTCCGTCGAGAGTTTCTGTCGAAGAACAAACTCGAGTTCCCGAGTCTGCCGTATTCGGAGGATATGCCGTTTTGTTTCAAGTGCGTGTGCTTGGCGGCGAATTACGTGCGGGTGCCGACGATTTTTTACGAGTGCCGATATCGGGCGGGGTCGCTCCAACATCGCTCCGTCACATCCGAGCAGCTGATCAAGATTTATTTGACGGTGATCGTCGAGGGCGTGCAGGTGCTGGATCGATTTATGAGCGCGCTGCCGTTCTTTGCGGACGTCGAGAATCACGGTCGGCGATATCGGGCGCTCGATTTTTTCATTCGAGAGCATATGAGTTATTTCGACGAGATGTATCAAAAATATCCGCCGGAGTTGATCGACATTCTCAACCGTGAGACGTTGGCGCCGATGCTCGGCAAAAATGCGCCGCTGATGTCGTATCTGTTCAATGCGGCGAAATTGGGAGGGCGTCAATGATCGCGCAAATCAACAACGCAGTGCGACACAACATCGTCGAAAAATTGATCGCGATTGTGGCGGCGGCGGTGTTGTGGGTGTTTGTGATGGAGGATCAAAATCCGGTCATCGAGAGCTCCTACACCGTGCCGCTGACCTTCGCAAACGCGTCGGAGAATTACAAGGTGCTGCACGGCAATCAACAAGTCAAATTGAAATTGCGCGGTCCGCGGTCGTATTTCGTCAATTATGAGGCGAAGGATTGTCGAGCGTATTTGAATTTGGCGGGGCTGGAGGAGGGCGATCACGAGGTCAAAATCGAGACCGCCTTCCCGCCGGGCTTTGAATTGATCTCGGTGACGCCGGAGCAGACGCAAATCAAACTCGATCCGTACATCGAGCGGCAAATGCCGGCGGAGCTGATCGTGACGGGCGCGACGGGCGCGAACGCGACGGTGACGCGTGTTACGCAATCGGCGGATACGGTGACGCTGATCGGCTCGCGGACGGCGGTGGACGCGGTGACGCGGGTGATCGGCTACGTGGGGCTGTCGGGGAACAAGGAAAGTTTTACGTTGCAGGTGACGATGACGCCGATCAACGAGGACGGTCGGGCGGTGCCGGATGTCAAAAGCGTGCCTTCGCAGATGAACGTGGACGTGCAGATTGAGCTCGACCTGATTCGGAAGACGGTGCCGATCGAAGCGGACATTTTGGTGGCGGACGGATTCGAGATTGAGCGCGTGACGATCGATCCGGCGCAAATCGAAATCGCGGGCAAAGAGACGGTGATCAATCCGGTCGACAACATCAAAACGGACGCGATCACGGTACCGCTGGGCGACAAGTCGGTGAAGCAGACGGTGAACCTGCTGATCCCCGATGGCGTGACGGCGAACATCAAAGAGGTGACGGTCGAAGTCGTGATGAAGGAAAAGAAGCAATGAGGCTTAGGATAAACGATTTGACGGCGGCGCTCGACGACGATTCGACGCTTGAAGAATTGGCAGCGCGGCGATTGAAGGTAGCGCGCGGAGCGATCGTGTCGCTCGAAGTGATACGGAAGGCGATAGATGCGCGGCGGCGAAATGGAGCGCCGATCAAATTCAATTACATAGTCGAGGTTGAAGTTGACGGCAAACTCCCGACGGCGACAAAAACGAAGGGCGCCGCCGCCGGGCGGGAACCGCTCTGTAAGTTTGGCGCCGCCACCGCAGGGTGGGCACGCTGTCCTCAGTTGGGTGCCGCAATCGTGGGTGGGAGCGGTGGCGGCGCCCCCAAAAACCGTCGCCCCGTTGTGATCGGCTTCGGACCGGCGGGAATGTTTGCGGCGTTGACGTTGGCGCGCGCGGGATATAATCCGATAGTTTTTGAGCGTGGCGCCGACGTCGATACTCGAGCGCGGGATGTAAAAAATTTTTTCGAAGGCGGCGAACTCAATCCCGAATCGAACGTGCAATTCGGAGAGGGCGGCGCGGGGACATTCAGCGACGGAAAGCTGACGACGCGGATAGACGATCCGTTGACGCGCGAAGTGATTGACGCCTTCATCGAGGCGGGCGCGCCGAATGAGATTGCATACCTTCAAAAGCCGCACATCGGAACGGATCGATTGCGGGGCGTGGTGAAGAATATAAGAAAGAAAATCCTTGCCGAAGGCGGCGAGATTTTTTTTAATGCGCGCCTGACGGACATTGAGATTGCCGACGGTCGAGTACGGGCGGTGCACATCAATGGGGAGCGGCGCGTCGAGTGTGATCAAATTTTTTTGGGGATCGGGCATTCGGCGCGCGACACTTACGAGATGTTATACGAGCGCGGCGTGATGATGGAGCCGAAGGCATTTGCGATCGGCGTTCGGATCGAGCACCCGCAGGAGTTTATCGATCGGGCGCAATACGGCGCGGACTTTGACAATCCGAAATTGCCCCGCGCGGATTATTTTTTGACGTACAAAGGCGACGGGCGCGGCGCGTACACATTTTGCATGTGCCCGGGCGGGAGCGTGATCGCGGCGGCGACGGAGCGCGGCGTGGTGACGAACGGTATGAGCCGCTACGATCGGGCATCGGGCGTAGCGAATGCGGCGATCCTGGCGACGGTCGGCGTGAATGATTTCGACGGTTGGGACGCGTTGAGCGGCGTCCGCTTTCAACGTGAGTGGGAGTCGCGTGCGTTCGACTTGGGCGGGAGAAATTATCGAGCGCCGGTGCAGACGGTCGGAGATTTTCTCAACGGTCGGCGCGGCTCGAAAGAATTTTGGATTCCGCCGACATACCCGCGCGGATTTTCGACGGCGGATTTGCATGAGTGTCTGCCGTCCGAGGCGGCGCGGACATTGGAAGAAGCGTTGCGCTCGTTCGACGCGAAGATCAAGGGCTTTGCGTCGGCGGGGGCGGTGCTGACGGGCGTCGAGACGCGAACATCGGCGCCGTTGAGGATCGTCCGCGATCGCGCGACTTTCGAGTCAACCAACGTTAAGGGATTATATCCGATCGGCGAGGGCTCGGGCTATGCGGGCGGTATAATGTCGTCGGCGGTGGACGGGCTGAGGGCTGCCGCATTTTTTGTTGAGCGAAGGGAGAAAGTTTGATGTCGAGATTGTTTGGAACGGACGGCGTGCGCGGCAAGGCGAACGTCGATTTGACGCCGGAGCTTGCCTATCGATTGGGGCGGGCGGCGGCACTGTATTTTTGCCACGACGGCTCGGCGCCGCTTATCTTGATCGGGCGCGACACGCGCATTTCGGGCTCGATGTTCGAGGCGGCGTTGACGGCGGGCATCTGCTCTGCGGGCGGGCACGTTGTCATAGTCGGCGTGATCCCGACGCCGGGCATCGCCTTCCTCACGCGCAAACTTAAGGCGGCGGCGGGCATCGTGATAAGCGCTTCGCACAATCCGTTTTACGACAACGGGATCAAATTTTTCGGCGGCGACGGATATAAGCTGCCTGATGCGGTCGAGGACGAGATCGAATCGATTGTTCGTTCGATCGAGAGCGACGATCGATATGCGCGGGCGGTCGACGATCGGATCGGGCGGTTGGAGTACCGTCACGACCTGTTGAATGATTACATCGACTTCGTGTTGACGACGACGAATATTCGGCTCGACGGTCTTAAAGTGGTGCTCGACTGTGCGAACGGCGCGGCTTATGAGGCGATGCCGAAGGTCTTGAAAAAGCTCGGCGCGGAGCTGATTTTGGTCGGCGTGGAGCCCGACGGCATAAACATTAACGATCGTTGCGGCTCGACGCACATCGAACGCCTTCAAAAGATTGTGGTCGACAACGGCGCGGCGATCGGCATTGCTCACGACGGCGACGCGGATCGCTGCCTTTGCGTCGATGAAAAAGGTCAGATCATCGACGGCGATCACATCTTGATAATGTGCGCGCTTGAGATGATGCGCCTGGATCGTCTTCCGAATTTGACGGTGGTGACGACGGTGATGGCGAATATCGGCTTCCGTCAAGCGATGGAGCGGCTCGGCGGGCGCTACGAGATCACCAAGGTCGGCGATCGCTACGTGCTCGAGAATATGAGGAAGAACGGCTATAAATTGGGCGGCGAGCAATCGGGGCACATCATCTTTGCGGATTACTCGACGACGGGCGACGGTTTGATCACGGCGCTGCAGGTTTTGACGACGATGGTCGAGAGCGGGCGGCGCGCGTCGGAGCTCAACGCCCTGATGACGACTTATCCTCAAGTGCTGTTGAACGTCAGAGTGAAGAACAGAGACGTATGCGGCAATCCGATTGTGCAAGAGGCGATCCGCGCGGGTGAAGCGGAGCTGGGCACGAGCGGACGGATATTGGTGCGTGCGTCGGGGACGGAGCCGCTGGTGCGCGTGATGGCGGAGGGACCCGAGCGCGAACAGCTCGAGACGATCTGCCGGCGGATTGTATCGGTGGTGGAATCGGTGCAATGACGGGGCTGATTGTTGCGAGCTTCGGCACGGTCGACGATGCCGAGCGCGCGCGGACGCTCGATGCGATCGCCGAGGATATTGCGGCTGAATTTCCGTTGATACGATTGAAGTCGGCGCTGACGTCGAGATTTATCCTTCGACGCTTGAAAGAAAAAAAAATCCGCTCGATCGAAGAACAGATTGCGGAGCTCCGCGCGGAGCACGTCGATGAGATCATAATCCTGCCGACGCATTTGACGCCGGGCGAAGAATTTGAGAACAAAATCCTGCCGTTTGCGACAGCGGGCGTGAAGGTATTGCCGCCGCTTTTCTCGACGGAGTGTCGGACGGAGTTTGATCGGCGGGCGTTGGACGTGGTGATCGATTGCTTTCGACGGTCAAGCGATGAAGAATTGGTTTTGATCGGGCATGGGTCGCCGCATCGCCACAATTCTGTTTACGAAAATTTACAGCGGCTCGACGGGCGCATTCACATCGGCGTGCTCGAGCCGACGGATCGCCCGAATTATGATGATGTGCTCGGACGGTTACGCTCGATCGGAGCAAAAAAAATACTCCTCGCGCCGTTGCTTTTGACGGGAGGAGTGCACGTCGTTGAAGACATTGCCGATCGTTGGTTCAATCGGTTAAAGGCGGACGGCTTTGAAGTGCGGGCGTTGACCGAGGGGCTGGGCACCTTCGCCGCCTTCCGCCGCCTTTACATCGATCGGTTGAGAATCAATATTTCTGATTGAAGATGCGCCCGCGATGCCCGTACGACGCCGTCAGATCATACGCCTTCACCGTCGACGTTTGACGCCGCGCCTTGTTGAGCCACGCCCGCGCCTTATACATTATCTGCATGTCCATCGGCTTGATCTGCTCGATCATCGCCCGGCACTCTTCGGTTTGACGAAAATTATTCGGCGGCAACGCCTTTATCAAATCGATCAGCTGACTGCGCTGCGGCACCAACGCCAAAAACGTATCGATGTCCTTTTTATCGATGAACTTGAGCAATTCCTGAGTGAGTATGACATACCTGCGCCAGAGGTTGCGAGCTTCATCGATAATTTTTTGTTCGTCGTCATGCATAGCCCTGCCCGCCTTTACCTTGTCCTTTTTCGGCGCGCGCCTTCTTCATCGCTCCGACCCAAGCATCGCGAAGTTCGGTGATAATATCGCGCGCCTCCTCGAGCTTGGAGACATCACTGCGGAGATTGCCCTCGACCAACCGATCGTAAACATAATTGTAGAGCGGAAAAAGTTGATGCGAAATCTCATAATCCATATTGAGCGTGAGACGGAACTCCGAGATGATGCGTTGCGCCTTTTGGAGGGCGGTATTGCCCGCCTCGTATTTTTTTTCGGAGACGGCGTCGATGCCCTCCCCGATGAATTTCAAGCAGCCGTTGTAGAGCATGAGCGTGAGTTGTTCGGGAGTGGCAGTCAGGATTTGCTGTCGCTTATAAGCCTCTGCCGCATTTACCATGTCTTACGTCCTTTCTGCCGGTTACTGACCGCCGGTGATGAAGCTCAATTGCGTCCCGAGTTGCGAGAGCGCAACCTCCATCGCGTCGTATTTCTTATAGAGTTTATCCTCGAATGCGTCGAGCAGCTTTTTGAAGTCGCTCATCTTGTTTTGCAGATTGCGCATGAGAGTGCCCAGATCGGAGTCGTCATTGATCGAGTCGTCGGTGCCGGCGCGTTCTTTGATCAGTTTCGTCGCATCGATCATCACATCGCTCAACCGTTGAGCCACGCCGTTCTGCGAGAAGTCATCGTCCTTCGACAGCGTACTGAACACGTTGTAGACCGACTCCGAATCGGTGTCGAGCGCCGCGCGGAGCTTATCCTCGTCGAGCGTCAACTGACCGTGAATGCCGGTCGTCGAGATGCCGAGCGAGTACACCGAAGTATATTTGCCCGTCAAGCCCTCGATCGGTTGAGAGATCGCATCGCGCATCTTGGTGGCGATCTTGCTGAGCGTCTGATCGTGATACAGCAGACCGGACTTCGCCTTCTCCTCCCACTTCTCGATCTGCTCGTCCTTCATCTGCTCTTTTTGAGACGCCGTCAACGGCTTGTAATCTTTATACTGCTTTTCGTCATACTTGTCGTAGATGGAGCTGAGCAGCTTGTTGTAATCCTCGACGAAGGACTTGACGCGGTCGACAATCGCATCGGTGTCCTGCTCGACTTGGACGCCGACCGTCTGCACTTTGCCGCTGTCATCGACGGTGGTGTTGTGGAGCTTGTAGGTGACGCCGTAGGCGGTGACGCTGTTATCGGTGAGCTTGTCGAACTTGACGCCGTCGATGGTGACCGAGCCGTACTGACCGGTGATGCCGAAGCTGAACGTCGCGGAAGCGATGCCGTGCGATCCAAGCCCGTTGACAAGCCCTTCGACGTCCTCAGTCTCGTCGTCCTCGCCGTACGAATCCGCGTTGGCATCCGCCAAATTGAACGCCGCGAAGAACTCCTCAACAGTATCGGCATCGTCGTCGGAGGCGGTGATGTTGACCGCGCTGCTTGCGCCCTTGACCGTGCTCGTGAGGGAGAAAATGCCGCTGTTGTCGATGGAAGCCTGCACTTTGGTCGTGCCAGAATCGGCGTTGATCAGATTGATCAGATCGCCGACGGTCGAGAGTTCGCCCGACTCCGCCGCGGTGACGTAAGAGAAATTGCGGGTTTCGCTGTCATAATTGAGCGTGTCGTCGCCGGCGAGCGCCCTCAAATCGTCCAAGCCGGCGCCGCGCGTCGTCTCCTTCATGACGTAGGAGAGCTGATCGGCTTCGTCGTCATAGCTGACCGATTGAGCGCCGATAAGCTCCGCCATGCCGTCGAGCGTCTGATAAGCGGTATAGGTAACCGTTCCTTCGTCGCCGTCGACCTCAAACGAATCGAGATCAATCATATCGGCGTATTCGGGCTTGATCAAATTCGCCAGCTCATCTTGGAAATCGGCAGTGGTAAATTCATCGGACGTTTGACCGTTAATGGTGTAGGTGAAATCGCCGGTTTCGTTGTCATAGTCGATCAAATCGGCGCCGATCAATTGAGCGAGCGCGGCAAGCGATTGCGTCTGATCGTAAGAAAACAGCTGCGTGTCGGTATTGAAGTTGACCGTGTCAGTGTCAATCGTTTGCGCATATCTGCTGCCGATCAAACCTCCGAAATCGGCGGCATCGGCGGCATCAACATCATAAGTCTCGTTGCGGGTATAGGTGAAAGCCTCCGTCCGTTTGTTGTAGGAGATCGCCTCGGCGCCGATCAGATCGGCGAAGAGCGAAGCGCTGTCGGACTCGGCGGTCTGAAATTTGGTGTAGGTGAAGGTGCCGACCGCGTCATCGTCGGCGTCATCAGCAGGCGGTTGATAAGCGATCGTGATCGCGTCCGCGCCGTTGAGCGAAAAGCCGAAGCCGTCTTTGAAGGCGCTCGGATCATCGAAAAGCGCGGCAAGGTTGATGCTTGCGTTGGCAGTGAGGGTATCGTCGCCGCTCTCGTAAGTGATCGCCTCGGAGGAGGCAAGCGCCGCCGACGTGCCGTTGCCCGCATTGCCGCTGCCGATGTAATAATTATCGCCGACGATGCCGGAGCCGTCCGTCCCGTAGAAATCGACGAGATTGCCGTCGGCGTCCTGCGCAAGCAATTCGCCGTTGATCGACTGCGCCAATTTCATCCCTTGGAAGAATGTGGCAGTCGTCTGCGCGACGGTTTCCTGATCGACGTTGGCGCCCTCGACCGACAGCTCGAAATTGATCTTCGCCTCTTCACCGCCGTACTTGTTATAGAAACTGAACTTGCCGCCGACCGCGTCATAGCTTGCCTTGATATTCGAGCCCTGCGCGTTGAAATCCGAAACGAAATCGTTAAAAGTTTTCTCGGTGTTCTCGGTGTACGTGAGCAAGCCCGCCGAGTTCTTCGTCACGCCGAGCAGATCGCCGTAGGTATACGAGAAGGTATAGGTTTTCTCGACGCCCTTATCATCGGTGGTGCCGTCGGAGAATTTGAAGGCGAAAGCAACGTCATTGACGTCATTGACGTCGATATCCTTGCCATCCGCGTCGCTGACGACGATGAATTGATCCACCATATTGTAAGTGCCGTTGGTGAAGAGATAATCCTGCAGTTTGACGCTGCCTGCTTCGGCGGACGAGTTGCGCGCCTGAAGCGATTGCGTTGCGACCAGATACGGGCTGGAGCTGAGCTGCTCGACGGAAACTTTGTGGCTCATCACGACCGCGTTGCCGTTGGGCGTGGCGGTGACGGCGTTTTCGTTGGAGCTGACGGCGGTTTTCGCGCTCATATTCGACGACATTTTGTACGGCGAGAGCGTCGAGGTGCTGTACGTCGTGAGTTTCGTATAGATTTCGTTGTAGGCTTGCTTGGTCCACTCGTTTTTGGTGTAGGTCTGCTGCATCTTGTCGTACTCTTTTTGTTTCGAGAGCATGCCGACCTTGACCATCGACTCGACATCGATACCCGATCCCGACAGACCGTAAATTCCATTGACTCCCATAATTTTCCCCTCCCTTGGAAAAATTCTTCCTCCGCGCGGAGCCGATCACATATTCTTGTCGATGAAAGCGCCCAGCCAATCCTTTGCGCGCACCATGTTCTCGATCATTTCCTCCGGCGGGACCTCTTTGATGACTTCGTTTGTCCGCTTATCGACCATCTTGATCGACATCAGATTGACTTCCTTGTGATATTGAAATTCCAGATTGCAATTGATTTTGCTCATCAGTTCGTTGAACGTCTTGGTCATGAGCGAGACCGTCTCTTCGTCGAGAGTGCCGGGCTCGAGTCGCCCGCCGTCATCAAACGGCTTGTACTCTTCGTCGCGCTCAAAAATCTCGTCGAGCGCCTCCGTCCTCTGCACCTTCGGCGGTTCCGTCGCCATTACCACGCGCGGGTGGTCGGCGGAGATTGCATCCGCCTTCGGAACTCTGCTGCTGTTTTTGACTTGGTCTGCCGAATTGATCACGACAGCCGCCGTCAAGACATCCTGCAATTTCCCCACCATTTGTATCACTCCTCCATGAATTACTGCCATCCTAACCGGCGGTCAACGGACGCCTCGCTGTCATGACAGTTCAGTTATTCAACGGCAGAGCATTGCTCAAATCGAGTTTGCCGATCTGTTGAGCGGCTCTGCGGTTTTCCTCCTGGATCGCGCGATAGATTTCGCCGCGATATATTTTAATCTCCCTCGGCGCATCGATCGCTATGCGGACGTTTTCGCCCTGCACCTCGACCACGTTGATCACTATGTCGTCGCCGATCATAATCTGCTGTCGGGGTTTGCGCGTCAGTACTAACATTTACTCCGCCCCCTTATCGGGAAAAAGTCGATGCTTGGTCGTGTAGCGCGTTTTCTCCATTACGAGCTGTTTTGCCTGCATGTTTTCGGTGTTGACGACGAGCGGCGCGAGCAAATTCGCCGTCATATAACGGATGCTGCCGTTGGGGATCGTGATGATCGAGTAGAGCAGGACGTGCTCGGAGTCGTTGATGTGCAGCTCCTCCATCGTCTCGTCGTCGATCTCGATCGAGTAGTCGGGGAAGAATATGAAAGGCGTGGTGATCAGGAATGCCAGTTCGGGCGATTTGAGCGATTGCATGAAGTAGTACGGACTCTCCTCGTCGTAAGGGATGATGACAAATTCATGTTCTTCCTCGAAGGCAGGGATGCCGCGCTTGAAATGCACGATTTTGTCTTCGCCGATTTCGATCTCGCCAAATCGCATGGTGTTGATTTTCCTCATAAGACCTTGCCTCCAATTCTTTTAAGCTAAGCGTAGATGTCGAAACGATCTTTAGTGGTCCACTGCCGCAAAAAACCTTTGTTCTGCAGATAGGTCTCGACGCTGCCGGTGGTGATCTCGATCGTCGGAGCGGGCGGCACATCGATATCGAGCTGAGCGTCCGCGACTCGGATATCGCCGATCAGTTCGGAGCGTTCCTCGAGCGTGGTGGTGGGATCGGGAATGGCGGCGGCGACAAGATATCGCTGCTGCATGATATCCGCCTGACGCTGCTGCTCCGCGCGGTTGACGACGTAATTGCCGGACTTTGCGGCGTTGTTGATCATCGACCAAGCCTCTTGAGCGTGAGCGGAATTTGCCGCCTGCACATCGCTGATGCCCTGTTGACCGTGCTCCTTCGTGAAGTCGTCCATAGTCGAGTGACTGTAGGCGTGACGGCTCTGATAGCTGTGAATGTCGATGCGCGGCTGAGTGATCCACTTTCGAGACTGAGCCTGCTCGGTGTGACCGCGAATCGTCGCCTGATTGTCGTGCGCTTGATCGACGCGCGAGTGCTGAATGCGAAGACCGATCTGCGGCAGTTGGTGCCTTATGTTTAATTTTAGCATGGCTTATTCCTCCTTTCAAATAAAAATTCCCGCTCGCCCGCCCAAAAATTTGGCGCCGACGGAGCGGGGTGGGGATCTCGGGATCAAATATTTCTTACAGGTAATCTGCTAAAGTTTGCGGGAGAATCCTTCCGCCCATTGACAGCGACAAATTGTAAAGCATCTGCTGCGTCATCAAATCCATCGCCAGTTGCGCCACATCCGTCGCGCTCACGTTCGTAATGTCGTCGGTGATGTTATCCTCCTGCTTGTCGAGCATCGTCTTGAAACTGTCGTAGAGTTGAGCGCGCGTGCCGATCTTCGTCTCGGCGAAAGTCAGCGTGCTGCTCGAGACCTTGGCGACCGTGATGCCGTCGCTCGACGCCCACTTCATATTCGCATTCTCGACCTGCTTTTGAACCGTCAGCATCTGATTGAGCATCGCCGCGCCGGATTTTTCATTGCCCGAGAACTCATCGTCGAAAATATCAACGCCGAACAGATCAAAGCCCGTTGCATTGACCGTGTCGGCAGCCTGATCCGCCGCGCCGTTGAGCTTGACCATCGAGATGTAACGATCATCGCCCGCATAATCGACAATCTGCTGCTTGATCGTGGTAAAGTGCAAAACCTTCGTCTCGTGCATCGGGACGCCGTTCTCGTCGCGCCGCACTTCCATAATCGGATTGCCCTCGTCATCGGTCTCGGTTTCGCTTTCGACGTACTGAAATTCGTTCTGCAGTTGCATCGTAATGTTATTCGCCGATTCCCGATAGCCCATCGGCGTTTCGTCCTTGAGCACACCGCGATTGTCGAAGTAATCGCTGACGCGGAAGCCGCCGGGGTTGCCGACCTGATTCTCCGTCTCCGCCTGATAAATGCCGACGTCGAGATAGCCGATTCGAAATTGCTCCTTGTTGCCGCTGATAAAATTATCGGGGTCCTCGTCGATCAACTTCGTCGTGCCGAGCGCGACCGCATCCTTATAGCCCTCGTCCATAAAATCTTTCGTGTAAATACTGCCGTCGATCGTGTCGAGATAATAAGTGTTGCCGTCATCGTCGTGGAGCGTGAGCATCTGAGTGAGACTGGTCTGCACATCGACGTTCTTGCCGCGGAAGAACGATACCTGCGAGTTGTCGAGCGTCTTCGCCAGCCCGCGATCGACCTCCGTCTGCGACAGCGTATACGGTTTTGTCAGATCGCGTTGCCCCGAGAAGAGATACCGATCGCCCTCTTGAGAGTTGGCGGTCGAGACGATCTCCTGAATTTGCACCATCATCTCTTTCGAGATCGCCATCATATCCGACTCGTTGTTGGAGTCGTTGGCGGCATCGACGGTCTTGCCGGTGAAGGTCTGAATGATCTGCGACATGTGATCGAGCGCCGACTCCGAGTGATTCATCCATCCCAGCGCCGTGTCGACATTGCGCCGGTACTGCTCATTTTCGCTCATGCTGTTCTGATAGCGCAACAGTCGCGAGTAATCCAACGAGTTGTCCGACGGGCGGTGAATGCTGTTACCGTCGGCGTTCTCGAACAGCTTCGTTTGCTTTTGATACGCCAGGTTCAACGAGTGCTGATAGTTGAACATGAACTGCGTGCTGCTCATTCTGACTGCCATTTAATCACATCCTTTTATCATCTGCCGACGACGCCGGTATTGTTGACGAGGCGATCGAGCATCTCATCCATGACAGTCAGCATCCTCGAGCACGCACTGAAGCCCTTTTGGAACTTGAGCATATTGGTGAGCTCCTCGTTCCAATCGACGCCCTGTTCGGAGTCGCGCCAATTTCTGATCTGCGTCATGACGGCGTCCTGCGTGTCGAGCTTGACATCGATCGTCTCCGCCTCGATGCCCATGCGCGTCATCGACGAGTTATAAAAGCCGTTGAGCGAAACACTTCGGATCGCGCGGGTCGTGGTACGGGTGCCGTCGAGATTCTTTTTTGTGTAGAGATCGCTGATGCGGAGCCCTTCGGTCAAGTTGCCGCGAAGATCGAGCAGCGCGGTGTACTTGGGAATGTCCTCTTCCTTGACGTAACCTTCGTGATCGCCCGCAGAGATGTTGAAAAGATCGCTGATAAGGACGGCGTTGCGCCCGTCGGCGGTATCGTCGTCGGCGGTCTGCTTTGCGGCAACGAGATTGGAGCCGTCGACGCCGTCGAAAACGCTGTTGACGACCATCGCGTCGATGATTGCCGAGCCGCTGATGCGGTTGTCGATCAGATCGGTGACGGGCGAGGCGCCCTCGACGGTGAAACTGCCGTCGACCGTGCACGCCTTGAAATGCGGCGTGCCGTCGAGATTGGTGCCGTCCTGCTTATAACAAAGCAGATAGCCGCGGTCGAACTCGTCGCGCTGATAAACATAATAGACGCCGTTGGTGCCGTAGAAGTTGACGTCGGTATAATTGCTGATGTCGCTGTCGGTGTTGCTCTTGACGAGCCCGTAGCCCGCCTTGTGCTGTTCATTGAAGGTCGACATAAAAAATGCCGACATGCTCGCAATGTCGTCGATGTAAGACTTGCTGATGCGGATTGCCTCCATATCGCCGCCGAGGCTGCCGGTGGTCGGCGCGTAAACGATATCGCTCTGGTCGACGTGAATGGTGTAATCGGTGACGCCGTAATCGGTGCCGTAATCGCGGCTGGAGACGCCGTGCGTGAGCGAAAGTGTGAGTTTCGAGACGCCGTTGACGATGTTGATGCCTTCGCTGCTGAGCGTGAATTTGCCGTCGGGCTGCTCCGACACGACGACTTGCATGTATTGCGACAGCTCATCGACGAGAAGATCGCGCTGATCGCGAAGGTCATTGGCATTGGAACCGACGACCTCCCGCGCGGCGATGTTCTGATTGACGTTGACAATCTTATCGGTGAGTTCGTTTACTTGACCGAGGCGAATGCGGATCGAATCGTAAGTCGAATCGATCTGATTTTGAAGTTCGGTCGTTGCGTACTTGAAAACGCTCGAGAGCACCTTGCCCTGCTCGATAACCTGAACGCGGTTGGCGGTGGTGCTGGCGTTCGCCGACAGATCGACCCACGACTGATAGAACTGCGTCATGGCATTTTGAATGCCGGTGTCGTCGCTGTCGTCGAAAATCGCCTCGAGCTTGTCATAGTTGGTCTGGATTGCTTTATAATACTCTTCGTTAGCCGTCTCTTGACGGAATTGCTTGTCGGCGTAGATGTTGCGCGCCCGAGTGATCGAAAGCGCCTCGACGCCGGTGCCGACCTCGACGAAGCCGAGCGACGACGTCATGCGAATGCTCGCCGTCTGCGTCAAATTCACCCTCTGACGCGAATAGCCTTCCGTGCCCGCGTTGACGATGTTGTGACCGGTCGTGTCCTGCATTGCCTGATGCGCAAAAATGCCGCGCACCATCGTGTTGAGACCGGAAAATGTAGCCCTCATCCCATGCTCACTTCCCTTGTCGATCGCCGAAGGACGATCGTATTAAACATTCGCGTTGAAGATTGATCGCTCGCTCCGCGCGGTGGTCATCGCGCTCTTGCCGTACGTCGGACCGACCGACGCTCGAGACATAACGTTTAGATTGAAGTCGATGAACTTTTTCGAGTTGACGAGCAGCATGCTCGCCGTGATCAGTTTTCGTTGCACCTTCGGTTGAAGAGCGCCGACTTGAGCCATCAGCCGCCGCGCGACGGAGCTTTCGACGGAATCCGCTTGTCGATCGATATACGCGCTGATGCTGTCGACATTCGTTGCCTCCAAAAACTCTTGCAATCGGACATCCGCCTTCGACAGCTCCGGCATTACCGATTCGATCGAGTGCACCGTCGATATGACGCCGTCGCCGCTCGAGGATTGTCGGAGATCGCCGATCAATTCGTCGAGCAGCTCGATCATCCGGCGCAAGAGGAATAATTGTTCGCGGAGATTTTTTATTACCTCTTTCATTGAGCTACGCCTTGAAATTGAAATTCTTACGGTAAGTGACGCCGGTGCCGCCCTTATTGGAATAAGTTTGGTCGACCGTCGCTCCCCCGAGACGATTTAGATGGAAGTTCACCGCGTCGAGCGCGCCCTGCGCGAGTATTTGATTGTTGTCGCGCAAGCGGATTGTCTCTGCGACATTCGCCGACAGCTGTTGATGCAGCGTCCTCAACTGCACCTCCAGCGCGCGCGTCGGCGCCAACGCGATGAATTCTTCCATCTTCGTCTCCGACGTAATCGAAGGTTCCGATTGCGCCATTTGGGATAAGATTGACCCGCGCTGTTTCTCCAGACGTTGTATTTTTGCTATGAGCAACTGCTCTTCATCGAGTATGCGCGAGAGGTCTTTCATATCAATCATAACCAGCGCCGCGTGCTTCCTTTTTCCTATCGCGATCGCCGATTCGTAGGCGCCGGTGAGTTTGATGAACACTTCCGTCAAATCCTGCCACAACGAACTGTTCATAGCCCACCTCAATGCACGCCCAATATGCCTGCCGCAATGTCGCTCGACGACACGAAGTAGGAGCCGTCGGCGATGCGCGCGCTGTACGCATCCACTTTGTCTTGGCGCACGTCGCTCGTCGACTGACGGAGCCGCCGGAGCATATCATTAAACGTTTGCGTTTCAGCCGAGAGCATCATCTCGTCGCGGAAGGAGCGCACTGCCTGTGTGCTGTTCCGGCGCGCGAGCGAAAACGAATTAAGCTGGTAGAGACTCGACAGCGAGCCGACGCTGTTGTTGATAGGCATAATCATTCACCACCCAAAAATCTTTTGCCACATTCCCTGTTGTGTTTGGCTTCCTTGCCGATTTCAATCTTGTTATCGAATTATGCCGCCGCTTCCTTAAGATCGAAAAAATCCGCGCGGAGCGATCGAGGTCGCTCGACCGTCGAAAAAAAATCGGGACAAAAAAATTGAGCCTCTCAACGTGAGAAGCCCGAGTCCGTTTCATTATATTTCAGCACCATTGATTGCGGCTCAACTGCGTCGAGCCAATTTATTACCTGTGTTGGTCGGAACGACAAGATTTGAACTTGCGACCCCTACCACCCCAAGGTAGTGCGCTACCAAACTGCGCTACGTCCCGAGCCGTGGTTAGAGTGTAGCACATTCTTTTTCGGTTTGCAATAGTTTTTTTGAGCCGATAAGACTCGGCGCGAAGCCCATGATTTTCGGATCGCGCTTCGAATACATCTCGGAAGTGTTGACGTCGAAATCCTCAAGCGTGAGCTCGAGCAGCTGTTCTTTGGTGAGGTCGCCGCCCTGCTTGTATAATCGCTGATCCTGTTTCATCATCGCCTGCTCGAAAAGATTGCGGACAAAGCGTCCGTTGCCGAAATTCTTGTGCTTGCACGCCTTGACAAAAATTCGCCGGCACTCCTCAAAAACTTCCTCCGACGCGGTGTAATGCCTGTCCTTCATCATCAACTTCAGAATGTCGAGCAGCTCATCGGGATTGTAATCGGGAAAATCGAGATGAAACGCGATCCGACTCCGCAGCCCCTCGTTTCGATCGAGAAAATCCTTCATCCGATCGGTATAGCCCGCGAAGATCACCAGCACGCTGTTGCGCCGATTCTCCATCTCTTGGACAATCGTATTGATCGCCTCGTCGCCGTAAAGCCCGTGCTCGTCGTCGACCAACGAATACGCCTCGTCGATGAACAGCACGCCGCCTTGCGCCTGACGGAATTTCTTTTGAACGATCTTCGCCGTCCAACCGACGTACTCTCCGACCAGATCGCCGCGCCCGCACTCGACAAAACGCCCCGTCCGAAGCGCGCCCTCACGATTGAGAATGTCCGTCAGCAGCCGCGCCACCGTCGTCTTGGCCGTGCCGGGATTGCCCGTGAAGCACATATGCCGCGTCTTTGTGATCCGACGCAAGCCCATGTCGAGCCGAAGTTTCATCATTTTGTGCGACGCGATCATCTGATCGATCAGCGCCTTCTGATCCTTCAAACCGATCAACGATTGCAATCGACGGTACGCGTCCGGCTTTTTCGACTCATCGTCGTCGATCTTCGTGACCACATCGAGCTGTCGATATGCCCGATAAATTTTCTCCTTCAAACTGCCGCTGTAAAGTTTGTCGTGAATCCGAAAGATGTCCGACGTCCGAAAGCTGGTTCGATCGCCCAGCGCCGCCTCCAACTCATCGTCGCTGTAGAAATTCGTATCCATTTTCCGCTCGATCATCTTGAGATAATCGAGCGCCTGTTTGCGATCGCCCGCGCCCTCCTGCAGATCGATCACCGTCACGTCGTCGCTGAGCGCGCCGAGCAGTTTCGACGAGAACCCGGGGCTGTCGGACATCTCGACGAAGATAATCAGCGTGTTTCGTTGATACTTCCTGACGATCTCCGATATGTAATCGACAACCGCCTCATATGAGCCCGCATAATTCGAAGTCTCGTTTTTTGAGCCCTGAAGGTCGATTACCACCGTGCAGCCCGCCGCTTGAGCGATCACATTTTCGAAATCCTCTTCGCCGTAACAGTTGTGGTCGATCTCGAAAATGCGGCTGATGCGCTTGCCGACCAATCGCTTATTATTATAAAGCGCATTGACCAGCGCCAAAATCATCTCCATCGACGAAGTTTGCATACCGGCGGTGATTTTGTAGTGGACGGGCATCCCGTAAAATTTTCTCCGATCGTTGTCGCTCGAAAAAATCCGTTTGAGCTCGTCGAGGAAAGTCTGATCGGGCATGAGCCGTTGCACGGAGGCAACGGTTTGAGCGTAATTCATCTTCTTGGTCGGGCAAATCGTCTCCGAAACACAGAATGAGTTGTTGCCGCCGAAGTCGAGCCGCAACTCGTTGAGCACTCGAAAGGCGTTGAGAAATTCGGCGTTGTCGCCGCGCGAGAGCAGCTGTTGAAAATTCTCGGCAGTAATCTCCTTCAGTTCGCTGACCTTGATCGCCTTGATCGAAAACATATCCTCAAGGGCGTCCTTCAAAAATTTCTCGAGCTTGGCATTGGAGGGCTTCTGAAGCTCGCTGTCGGCGCAAACCATATTCATGGCGCCGGGGACTGCCTGATAGATGAACATTTTCAAGGGCTCTGTGACGCGATTGATACCGAGAATGCTGTTGAAAATCTCGACATTCTCCTTGAAATTCTTGCGCGTCTTATGAATTTCCGGTGCCTGCTTGTCGTCGTAAGTCATCTTGAAATCGTAAAGCAGCATAAAAAAATCCCTCCCTCTGCGCTGATTCCGCTTAATGTTATCGACACATGGCGCCGAAAACTTTAGCGTTACTTCACAAATTCTTGATAGCGGCATCGACGAAAGGTATAATTGAATTTATTTTATCGACGGAGGGATTGACGATGAAAAAAATTTACACGGATAAGGCGCCGGCGGCGGTGGGTCCGTACTCTCAAGCGATCGAAATTAACGGGATGATATTTTGCTCGGGACAAATTGCGATCGATCCGACGGTCGGCAAAATCGTCTCGACCGACATTGAAGGTCAAGCGGAGCAATGCTGTCGAAATTTGAAGGCGGTGCTCGAGGAGGCGGGCGTCGGGCTCGAGCGGGCGGTGAAGACGACGTGCTTTTTGGCGGAGATCAAAGACTTCGCGAAGTTCAACGCCGTCTACGAAAAATATTTCGTCGGCAAGCCCGCGCGGAGTTGCGTGGCGGTGAAGGATTTGCCGGCGGGCGCGCTCTGCGAGATTGAAGTGATCGCCGCCAAGTGATGAGCCCCGCGTCGATTTTCGTTCTGATGGCGGCGTGGCTGATAATGTTTTGGTGCAATCGACTGATGCCCATGGTCGGCGACGACTATCTTTATTCGTACATCATCGACGAGCACACGATTTTCTACAGTTTCGTGCCGGAGACCGCCGTTCGCGTCGACTCGATTGCCGACATCATCACTTCGCAATGGAATCACTACTTCCTCTGGGGCGGGCGGACGATCGCTCATTCCATCGATCAATTTTTTTTGTGGTTCGGTGAGCTGCCGTTCGATATTGCTTCCGCCTCCGTCGCCGTGCTTTTGATCGTCGAGATTTATTGGATTGTTGATCGCGGGCGCGTCTCGACGGATTTTCGCTCGAGTCGGCTCATTTGGATTTTCTTTGCGCTTTGGACCTTCACCATCAATTTCGGTTCGACCTTCCTGTGGACGACTGGCTCGTGCAATTACCTTTGGACAACCGTCATACTGCTCGGCTTTTTGCTCCCTTACGTTCGACAGTGGTTCGTCGCTCGCCCGCTCGAGATCAATCCGGTTGTTATGTTGAGCGCGGGCGTGATCGCCGGCTGGACGAACGAGAACACCGTCTGCTGGTTTATCATTGCGATCGCGCTGATGTGTCGTCGGCTCCGCGCGGAGGGTCGGATGAGCCGTTGGATGATCGCGGGGCTGATCGGACTGTCGATCGGCTACGCGCTGTTGATCTTCGCGCCCGGCAATTTCGCCCGCGCCGCGCTCAACACCGAGCACGCCCGCGCCATCATTCTCGAGGACGCTTTGACTGCGGGAGCTTTATTGGGCGCCGGTTTATGGTTTCAGGTGATGATGTGGTACTTCTTCGTCCGAACGCTCATCGCTCAAAAAAAATTCGGCGACGACGTTGATGTCCGTCGGTCGCTCCGCGCGGCTAAGATTTTCGCGGCGATCAGTCTGCTGTCGAATCTAATCATGATGTTGTCGCCGGAGCTTGCCGTCCGAAGTTTTTTCCCGAGCCTGGTTTTCTTGATCATTGCCGTGACGATCGTCATTCGCCTGCAACACGAGACGCGCCGCAACACTCTCGATTTGTCTCTGCGGATTTTCCTCCACTCCGTCGGCGGCATCGTCTTCACGTTGAGCATCTGCGCGACGGTCATGTACTTGTCGATTTTTAACAACTATTATCGACAGGTCGAGCATCTCATTGAAAATGTCGACGGCGATCAGATTGTCGAGGTGCGGGATTTTGATTGCCCCTCTTGGATGTCGACGGCGGCGTTTTCGCATACGCCGGGCAATTTTTTGGCGCGGCGCAACGGCAAGGACACTTGGATCAATCCGATTTACGCTCATTATCACGGCATCAAGGGAATTTGGCTTGAATCCGAAGAGGACGGCGATGATGTTCACTCCGACTGAAATAATTTTGAGCGCGGTGCTTTCGATGGTGCTGACGATGATCGGCTCGAGTTGGATCGATCGGCTCTATGCTCGAGAGGACACGCCTTTGACGTTCCCCGAAGCAATCTCCGCGCGGAGCCGCTTTCGACGACCGTTGCTGTCGATCGGATTGTTTGTATGCTTGATCGCAACGATCGGGCGCCCGCCGGTCGAGGCGCTTTACTTAACGACGGCGGCGTTTTTATTGCTGTTGATCACGGCGACGGATTTCGAGCAGTACGTGATCTTCGATCGAATGTCGCTGCCGTTGGCGCTGATCGGATTGCTCATGACGATGCATTTGGGGCTGCCGATCGCGGATCGATTGATGTCGGCGCTGGTCGGCGGCGGCGCGTTTCTATTGATGACGATCTTGACGGGCGGAGCGCTCGGAGGCGGCGACATCAAACTGATCGCGGCGTTGGGATTATGGTTGGGCTCGGAGCGATTGCTCGACGTGGTTTTCTACGGGTCGATGGCGGGCGGAGCGGCGGCGCTGCTGATGCTGTTGACAAAACAAAAGGACCGTAAGAGTGCCTTCGCCTACGGTCCGTATTTTGCGCTGACGGCGCTGTTCTTTCTGCTCACGCATTCTGCATAGACACAAACTTGTCGCCGTACGCGACGTACAATTTTTTGCTGAGTCTCGCATAGCGCGCGAGATTTTTTTTGTCCGACATAAATTCTTCCGCTGCCTCCCGAGCCTCCTTCAACATCCCCAAGTCTCGAAACACGTCTGCGATCTTCAAATCAGGCAAGCCGTGTTGAGCCTCACCAAAAAATTGCCCCGGTCCTCTCAAGCGCAAATCTTCCTCCGCCAATTGAAAGCCGTTCGATGTCGTCTCCATGATCTCGAGCCGCTCGACGCCCACATCATTTTTCGTGTCGGAGATCAAGATGCAATACGCCGCATCGCTCCCCCGCCCGACTCGTCCTCTCAATTGATGTAGCGTCGCCAGCCCGAATCGCTCCGCGTGCTCGACCACCATCACTGACGCGTTCGGCACGTCGACCCCGACTTCGATCACCGTCGTCGAGACCAACAGTCGAAATTCCCCCGCGCGGAACCGTTCCATCACTTCATCCTTTTCGCGCGGCTTCATTCGACCGTGCAACAGCGCGCAATCTACCGTCGCGAACATTCCTTTGCTCAGCTCCTCAAAAACTTCCTCCGCCGACCGCACGCCCTCGAGTCGTTCACTCTCGCTCGGTTCGATCAAAGGACATACCACATACGCCTGCCGCCCGCGATCAAGCTCGTCCATCACAAACTCGTATACCCGCCGCCTTTGAGCCTGCCGCTTGACTGTCGTCGTGATCGGCTTGCGCCCCGGCGGCAACTCTTTGATCTGCGATACGTCCAAATCGCCGTAGACCGTCAACGTCATCGTGCGAGGGATCGGCGTCGCCGTCATCACGAGCATATCCGGTCGCCGCTCCGATTTCTGCTCGAGCACCGCCCGTTGTGTCACGCCGAATCGATGTTGTTCGTCCGTCACCACCAGCCCCAACCGTCGAAATTGAACGCCCTCCTCGATCAGCGCGTGCGTCCCAATTACGATATCAAACTCGCCGCTCGCGATTTTTTCATACGCCGTCTCGCGCCGCTTCTTCGCCCGCGTCACTTGACCCGTCAGCAGCCCGATCCGAATCCCCAACGGCTCGAGCATCGCCGAAAATTTTTCGTAGTGCTGCATCGCAAGAATTTCCGTCGGCGCCATCAGCACTCCTTGATTGCCGCTCGCGACCGTCTTGACCAGCGCCAACATCGCCACCGCCGTTTTACCCGAGCCAACGTCGCCTTGAATCAGCCGCCGCATCGGTCGATCGCTTTCCATGTCCGATGTGATCTCCTCCAAGACCGACCGTTGATCGCCCGTCAACGCAAACGGCAACGCCTCGAGCGCCGCCCGCATCAATCGACCGTCGGGCGCGTGCTTGATCCCAAGCTGATCGTCCTGCGCCTGCTGCTTGATCAGCAACAGCCCGCATTGGATCAAAAACAGCTCGTCGAACGCCAACCGCCGCCGCGCCTGCTCCATCTCATCCCGATCGGACGGGAAATGGATCGCCCGCATCGCCTCGTCGAGCGACATCAGATCGTAGCGCGCAATGATCTCGGGCGGCAAGATTTCGTCGAGCTCCGGCATTTTCGTCATCAGATTGCTCATCGCCGTCCGAAAAAATTTTTGACTGAGACTCGCCGTCGACGCGTAGATCGGCGCAATCCCAAGGTTCGGCTCCTCGTCCTCGTCGAGAATTTCATACGAGTGCACCTGCATCGCCAGCAGATTGCCGTTCGAATACGACTCGGTGACCTTGCCCTTGACGAACAGCCGCATCCCGTTTTTGAGCGTGTTGAGCAGATACTTTTGATTGAACCACGTCAGCTGCACGTAATCAAAATCGTCGCCGAGCAGCGCGTTGATGATGAGCAGCCCGTTGCGCGCTTGCCTCGAGCGGATATTCGACAGATGCCCCTCGACCGCCTCCACCTCCCCGACGGTCAGCGCGGAGATATCGCTCAAGATGCACTCGTCCTCGTATCCGCGCGGATAATGCGTGAGGAAATCGTAAAATGTCTTGATGCCGATTTTGTTGAGCGCCGCCGCCTTGCGCGGTCCGACGCCCTTGAGATACATGATGTTGTCGGTGAGTTCAAATTTGTCGCGGCTCATTAATCGAGCTCCTTTCGATAGCCGAGAATCTTTTCGCCGGCGCCGTTGATGAAAAAGTCGGCGTCGACATTGAAAACCGCGCGGATCAATTCGGGGTTGAGAACTTCGACGGGATTGCCGCGCGCAAAAATTTTTCCGTCGCGAAGGACAATGACTTCGTCGGCGAAATCCCGGGCGTGATTAATATCGTGCAGCACCATCACGACAGTCATCGAGCGGCGGCGGTTGACGTCGGCAATAATGCGCATCACCTCAAGCTGGTGATTGATGTCGAGGTAAGTGGTGGGCTCGTCGAGCAGCAAAGTTTTCGGCTGTTGAGCGAGCGACATTGCAAGCCACGCGCGCTGACGTTCGCCGCCGCTTAAGGTCGAGACTTGTCGATCGGCAAGGTGAGCGACGTTGGTGACGCTCATTGCCCACTCGACGGCGGTGCGATCTTCCTTCGGATTGCCGCTCGAAAATAATTTTTGATGCGGGAATCGACCGTAGTACGTCAATTGGCGGACGGTGGTATCGATCGGAGCTTCGCGCTCCTGCGGGAGGATTGCGATCGATTGAGCGATCGAGCGGCGATTGAGCGAACGGATATCAACGCCGTCGAGCGTGACCGTGCCGCTGAAATTTTCGTTGAGCAAACAGAGCGCGCGCAACAGAGTAGACTTGCCGGCTCCGTTGGCGCCGATGATTGCCGTCCTTTTTCCCTCGGCGAAGGCGTGAGTGATGCCGTCCAAAATAATTTTTTTGTCGATCGCGATACTTATATTGTCAACAGCCAGTTTCATAATTCTCGTCTCAACAGGTAAAGAAAAAACGGCGCCCCGAGGATCGCCATCAAAATGCCGACCGGCAACTCCGTCGGCGCGAAGACCGTCCGCGCAAACGTGTCGCTTGCCGTCACGACCGCCGCTCCGAGCAATGCCGTCGCCGGCAACAGCCAACGGTGATCCGAGCCGATCAACATCCGCGCGGAGTGCGGCACGATCAGCCCGACGAAGCCGAGCAGACCAACCACACAAACCGCCGACGCCGCGAGCAGTGCCGCGACCGCCGTCATCAGAGTCCGCACGAGATCGACGCGTTGACCGAGCCCCTTGGCGACCTCGTCCCCCAATTGCAGGACATTAAGATGTTTCGTCCCGAGCATCGCGAGTATCGTCCCGACGATGGTGTAAGGCAAAATGATTGCGACGTGATTCCACGACCGCGCCGATAAGCCTCCGACCATCCAAAGCAGCGCGCCGTGCACTCGATCGCTGTAGAAAATGAGCATCGCCGAGATGCCCGCGCCGAGGAAAGCGCTGACGGCGACTCCGGCGAGTATGACGCGGATCGGTCGAATGCCGTGCTTCCAAGCGAGCACGTAAATGAGAACGGCGGCGAGCATTGCTCCGACGAAGGCGGCGGGAGTCAAAAGCGTCCCCGCATCGCCCTTGACGAGCATCACGAAGATGCCGAATAAGCCCGCGCCGGAGGAGATTCCGATGATGTGAGGATCGGCGAGCGGATTTTTCATGACGGCTTGGAGGATCGCGCCCGAAAGCGCCAGATTGATCCCGACCAGCATCGCGACGATCGTGCGCGGCAGTCTGATGTTGTCAATGATCTGTCGCTCCGTCGGATTCAAAGCTGCGCCGTTGAGAATGTTCATGGCGGGAATGTCGACGGAGCCGAAGGACAGACTTACGACGAAGGCGCCCGCCGCGAAAATTATCAGCGTCGACAGCACAAAAATCTTTTTCACGCCGCCTTTTTATACTCGATAATGCCGTCGGAGCGCTCCTCGGGCATCGGCACATCCTTCAAAACTTTGATGCGACCGAGACCGATATCGTGCATGCCGACCGTGTTGAGATATTCGGCGACAATGTCCTCGACCATATCATACTGACCGACCATCTTGAGACCGTTGAGCATATCATAGCCGTCGCCGCCATTGAAGGCGAAATCGATCGCCGCAATCGTGTAAGCGGCGGTGTTTTCGAGCCGATTGCCGTTGACAAAAATGTCGCCGACGCGCTTGCCGACGGGCGCGGTGGGGTCGAACTCGAACGTCATGCCGCTGACGCTGAGGAAGCCGCCAAAAGAAGCGGGATAAGCATAGACGCTGCGCTCGAGCATCTCACGGATGGCGCGCCCGCTGATCTCACGAACTTGGACTGAGTTATTGAACGGGAAGATCGAAAGAAGTTCGCCGCGCGTAATCGAGCCGCTCGGCAGATCGGTGCGGATTCCGCCGCCGTTGATGACAGCGATATCGGATTTGGTCTTCCAACGGAAGGAGTCGGCGACGAGATTGCCGAACTCCGATTCGCCGCGACGGACGACGAGTCGATCGCCCGTCAAGTGCCGTTCGGCTTGAGCGACGACCTCATCTAACAATTTCTGATTGCGAACCTCGATATCGGCAAGCGTGCTCTCGACGAGCGGATCGGCAATCGGAGCGATGGCGCGGACGGTGTTTTCGTCGAGCATTCTAGCGGTTTTCGACGTGATGCGATGTTGATCGTCGAGCGTGATATCGACGCGACCGAGGAAATGACCGTGGCAGCCGGTCTGCGCGATGAGCGTTTTGCCGACGAAGAGCCCCTCGGGAAATTCGGTATGACTGTGACCGTCGATGATGATGTCGATGCCGGGCGCCTCGCGCGCGATGCGCTCACTGGTAAAATCGGAGCTTGCATCGACGCCCATATGCATCACGGCGATCAGCACATCGACTTTGGAGCGGAGCTTGGCGATCATCATCTTAGATTGGACAACGGGATCGAGGAAGTCGAGCGTGGCGACATTGGCGGGCGAAGTCTTATAAGCGCACTCGGGCGTGGACAGACCGAACACGCCGACCTTGGTGCCGTCGCTCATCTTATAGATTTTGGACGGTTTGAAGACGAGCTTTTGATTTTTGCGGCGGACGACATTGGCGTCGAGAACCGAACCTTTGAACGCCTTGGCGAGTTGCTCGAGGCGTTTCGAGCCGTAATTGAAGTCGTGATTGCCGGGGACGACGACATCAATGCCGGCGGCATTAATCAACTCGACCATATTCATGCCCTTGCTGATATTGATGCGGGGAGTGCCGTGGAAAGTATCGCCGGCGTCGAGCCAAAGGGTATTGGGATTTTCGGCTTTGGCTTCCTTGACGGCGGCGGCGAAGTAAGCGAGTCCGATGGTTTTACCGTCGTCGTCATCTGGCGCGACGCGGGCGTGCTGATCGTTGGTGTGAAAGATGATCAGCTCCGATGCCTCGACGTTGGGCAGCAGACAAATGATCAGACACAAGATGAGTGCGGCGCAAAATTTTCGTCGCAGTGCATTAAACATAACAACCACCTCGGCAGCTTTATTCGACCGCCGCGCGTCAATTCCTGTTGACACTTTTGGTTCATCTATCATGCCAATCAAAGTTCTTTGCAGAGGAGGATATTTATGGGCGCTTGAGACCTTTTATCGGGTGGCGAAAAAAAACAGCGCCCAAGTCGTTCATTGCTCACAATTTCTGGAGCGCACGGAAATTGAGGAGGGGAAATTTAATCCCGAGTTACAGAAGTTCGGAGATGAGTCGGCTGTTGTCGGTCTGCCCTTTGACGATCGCAACAAGCGCTTTATCGAGTGCTTCATCAATAACCGCTTTCAACAGATGACATGGCTTAATTTCTACCGGCGTGATCTTCTCGCTTTACGTTCGCTGTCAACACAAAGAGCAATGTGAAGAACGTCGAGCAGTGTCATACTATGCGCAATCGATTCTTAATAAGTTGAAACATCTTCAAAAAATAATGAGCGGGCTGTCCGAAGAACAATTCTCGACCGTCAACAGAGTGCAATGTATCGGTTTTGTGACGCTGAGAATGATAACGCGCTTGTCCGAGTCGCCTTTACAGATAAAATGGAGCGGCGGGCTTGAAAGGCAGCAGCGGCTATGGCAGTATGTGTTGAGCTTTTCGGAGACCTACAGGAAATTTATATCCGAACTGCCTACGTATGACTTCACGCCCTCACCGACTCCGAAGATTTTTTGGTGGTGTTGGTTGCAAGGTGAGCAAGCAGCTCCGCCGATCTGCAAGGCTTGTTTGAAGGCTCTGCGGAAGTATTATCCTGATTATCAGATCAACATTATCACGAACGATAATATGATGAATTACGTCGAATTCCCCAAGCATGTTTCGGACAAGTACAGAGCCGGTCGAATGTCCAGGACGCATTTCTCCGATATGCTACGCCTGGAGCTGCTGCTTCGTTACGGCGGAGTATGGATCGATGCGACAGTATTTTGTGTCGGTCGCGAGGAACATTATCTGGACGAGCCGCTCTTAATGTTTAAATCCAATAAGATATCCTTCGGCACAATGTCAAGCTGGTTCATTGTTTCATGCAAGGATCATCCGATTTTGAAAATGACGCGGGATATTTTGTATCAGTACTGGCGCGATCATAACAGACTCGACAATTACTTCCTCGTTTTTGTTGCGCACAGATTCGCCACTGCCAGATATCCGCATCTTTGGAATGCGGTTCCGTTCTTTTGGAGAGTGATCCCGTCCAAGTTTCAGGGGGAGTTGTTGAGACCGTACAACGAAAAACGGTTCAATCAATTGGAAGCGGCTTCTCGCTTTCATAAATTGTCCTATAAGCTGCCGACCGATCGTATCACGCCGGATAAGTCGAAAGGCACCTACTACGAAAAAATAATTTCGCTATGAAAATGGGAGGAGCACCGTACGCATGGATGGTACTCCTCCCGATTTTATTGTAATCGGTTCATGGCGGCGAAGTAAGCGAGCCCGATGGTTTTACCGTCGTCGTGTCCGTCACCGTCCAAGCGGATGCGGCCTTTTGAGGGAAAGCAGTCAATTCTTTCTGCTCGAGGATATCAATTTTGCCAAACATAT
>CAMKFB010000016.1 GCA_946411735.1 uncultured Selenomonadales bacterium
AATCAGTTTGCCCACAAAGGGATCGACCGCCACCTTAAACGCCAGCGCCGCAAACGGCTCCTCATCACTCGCCGGACGCTCATCGGTCTCGTCATTTTCGGGATTGAAGCCCTGAATCGGCGGAATATCCGTCGGCGCGGGAAGATAATCGACGATCGCATCGAGCAACGGCTGCACGCCCCGATTGCGATAAGATGTGCCGCAAGTTACCGGCGTCATCTTGCAATCGATCGTCGCCTTGCGAATGACCGCTTTGATTTCATCTTCGGTGACGGGATCGCCGCAGAGATATTTTTCCATGAAATCGTCGTCCTGCTCCGCGCACGCCTCGAGCAGCTTGTCTCGATACTCCTCCGCCAACTCCCGCAAATTATCGGGAATCGCAACCTCCGCCGCGCGCTTGCCGAGATCGTCCTCGTAGACGATCGCCTCCATCTTTATCAGATCGACGATCCCCTCGAATTTTTCCTCGGCGCCGATCGGCAGTTGAATCGGAACGGCATTGGTGTGCAAGCGGTCGCGCATCATCTGAATCACATTAAAAAAGTCCGCTCCGGTTATATCCATCTTGTTGATATAAGCCATCCGTGGGACATTATAACGTTCCGCCTGCCGCCAAACGGTTTCGGTTTGCGGCTCGACGCCGCCGCGCGCCGTCAAAACCGCCACCGCCCCGTCGAGCACTCTCAGCGACCGCTCGACCTCGACGGTGAAATCGACGTGACCCGGCGTGTCGATGATGTTGATCCGATGATCCTTCCAATGGCAGGTCGTCGCCGCCGACGTGATCGTAATGCCGCGCTCCTGCTCCTGCACCATCCAGTCCATCGTCGCCGCGCCGTCATGCACCTCGCCGATTTTGTGATTGATGCCCGTATAGAACAAAATGCGCTCGGTGGTGGTGGTTTTGCCGGCGTCGATGTGCGCCATAATCCCTATGTTGCGAGTTTTTTCGAGTGAAAACTCTCTAGACACTTTCGTTATCGCCCCTTACCTTCGACACGTTCAACCGGTTTTCTCGACGTGTCGGAGATTACCAGCGATAATGAGCGAACGCCTTATTCGCCTCCGCCATCTTATGAGTGTCTTCCTTTTTCTTGATCGACGCGCCGGTGTTATTGGCGGCGTCCATAAGTTCTGCGCTGAGTCGGGCGTCCATGGTTTTTTCGCTGCGAAGTCTTGCGTAATTGACCAGCCAGCGGATGCCCAACGTCATTCGACGCTCGGGGCGAACCTCGACGGGAACCTGATAGTTTGCGCCGCCCACTCGACGCGCTCTGACCTCGAGCACGGGCATCACATTGCGGAGTGCCGTCTCGAATACCTCAAGCGGGTCTTTGCCGCTCTTTTCGCGAATGATATCGAATGCATCATACACGACGCGCTGAGCGACGCTTTTTTTGCCCGACAGCATCACTTTGTTGATAAACTTTGTGACCGTCTTTGAATTGTAGAGCGGGTCCGGCAAGACATCGCGCTTGGGCACGGAACCTTTCCTTGGCATTTATAAAATTCCTCCCTTCTGCAACCGGCGAATTTGCTTGTTACTTCTTTTTGGCTTTGGCTTTCTTGGCGCCGTATTTGGAGCGCGCCTGGTTGCGATCCTGAACTCCGGCGGTATCGAGAGTGCCGCGAATGATGTGATAGCGCACGCCCGGCAGGTCCTTGACACGACCTCCGCGAATGAGCACGACGCTGTGCTCCTGGAGATTATGTCCGATGCCCGGGATGTAAGCGGTGACCTCGATTGAATTGGTCAGACGAACACGCGCGACCTTGCGTAAAGCGGAGTTCGGCTTTTTGGGAGTAGTGGTATAAACACGAGTGCAGACGCCGCGTTTTTGGGGGCATTCCTTGAGCGCGGGGGCGGTAGATTTCTCGACGAGAGTTTGTCTGCTCTTCCTGACTAACTGATTGATAGTCGGCATATAGATTATGACCTCCTTTCCGATGTCAGACCGCAAAAAACACATTTGCAGTCATTTTGTAAAGCGCGCTGATTGTATCATCGACAAAAAGATGCTGTCAAGCGCGCCACTATCGGCATAATTTTTTACACACCGTCCGGCGGGGCAGCTGCCTCCGCGCGGATCGACGCGGGCGTGACGTACAAAGTTTTTTGCCCGACGAACACCACGAAGCCCGGGCGCGCTCCCGACGGCTTTTTCAACGCGCGGCACTTGACGTAATCCACCGGCACCTTAGACGAGCCCGCCGCTTGAGAGTAATGCGCCGCCACTTCAGCTGCGTACAACAATGTCTCGTCGCTCGGCTCGACGTCGCCGCATTTCAATATCACGTGCGACCCGGGGATGTCCTTCGTGTGCAGCCAGATGTCGTTCGGCGCCGCCGATTGCCGCAATCGATCGTTTTGTATGTTATTTTTGCCGATCAATATCTCCGTCCCGTCCGGCGCGCGCAATGTGATCGGCGCTGCCTTCTTCGAGGACGCCGCCTTCTTATGCGATTGTTTGATGTAGCCGCCCGCGATCAGCTCCGCGCGGATCTCGTCGATGTCTGCGAGCGTCGTTGCCGTCGTCAGCGAATGCTCCACCGTCGACAAATATTCGATCTCCTCCGCGCACTTTTCGATCTGCTCCTCGATGAATTTCGCCCCGCGCTTGAGCTTGTCGTACTTTCGATATAAATTCTGCACGTTGGCGGCGACCGTCAAGCGCCTGTCCAACGGAATTTTAATCCGCTCGCCGTCCTCGCTGTAGATGTTCTCGACCTCGATCTCATCAGCCGCGTGATCCTTTATCCGATATCGGTACGTCGACAGATTGTCCGCCAGGATTTTCCAATCCGACGCCGCCTCCGATTCCGACAGCTCCCGTCGAAGCACATCGATCTTGTTCGTCGCCCGCCGCAACTCGTTTCGGATCAGCCGCGCGAACACGTCCTTATCAGGCGGCGCGTAACTGCCGATCATTCGATCCGCCGCCTCGAGCAGCGCCGACATCGTCTCGAATTTCAGCTTCCGACCTTCGACGCAATTCAAATCGAGCGACGAGATTGCCAACACTTTTTGGTTGTCGTCGACGATCAGCGTAGGCGTCGGCGGCGCGCTCCTCAATTCGCTCAAACAATCGAGCGCCTCTTCGACCGTCGTCGAGCGGAAGGCGATCTCCCGCGCCGTCAGCGGTCCGAAGCCCTGTACCACATTCATCAGCGCCTTGTCGAGCCGAGCGCTCCGATCGATCCGCGCGGAGATTTCCTCGAGCCCGACTTCAAACGGATTTAGTTTGTCCTGCGCGGGCGGCGGCTCATATTTTTGATTCGGCAGGACGGTTCGGACGCGGCTGTTATTCGAGCCGATTTTTTTGAGCGCATCGACAATCAGCCCGTCCTTGATCAGAATGATGTTCGAGTACTTGCCGATCAGCTCGACCGTCAGCGTGAGCGTCTCGAGCCTGCCGCTTGCAAGCGTATCGATGTCGATATCGATGATACGGTCGAGATTGCGCTGGCGGATCGCCGAGATCCTTCCGTTCTCGAGGTTCTTCCGAAGCACCATGCAAAACGTCGGCGGCTCGGGGAGATTTTCGGCGGTGCCGCTCGTTATGTACATCGACGGATTTTGCGGGTTGACGGTCAGTTGCAATAAAAAAGTTCGCCCGGGTTGGCGGACGGTGATCGACAGCGCGGCTCGTGACTGTTGAGAAATTTTGTCGACGCGTCCGCCCGTCAATGCCGCGCTCAACTCCTGAGCGAGCGGGCGCATCGAATATCCTTCCAAATTCAATTTCATTCCTCCACTTGAAACTAAAAAATCTGCCTGCATCCTGAAATAAAAATGTAGACAGATTTTTTATCATCTGCTATAATCCGCCTCAACGGACAACCCGTGAGGTCGGCACCTCCCGCAAAGGAGGTGATAGCCGTGAAAATCGATTTGAAGCAGATCGTTCGTAAGATCGGTCGAGCGAAGATCGATTGGAACTTCTGGCTTCAGGTCGGAACGTTCCTCGCTACCCTCTGGGGCGCGCTGAAAGACTAAGCGCGAACAGAGAGCCGCTGGCTTAGCCGATCCGTCAACAAGCGCAACCATCTATTTGGAGGTCGCCGACGGTCTCACTCATCGGTTGTCCTCTTTAATTGGAATTTTATCAGCCGACACGCCTGCCGTCAACTGATTTTTTTCGTCGCCGCCTCGTACTTTAAAATTCGATGCCGAGTTGCGCGTGGATGCCGCTCAAGAACGGATGCTTCACCAATTTCATTTCCGTCACCAAATCCGCCCGCTCGAGCAAAGCCGCCGTCGCCTGCCGCCCCGTCATTACCAGGTGCACGTTCGACGGGCGCGCCTCGACCAGTTTCATCATGTCCGCCTCGTCGATCAGTTTCATCGTCACCGCGTAATTGATCTCGTCGAGAATCACCATGTCCCACTCGCCGCCCTTGATCGAGTCCGCCGCCAACTTGAGCGCTTCCGCCGCCGCCCGCTCGTGTTCTTCCTGCTCGCCGATGCTCGTAAAGCCCAGCCCGCATTGCTTGATCGATATCCGCCCGTTCGACACTCGCGACAGCCACTCGAGCGCGTCAAGCTCGCCGTACCGTTGCCCGCCTTTGATGAACTGCAAGATTAAGACCCTCAGCCCGCCGCCGAACGCCCGCAGAGCCAATCCGAGCGCCGCCGTGGTTTTGCCCTTGCCGTCGCCGGTGTGCACGATCAGCAGCCCGCGATCGACCGTCGCGCGTTTTTCCGTCGCCGTCGTTTCGACCTCCGTCGCCGGCTCCTCCAACGTTTTTTCCTCGAGCGCTTTCAAGGTTTCCTCCGACATTTTTTACCGCCTCCAAAAAATTTTTTGTGCTATAATATCTGATCATTTTAGTATCGAGGGTTGAAGATGAAAAGTGCCGTTAAAAGTTTTTTTATATTCCTGCCGCTGATCGCGCTGTTCACGTTCCTGTGTTTGTACATCACCGAGCGCGCCGACGTGTTGCGCATCGCCGATCAACGGCTCGTCACGTCGTTTCAACGGGACGGGCGCGAGCTCGTTCTGGATTGGGAGCCGCTCAAATATCCCTGCTCTTATGAAGTCAAAACGGTCGCGCGAAGCTCGGGCATGATCCTCGGCGCGCCCGATTATCATCAATTCGATGACGAGCACGTCGCGGGCAATTCCTATCGCGTCCCGTCGACCGCCATCCCCATGTATTACGCGATCTCCGCGCGGGGCATTTTCGGTCGAACCTTCGACGCCGCCGATTCGATCGCCAATCCCAATTTCCCGTCGCCGCCCGCGCCCGTCCCGATCTTCCGGTACGACGCCTCCAACCCCGCCAGCCTGATGCCCTTCCTCGTGTGGCACGTCGTTCCTGACGCCGTCTGCTACGAAGTCGAAATTCTGTCGGCGCCGCCCGAGATCGAAGGCGGCATTTCCCTCTCGAAACTCAATCACCTTTTCAGCACTCAAATGATCTTCACCAACGGTTGGCAAGCCGATCTCCGCCCGTTCCAAAATCAGCGGGCGCTCTATTGGCGGGCGCGGGCGTTGGGCTTTCACCACGAGCCGATCGGCGAATTTTGCAAGGCGGAGCCGATCGTGATCGACCTCAGCCGCCCCATGCCCACGTGCCCGCTCGTCAACAACTTCGACCAAATGCCGAATTTCGAGCAGCCGCTTTACCCGGTCTATTCGTGGATTCCGTTCAATCAGCCGAAACTGCATTACGAGGTCGAGCTGCTCAATCACCCGCCGACGATCGAGCACGACGTGATGCCGTCATCCGACAGCCTTTGGCGACAGTCGGGGCTTGACACGGCCAGCCTCTACGACGAGTACGGGCGCCCGTTCGCCGGTCCGTATTATTGGCGCGTGCGCGCGCTCGACGAGAACAATAATCCCGTCGGCACCTGGTCGGATTCGGAGCAGTTCATCGTCAAAGACCATATCGGCGGCGTGGACGTGGCGATTTTCGGCGACAGCATCTCCCACGGCGGCGGCGCGGTGTCGTATCCTCCGTGCGCGCTCGAGTACAGCTACGCGACGTATCTCGATTTCCCGACCGTCAATCTGTCGAGGAGCGGCGACACTTCGCATACTTCGCTCGATCGGTTCGAGAATGATGTGCTGCCGTTTAAACCGAAGAATTTGATCATCCTGACGGGCACGAACAGTTTGCGGGCGCAGGAGATCAAGGCGGAGGACGTGATCGAGGACATCGGGCGGCTGAGTCGAATGTGCGAGCTCAACGGGATTCGACCGATCTTTTTGACGCTGATGCCGATCAATCCGACGAATATCAGCAGTGTGTTCGGGACGCCGACCGATCCGAATTGGCGGCAAAAGCTCGAGACGATCAACGCCTACATTCGGCAGCAGCGGTATTTCATCGACTTGGAGCCGCATTTTTATGACGTAAAGAAAATGCAGCTCGACGACCGGCTGTCGGTCGACGGACTGCATCCCGATATCAAGGGTAAGATGATGATGGCGGAGCTGATCAATCAGCACAAAGAGTTGTTTGCGCCTTGACCGTTCCGCGCGGAGTTTAGAAAAAATTTTTTTCGATCCCACCCGCCCACCCATTGGGGGGGCTGCCGCCCCCCGCCCCGCTTTAGCCGACGGTTGAAATGGGGCGTCGACAACGCAGGGTGGGAACGTCGTCCTCAATTGGGCGCCGCACTCGTGGGTGGGAGCGGTGGCGGCGCCCCTTCAAATATCAGTCTTTGGAGAGGTCGGCGCCGTCTTTGAGCCAGCTCATCATGCCGCGGAGCTTCGCTCCAACCTGCTCGATCTGATGCTCCGCATGCAAACGACGCTGCGCGAGGAAGTTCGCCCGCCCCGCCGCGCGGTTCTCGACCAACCAATTGCGCGCGAACGTGCCGTCCTGAATTTCCTTGAGCGCCTGCTCCATCGCCTTGCGAACTTTCGGCGTGATGATCTTCGGACCGGTCGTGTAATCGCCGTACTCTGCCGTGTCGCTGATCGACTTGCGCATCTTCGCCATGCCGCCTTCGTACATCAGGTCGACGATCAGTTTCATCTCGTGGAAGCACTCGAAATACGCAATCTCGGGCTGATATCCCGCGTTGACCAACGTCTCAAATCCCTCTTGGATCAGATGAGTGACGCCGCCGCACAGCACGCATTGCTCACCGAAGAGATCGGTCTCGGTCTCCTCTTTGAACGTGGTCTGAATGACGCCCGCACGGGTGCCGCCGATGCCGCGCGCATACGCAAGCGCGATGTCGAAGCACTTGCCGGTGGCGTCCTGCTCGACCGCAAACACGTCGGGAACGCCGCCGCCCTCGGTGAACGTGCGACGAACAAGATGCCCCGGACCTTTCGGCGCAACCATGAACACGTCGATGTCCTTGGCGGGAACGATCTGTTTGAAGTGAATGTTGAAGCCGTGAGCGAACGCAAGCGCCGCGCCCGACTTCAGATTCGGACCGATCTCGGTGCGGTAGACGTCGGCCTGCTTCTCGTCGGGGATGAGGATCATCACGATGTCGGCGGCTTTGACGGCGTCGGCAACGCTGAGAACCTTGAGCCCCTGCGACTCGGCGACGGGCTTCGACTTGGAGCCCTCGTAGAGCCCGACGACGACGTTGACGCCCGACTCTTTAAGGTTGAGCGCGTGCGCATGCCCTTGGGAGCCGTAGCCGATGATCGCGACGGTCTTGCCGCTGATGACCTCCCAATTCACATCTTGATCGTAGTAGGTTTTCGCCATAGGAAAAAAACATCTCCTTCGAATAATTTTCCCACCCGCCCGCCCTCGGCAGGTTACCACCTGCCAACCGTCAGAACTTCGTCCGCAGCAGTTTGCAACTGCCAATGTCGGTCAGGGCAGGATATTGCCCGCCGAGAGATATATTTCGTACCATTCCTTTTTCGACAGCTCGATCTCCGTCGCCGCCGCCGATTCTTTCACGCGGCTTGCCTTCGTCGTGCCGATCACCGCCTGCATTTTGCCGGGATATCTCAATATCCACGCCAACGCGATCGCCGTGTTCGTCACGCCCTTCTCCGCCGCCAGCCGATCGAGCACGGCGTTGAGCTTCGGATATTTTTCCGAGCCGAGAAATACTCCCTCGAAATAGCCGTACTGCAACGCCGACCACGCTTGAATGACAATCCCGTTCGATTGACAGTACTCGAGCACGCCGCCGTCGCGCATGATCGCGGCGTCATTTTCCATGTTGACGTTGAAGCCCGCATTGAACATCGGCGTGAACGCGCAACTCATCTGCACCTGGTTGGTGACAATCGGGAACGGAAGCGCCGTCGCAAGCCGCTCGACCATGATCGGATTCATATTGCTCACGCCGAAGTCTTTGACTTTGCCCGCCTCGTGCAACTTCGTAAAGGCTTCGGCAATCTCGTCGGGCTCCATCAGCGCATCGGGACGGTGCAGCAGCAGGCAGTCAATGTCATTGACCTTGAGCCGCTTGAGACTGCCGTCGACGGAGTTGAGAATGTGCTCTTTCGAGAAGTCAAACCAAGTGAAGTCGTCGTCGATGCGAATGCCGCATTTGGTCTGCAGAATGACTTTGTCGCGCAACGAAGGATTTTCCTTTAAAACGTCGCCCAGAATCTCCTCGCACACGCCCTTGGCGTAAATGTCGGCGGTGTCGAGGAAGTTGATGCCGACCTCGAGCGCCGCGTCTATGAGATTTTTTACCTCGGCGGTCGTCATTTTCGAGATGCGCATCAGCCCGAGGATGATCTCCGACGCCTTCCGATTGTCGCTGCCGAATTCGATGTAACGCATTATCCAGCCCTCCAAGTTTTTATGCTCATTGACGGTTTGAACTCAGAGTAAATTTTTGCCGTAAAAATCCCGCCCCGCGCGGTTCTTCTCGTAATTGTCGATCGTATTCTCGCCGCGCTCGAGCGCGATAAGCCCCGTCCGTATCACTTCCAATATGCCGTACGGCGCCAACAATCGCATGAACGCGGTGACTTTTTCGTCGTCGCCGGTGATCTCGAATATCAGAGTCGTCGGGCGCACATCGATCACATGCGCGCGAAACAGCTCCGCCATCTTCAGCACGTCGAGCCGATTGGTGTCGTCCGCGCGGACTTTGATCATCGTCATGCCACGCGTCACCGCGATCGACGCGTCCAACCGTTGGACGGCTTTGACCACCGGCATTTTCTCAAGCTGTTTGATCATCTGCTCGATCAGCCCCGCGTCGCCGTGCACCACCACCGTGATCCTCGAGAACTCGGGCGATTGCGTTACGCCCACCGACAGGCTGTCGATGTTGAACTCGCGCCGACTGAACATGCTCGCCACCCGCACCAGCACCCCGGGCTGATTCTCTACGTATACCGACAACACATGCTTCATCCTCGACGCTCCCATCAAAAATATTCGCCGCGCATTGTATCACTTCTTCAACGGCGTTTCAACTGTTTTATGGGCGATCGTCGCGAAGTACTCGTCGCGCATCTCCAAGCGCGTCTTCGGCGCCGCCCACAAATCGCCGATCGCGCTCCGCCTCATTGCCGACGCCAAATGCGAAAACAGATCGGGATAATCCGGCTCCAGCCGCGCGATCAGTTCTTTGATCGATTGCCGATTGGTCGTGCCGTCGATCGGGCACGGCGACTTCACGCTCTCGATCCCGTTCTCGTGCATAAAACTTTCGATCTCCGACTCGCGAATGTAGCACAGCGGGCGAATCACCGTCACGCCCGTCCGATCCAAAAATGTTTTCGGCAAGAACGTCGTCAGCCGCCCGCTCGACATCAAACTCATAAAGAACGTCTCGACCGCATCATCGAGGTGGTGAGCGTAGGCGACTTTGTTGGCGCCGATCTCCGTCGCAAACCGATTGACTGCCGCCCGTCGAAAATACGAGCACGTAAAGCACGGGCTCTCCTTCGACGATTGGATCGCGCCGTTGATATCCGTCCGTCGAACGTGGTGATCGATCCCGAGCTCCGCGCAAAATTTTTTGATCCGATCGACGTCGAACTCCGCGCGGAACATCGGATCGATCGTGAGCGCGGTCAACTCGAAATTTTTTTTGACTCTCGAGCGCAGCTCCGACATCGCCAGCGTCAAAAACAAACTGTCCTTGCCGCCCGAGACGCCCAGCAATATCCGATCGCCCTCGTCGAGCATTTCGAACTCCACCGCCGCGCGGATCAGCTTGCTCAACATCAATTGCGTCAAGCGCATCGTTGACCCTCCCCCAAATCTCGTGATTGCAAAGTCCGATAGCGTTGTGATACAATGCAACGGTTATGAGGATTATAGCAGGAAAGGCGCGCGGATTGAAACTGAAAACGCCGCGCGGGATGACGACGCGCCCGACGGCGGATCGGATCAAAGAATCGCTGTTCAACGTGCTGACGTGCCTGATCGACTTCGTCGATCGACGGGTGCTCGATCTGTTTTCGGGCTCGGGCGCGCTCGGACTCGAGTCATTGTCGAGAGGCGCGGCGACGGCGGTTTTGATCGATCGCAGCTCGACGGAGTGCATCGAGGATAATTTTCGACGGTCGAAACTCGCGGGCGCGACGATCCTCCGCGCGGATGTGTTTCGAGCGCTCGAGCGATTGAGCGATCAAAAATTCGATCTGATATTCGCCGACCCGCCGTATCACCTCGGGCTGGCGCAACGGGCGGTTGATGCGATCGTCGAAAAAAATTTACTGTCGATCGACGGGCTGATAATCGTTGAGCGCGGCATCGATGAAGAAATAAATTCGCCGTCGGTCGAGCCGATCCGAAAACTCGAGTACGGAAGGACGACGGCAATCGACATATTCAAATTGAGGTCGGAGGCGACGTGATGAGGAAAGCGGTCTGCACCGGCAGTTTCGATCCGGTGACGGTCGGGCATGTCGACATATTCGAGCGCGCCGCAAAGTTGGTCGACGAACTGACGGTTTGCATTTTCGTCAATCGAAAGAAAAAATACATGTTTTCGCTCGACGATCGACTAAAATTCTTGAGGCTGGCGACGGAACATCTGCCGAACGTGCGCGCGGATCACTTTGAAGGGCTCGTGACGGATTACATGCGCTCGATCGGAGCGAATGTGATCGTGCGGGGGTTGCGCTCGACGGCGGACTTCGACCACGAACTTCGAGAGGCGCAAATGCTCAAGCGGCTGGAGCCGTCGCTCGAAACGATATTTTTGTTGACAGCGCCGGAGTTTTTATTTATAAATTCTTCGGGAGTGCGAGAGCTGCTGAGTTTCAACGCCGACATCAGCGGGCTGGTGCCGCCGCGCGTTGAAGAATCTATAAAAATTTCAAGTGGGGATGGTTATGGCAGTACGAGATACCTTGGATAAGATCGAATCGTTGGTGGCGGACGCGTCGCATCTGCCGCTGACCGAGAAGATTGTCATCAGCGAACAAGACTTGGTCCATTTGGTCGAGGAACTGCGACAGGAATTGCCGCTGGAGCTCGAGCGCGCCGACGAAATAATGAAGGACAAGGACACAATCATACGGACGGCGCAAGAGGAGGCGGCAGCGATCGTCAAGCAGGCGAAGCAATTTGCCGAGAAGCTGCTCGACGAGAACGATATCGTAGTGAAGGCGCGGGAGCGATCGCAAACGGTGCTCAATCAGGCGAAGCAGCAGGAGCAGGAGATTGTCGAGCGAACGCGGATCAACGCGCGGCAGTTGCAGGACGACGCCGATCGATATGCGAATCAGGTTTTTGATCAACTGATCGCCCACGTGACAAACACTTTCCAAGGTGTACAGCAGGCGCAGGCGGGACTCGAGCAGGCGCGGCAAATCCTCCAACAAGCGAAGATACAAATGAATCAGGCGGCGGCACAACAGGCGTATGCGCAATCGCAACCGGCGGCGTACAACGCATTGCCGGAGCAAAATCCGTATGCGGCGCCGCCCGAGGGTTGATACACTTCCCCGCTCCCTTATCGGGCGGGAAAATTTTTTTTGAGGAGTGATCGATGTGACGGAGAAGGAGAAAATGCAGGCGTGCGAATGGTACGACGCCAATTTCGACGAGGCGCTCCGCGCGGAGCGGTTAAAGGCGAAGGAGTTGTGCTTTCAACTCAATCAGACGCATCCGACGGATCAAAAAAGATTGCAGCGGATTTTGATCGAACTGCTGCCGAAAGTTGACGTGTCGAGTGTGGAGATATTGGCGCCGTTCGAGGTCGATTACGGCTACAACATTCGGATCGGAGCGGGCTCGTTCTTCAATCACGGCTGCTATCTGATGGATTGCGCGCCGATCACATTCGGGAGTCATTGCTTCGTGGGACCGTCGTGCGGATTTTACACGGCGCTCCACCCGGTGATGGTCGAGCAGAGGAATAAGGGACTCGAAAAGGCGCTGCCGATTGAGATCGGCGACGACGTTTGGTTCGGAGCGGGCGTGATGGTGATGCCCGGGGTAAAAATCGGCGCGGGCTCGGTGATCGGCGCGGGCTCGATCGTGACAAAGGACATTCCGTCGGGCGTGATCGCGCACGGCAATCCGTGTCGAGTGATACGACCGGTGCTCGATCAAAAGCTGACGGTGTGAGCCATGTCGAATGAAGAAAAAAATTTGATCGTGGACGGCGACCCCGAGGTGCAACGTCCGACGATCAATGCGGATTTTTATTGGAAGTTATTCAAGTCGACGTTCGTGGTGAGCGCGTTCACGGTGGGCGGCGGCTACGTGATTATCCCGCTGTTGAAGGCGAAATTCGTCGACGAGTATCATTGGATCAGCGACAAAGAGACGCTCGACATGATCGCGATCGCGCAATCGACGCCGGGCATCATGGCGGTCAACACGTCGATCATGCTCGGCTATCGAATGGCGGGGATATCGGGCGCGATCGTCGGCGCGCTGGCGACGGTGTTGCCGCCGCTGATCATCATCACGTTGGTGGCGATGTTCTACGACCTGATCGCGAAGAACGAGTACGTGCAGCTGGTGTTGAAGGGCATGCAATGCGGTGCGACGGCGTTGCTTTTGAACGTGGCGATCGACTTGCTGGTCAAGCAATGCAAAAAGAAATTGCTCCTGCCGATCGCGATCATCGTGGCGACGTTCGTTGCGAACTTGGCGTTCGGAGTGAACATCATGATTCTGGTGGCGCTCGACGGGCTGATCGGGCTGATGTTGATGCGCGAGAAGATTTACGGCTGAAATTTTTCTCCCGCCCACCCACCCTTAAAGAGGGCGCCGACAACGCAGGGTGGGAACTGCTCCGTAAGTTGGGCGCCGCGCTTGACGGGCGGGAGCGTTGGCGGCGCCCCTTCTAAAAACAAGAGAGAAAATAAATTTTCGGAGACGAAACGATATGATGATCTATTGGCTGTTATTTTTCGAGTTCGCGAAGATCAGTCTGGTATGCGTTGGTGGCGGCTACGCGTCGATGCCGCTGATCCAAGCAAGCGTGGTCGACGGCTACCATTGGCTGACCTTGCCCGAGTTCATCGACATATTTACGATCTCTCAAATGACGCCGGGACCGATCGGCGTTAACGCGGCGACCTTCGCGGGCATGAAAATCGCGGGGCTCGGCGGAGCGATCTGCGCGACGCTCGGTTTCGTCACGCCGTCGTTATTTTTATGCGTCGCGCTCGCGAAGATCATGTTCAAATACGGCGACCTCGGCGCGATCCACGGCATTTTGAACGGCTTGCGACCGGCGGTGATGGCACTGATCGCCGCCGCCTGCGTCAGCTTCGTGCTGTTGGCGGCGTGGAATGTCGAGACTCTCGACAAAGCATCGATGTCCACGCTCGACATTCGCGGACTGATCATCTTAATCCTCGCCTTGATCGCCGCTCGCATGAAATTCGGCGCGATCAAATTGTTGATCGCCTCGGGCGTGCTCGGACTCGTGCTCGGACTTGTGATCTGAGCGCTTTTTTTTTAGCGGATTACCGATTCGCCGGCTTCAAATGCTCGACAACGTGATCGAGATGCGTTCCATGCGACGATTTGATTAGAACGGTATCGCCGTCGCGGAGCCAACCGTCAAGCGCCGCGTTCAATTCTTTATAAGTCGGGAACCACGCGCCGTTAATTTTTTCCTTGATATCGTCGTAAAGATATTTCATCAGCTCGCCGACCAACAGCACTCGATTTGGCTCCGCATCGAACAGCGTCGTCGAGACCGCGCGATGTTGCTTGATCGTATCGGCGCCCAGCTCGAGCATATCACCAAGAATCGCCACACGCCGTTTCTTATCCGCCTCGAGCGACTTTAAATAGCAGAGCGAACCTTTCATCGACAGCGGATTGGCGTTGAAGGAGCTGTTGATCACTCGTAATTTTTTGCCGTTGAAACTCGTGTTGATGATGTTGCCGCGCCCCTCGACCGTTTCAAAAGTCTTGAGCAGCTCCAAAATTTCTTCGATCGGCAGCCCCGATGCCTTCGCCACACCGATCACCGCCAACGCATCGTAAAGTTGCTCATTCGGTCCGGGGCATTCGAGCCGATACGATTGCCCCTCGACCGTGAAGACGCCGCCATTCTCGAGTCGCTCCATTCGGATCGTCGAGTCGGGATGCGTCCCAAACGAAATGATGTTGAGGCTGTATTTGTTCGCGCGCTCCTCAAAAACTTCGTAGCAAGGCATGTCGCGATTGAGGATCGCATAGCCGCCCGGCGCCATCCCGCACATCACGCAGCTCTTGAAATTGGCAAGGTTCTCAATCGATTTATACTCCTCGGCGTGAGCGGTGGTGAGCGACGTGACGACGGCGATATCGGGGCGAATCTCGTAGGTGATCGAGCCGCGCGGAGATGACAACGCCGACACCGCAACCTCGATGATCGCAAAGGCGGCATCTTGACGAACGCTCGCAAACACATACGGCACCATCACGCGCGTGTTGACGGAACCGTAAGTGGCGGCAACTTCATGGTCGTGACCGAGCACGTGGCGGAGCATGTAACACGTCGTTGTCTTGCCGCTCGAGCCCGTCACAGCGATCGTTCTGCCTTGGAAACGTTGACGGGCGGCGAAGCCAAGCTCCATGCTACGACGAACGGGATCATCGACCAACAAAAGAGGATAGTCGGGCGGCAGCCCCTCGACGGGATGAGAAATCATCGCGCCCGCCGTCGTCTCGAGGCATTTTTTGATGCTGACGTGCGAATCCCATTTTGTCGGAGTGCCGCCGGCGTGGAAAGCGTGTTGAGCCTGAGTGTTGGCGACGAACAGAGTCGGCTTGGGCATAATCGAATGATTTTCCGGCGTTCGGAGCAGCGATTGAATGTACCAACCCTCGGGCGGCTCGACCAACCATCGACCGCCCGTCACCGCCGCCAACTGCTTCGCGTTCCAACATTGCCCGAGCTTCGATTTATAAATGACGTCGGGGAAATCGTAATTGTAACGCGCGATGTTGGTGAGCGCCAACTTGATCGGCTGCGGATCGCGGAACGGTCCCCAAATTTGACCGTCGATCCTGACACGAATCTCGATGCGGAGATCGACGTTGAACAGCCGATTGAAATACGGCGGACGCAATCCGAACTTCTCCCGATAAATCACGCCGGGCTTCCAACGCTTGACGGGGAACTGCCAATCGCAAAAATCGTGATCCATGCCCGCGCCGAAAGTCGATACGCGGCACTCTCGAACGGGCGGCGCGATGATCTCCAGCCGGCAATCTTTGTCGAGCGGCTTATGGATCGTCCAATACGTTTCGACGTAGAGCATTCGACGGCTCGTCATCGTTCGACACTCGGGCGGCACGCGATAGCCGATCATCTTCAGCGGCCCAAACCACTTGGGCGAAAGGATCGCCTCATCGGGCACGCGCTCGACCGTCCACTCGGGGCGCGGCTCGCTCAACGGCTCGATCGTTTGATGTTCGAGTTTTGACGGATCGAATGTCGAAGGCAAAATTTCAATCGCCGAAGAAGATCGATCGGGCGGCATGAAATCAATTTCGACGATGCCGTCTTTGATTGTCGCCTCGGTCTCGAGCTCGCGGCACATCTCGACGAACCAATTATTAATCCGATCGCGCGAACGCGTCGCCGGCACCACGTAACCGTAACCGTTGCGCAGAGGCGAGAACGTCACGCGTCGGACGCCGCTCCGATCGACTGTCAACAAAAAGCCGCCCGTATCTTTTTCGCCGCCCGCCGACTCGAATAAAAAGTTGCCGGCATCGTAGATGATCGGGCGCCCGCCATAATTCTCGACGCCGTGAAGGTTATGCGAATGACAGCCCAACACCGCATCGGCGCCGCAATCGATCAACACTCTGCCGAGCGTCCTTATGTGATCCAACGGTTTTTTGCCGTCGCCCCAATGCGGAGCGATGAACACCAAATCGGCGTGATGACGGGCATCGGCGATCTTGTCGACGAAAATCGAACGCCACAGCTCGATATCCTTGACGGGCAAATGCCACGTGCCCGCCTTATCCTCGGTCGCGGCGAAATTCTTGGTGATCGTGTCGACGGAGAAAATCGCGACGACCATATTTTTGACCTTGACGAAAACAGGCTTGGAAGCCTCGTCGAGATTTTTGCCGCTGCCGACGTGAATGATGCCCGCCCGATCGAGATATCCAAGCTGCTCGAGCACGGCCTCGGGACCGTAATCGCCGCAATGATTGTTGGCTGTCAGCGCCACATCGATGTGCGCGCTCGTCAAGAGGTTGGTCATCTCGGGGCGCGCATGATAGTAGTACGGACCGCCCTCGCCCTTTTCGACGCCCTGTTCGCCGACGGTCGAGATCACGCTTTCGAGATTGACGATGCGAAGGTCGGCGTTGCGCATTGCGGGGATATTGCCGAACTGCTTCACCTCGTTGACGCGCCAGTGCATACGCCGTGCCACGACCAGATCGCCCGCGAAAAATATTTCCGCCCCGTCGATTTTTTCTTCAGCCGTCTGTTCGACGTGCACGATCAGTTTTTCTTCGGGGAGCGCGATTTTTTCTTCGACGACCTTGCTGCCGCATCGATCGAGATATCGACGATACGCCGCGAAGCCCGACAGAAAATGCTCCACATCATCATTGCGCACGCGGAACTCGTGATGCCGCATGAAGAACGCCCCGATGATCGACTCGGGGCGCGCGAAGAACATTGCCGTCTCCGGATAAAAATAGCCGTTGAGCATGTTGGCAGCCCGCTCCTCGAGCGCTGCATAAAACTCGTCGAAGTTCACACTCGACAGCAGCGCCGACATTTCCGGCATCGACTTCATTCGCTCGAGCATCGTGTCGGCTGCCATCATCAGCTCCATCAGCGTCGGGAATTGCGTGTCGCGATTGCGCACGAATCTCAAATGCCCGAGGACATTGTTGAGCCCGAACTCGAAATACTCCGCGCGGGGCTCGTATTTTGTCAGCTCATTGACCGCATACGACAGCCAATGGTCGTGATGCTTCCAATGGTTGGTGGCGATGAATCGATCGAAGGCGCGCTTGGACGCCTCGAGAAGCCGCTCGTCTCGAGTGAATGAGTAGAGCCGCATCAGACCGAAGACCGCCTCGCCATCATAATAAACGATGCGAAACGGTTCCTTAACGGTGAAGTCGCTCGAGTTGAGTACGTGCACAAAGGAGCCGTCGTCATTTTGCATGGTCGCAATGCCGCGCGCCAGTGCATTCATCAACGGCAGATATTTTTGAGTGTGCATGAGATCGGTGAACTTGGCGAGCGCGACGATCGAAATGCCGAGCGCGCCCAGCTTGATCTCCTTCGACGCGGGCTCTTCGATGTAAGCGACTTGAGTGCCGTCAGGCAATTGGCGCCAACGGACGAAAGTTTTTACGCCGTAATCGATCGAGCGGGTGATGGCTTGACGGAGGAACTCCGATTGCGCGGAGCTTTCGTTGTAAGTTTCGAGCACGTCGAGCATGGCGAAGGTGGAGCTGAAATGTCGCAGGGAATTGTACGAGGACAAAATCCTGTCGAAGCACGGCAGGCGCCCGTAGATGAATTTGCCGCTGTCGAGGATTTGGCGGGCGAGATGTTGAGCGCCGTTGCGAGCGAGGCGCGTTATGAGATTGAGATCGATATGCGAGACTGAACGATGTCCGCTTTGATCGATCGAGCGCGGCTCAAAACCGTCGATGACAAAAATGCCGGCGGTATCAAACACGATGACAGGCGCCTCGGGCTTGAGAGTCGGGAAATCGGCGTCGAAGCGTTGACGGCAATAAACGTTGGAGTTGTCGGCATTGAAGGCGCCGTTCTCGTTGTCCCTTGAGTAGAGCATGAGGTTTGCGTTGAGCTCGAGCGGCGTGAAGGCAATCGAAAAATCGGGTAAGGCGAAACCGCGTTTGTAATAATTACGGCGTGTTTTTTCGACGGCGGCATTGAAATCCGCCCACGTCATTGACTCGACGTCGGTGATCCAATCCGCGCGGAGGATTTTCGGCTCGATCGCTCCGAGTGCAGTGCTCAACTGCTCGAGCGCGCGATCGAAGGCAACGGCGGGATCGATATCGGAAGCGTGACGAACGATTGCCCGTGATTTCATGTCGGACGCCGCCAAAAAAATTCGGCAAGGTCGAAACGATCTGCCGGAAAAATTTTCTAGGAACGCCGGACGCAACCGTTCGGCTAAATTTTTTAGAGGCATGAAAACTCCTTTCGCCCGCCCGCTTCCTCCCGCAAAATCTTTTATTCCTTCTCGATCTCGAGCACGCGCGCCGACAACCCTTCGCGCCCTCTGACGTAAGTAAAATGCCACGGCTCAAAATCAAACTCTCGCTTAAATCCGAATGACTCGGCGTTGGCGTTGAGCCAATCCCGCGTCGCCTTCACGCCCTCATTCTGTATATCGACCGCCAACCCGTAGCAGTGCGAACTGAAGCCCGGCACTTGCGCGAACGTCTGACCGTTATTCAACTGCCAAACGCGCCCTTCGTACTCGACGCGGATCGCGCCCTCTCGAATGTCCGCGCGGCTCTCGATCGGCGTGAAGCGATGTTTGAACTCGCGCTCCTGACTCTCAAACGTCCTGTATGTGTTGAACGGATGATTGACTTTGATCAACACGCCGTCGCGCTTGGCGGCTTTGAGCATCGCATTCCAACTCCGCGCGGCGTCGACGTACATGAAAATCTTGTCGGCGATCGGAATCAGCAAGTCCTTCGGCATGCGACCGTTGAGCTCCGGCGTGATTCCCTCCGGCAAAAGCTCCCGCACATCAAACCGCGCTTTTGGAACGTTAAGTGCCAACCTCAGATCATGAATTATTTCTGGGGGGGGGCGGTCGCGTTGGTCAGATGCTCAACCGCGTGAGTGAGACCGGTTGCGTTAGACGACTTCAACAGAACCGTGTCGCCGTCGCGCAACCACGCATTGACGCCCGCGATCAATTCTTTATACGTCGGGAACCACGCGCCGTTGATTTTGTCTTTGATGTCGTCGTAGAGATGTTTCATCAGCGAGCCGACCAGCAGCACCCGATCCGCTTGCGTCGACAGCACCGCCTCCGCCAGACTTCGATGGTGAGCGATCTCGTTCGCTCCGAGCTCTGCAATGTCGCCGAGGATTGCCACACGCCGACTTGCCTCCGACTCAAGCTCCGTCAAATACTTCAGCGCGCTGCTCATCGAGGCGACGTTGGCATTATAGGCGCTGTCAATCACGCGCAACTTCAGACCGTTATATTCTGTCTCGATCACGCTGCCGCGCCCCTTGACCGGCGTGAACGTCTTAAGATGTTTCAACGCGTACTCGATCGAAACGCCCGAGGCGATCGACACGCCCAATACCGCCAACGCATCATACAATTGCTCCGACGGCACCGAACACTCGAGCGTATAACTCCGACCGCCGAAGGTAAATGAGCCGCCGTTTTTTATCTCCGTCATGCGAATCGTCGAGTCGGGATGCGCGCCGAAGGTGATGATGTTGAGATTTTTCGACAGCGCCTTCTGCTCAAAAATATCGTAATGCGGCATGTCCCGATTGAGGATCGCATAGCCGCCCGCCGACATCCCGTTGAAGACACGCGCCTTCACTTGAGCGAGCCTCGTCGTCGAGCCGTATGCTTCAATGTGCGCCGGAGTGAGCGACGTGACGACGGCGATATGCGGCGGCAAATCGTAAGTGATTGAGCCGCGCGGAATGGTGAAAGCGCCGATCGCCATCTCGATAATCGCAAACGTCGTGTCCTGTTTGACGTTGGCGAATTGAAGCGGCACGCCGAGCCCCAAGTTCACCGAGCCGTAGCTTGCCACAACGTCGTGATCCTGACCGAGCACGTGACGGAGCATGTAGGTCGTCGTGGTTTTGCCCGCCGAGCCGGTGATCGCGATCATCTTGCCTTGGAATCGTTTTCGAGCGGCAAGCGCCAGTTCCATGCACGCCTTGATCGTGTCCTCGACCATCAGCAGCGGAAAATCCTTCGGCAGCCCCTCGACGGGATGATCGATCATAGCGCATGCCACTCTATTGATGTGTTTAGCAATTTGCGAGTGAGTGTCGTCGCCCGACGTGCGCGGATTAAGCCCGACATGAAAATTCATCATTGAACGGCGCCGCGCAACAAACATTGTCGGCTGTTCGACCTGCTCGTAAAAAATCATGTCCCTGAGGATCGATTGAATGTAAAAACCCTCAGGCGGCTCGACCAGCCATTTGCCGCCCGTCACCGCCGCCAATTGCTCCGCCGTCCAACATTTGTCCGGCTCCGAATGATATATGATGTCGGGGAACTCTCGACGGTAGATCGGATAATTCGGCATCTGCGAAACGATCGGCTCGGGATCGACGAACTTCTCGCAATCGACGCCGTCAATCTTGACGCTCATCTCGAGCTGCAGATCGACGTTGACCATGCGATCTCCCGCCGGCGGTCGCACTCCGAATCGCTCCTTGTAAATAACGCCCGGCTTCCAACGATTGACCGGTCACATCCAATCGCAAAAATCGTGATCCATATTGGTGTCGTAGCCGTACATTATGCACTCGCGCGTCGGCTTGATGGAGATTTGCAGTCGACAATCGCTCGGCACGGGCTGATCGATCGTCCAATACGTTTCGACGTAGATGATCCCGCGCTTCTTCAACGTTCGATACTCGGGCGGAATCCGATAGCCGACCATCTTGATCGGTCCGAAGTGAATCGGACGAATGATCGCCTCGTCGGGCACGCGCTCGACCGTCCACTCGGGGCGCGGTTCGCTCAACGGCTCGATCAGGCGGCGCTCGATTGTCAACGGATCGATGAGAGTTGAAGGTTCTTCTTTATGAACGACTCCGCGCGGAGCGGGATCGAAGGCGATGTCGACGGTGCCGTCGTCGTTAATGGCGGCGGCGGTGTCGAGGGCGCGACACATCTCGACGAAATTTTTGTTGATGCGATCGCGATGACGCGCGTCGATTTTGACGAAGCCGAAGCCGTTGCGCAAGGGCGTGAAGTTGATCGAGCGGACACCGTTTCGATCGACCGTCAACAGAAAACCGCCGGTGTCAACGCCGTCGGCGCCGCGCGGAAAATATCTTGTATCGAAAAGGAAATTGCCGGCATCGTAGACTATCGGGCGCCCTTTGTAATTCTCGACGCCCTGAAGAACGTGAGCGTGGCAGCCGAGGACGGCATCGGCGCCGAGATCGATCAGCAGGCGATCGAGCGTCTTCTGATACTCGAGAGGCTCCGTCGCATCGTTATTGCCCCAATGAGGAGCGACAAATACGAGATCGGTATGACGACGTGCGTCGGCGATCCGCGCGGAGAAAATGTCGCGCCATTGATCGGTTTTCAAGTACACGTCGATGCCGAATTTCTCTCGAAACAACTTCGCACGACGGAACGCCGACATCTCCAGCCCCGTCGTCTTCGGCACGATGTTGCGCAGCATGATAAAGATCACGCCGTTATGCTCTTTCAATTCCCTCGGGAATATGCTCGGATCAAAATCGTCGGGGACGGGCGGAATGAGCGCTTCGGGCGGAGAATTTTTCGGCTCCGCGCCGTTGACAACGCTGTTTTCGTTCAAAATGACGTCATCTCCTCACAAAAAAATAGATCAAAAGTACCGGTTAGGAGCTGGCGGCACATATGTGGGGGGCGCTTTCACGCCTTCATCCTGCATATCAATCTCGAGAGTGTCCTCGTCGGCGCCGACCGGTTTGCCGTTCAAAAGCTTCGCGCTCGGTTGAGGAATGTGATTGCGCCGCGCAAGATACTTGCGATAGTTGACCAGACCGCCGAGGAAGTGCTGAATGTCATCGATGCGAACGCGGAAGGCATCATGGCGAATGTAAAACGAGCCCACGATCGACTCGGGACGCTTGAAAAACATCGCCGTCTCCTCCCAGAAATAGCCGTTGAGCAATTTCCGAGCACGCTCCTCCATCGCCGCGTAAAAATCCTCCAGCGGCACTCTCGACAGCAGATCGCTCATCTCCGGCAGCGTTTTCAACCGTTCGAGCAATGCGTCCGCCGCCATCACCAGCTCCATCACCGTCGGCACTTGAGTAAAGCGATGATAGATGTACGGCAGCAGCGCCAGGAAATTGTTGATGCCGAACTCGAAGTACTCGCGCTTGGGTTGCCAGATCGTCAGCTCGTTTATCGCATACGACAGCCAGTGATCGTGGTGCTGCCAATGATCTGTCTCAACAAAATGTTGGAACGTCCGCTCCGACGCCTCGAGCAAGCGCGCGTCGTGCGTGATCGAGTAGAGCCGCATCAATCCGAAAATCGCCTCGCCGTCGAAGAATATGATGCGGAACTCATTCTTGACCTCGAAAGTGTCGGAGTTCAGCACGTGGATGAAGGAGCCGTCCGGCTTTTGCATCGAGATGATTCCCTCGGCAATCTCGTTCATCAGCGGCAGGTACTTGTCGGTTTTCATCTTGACGGCGTGATTGGTGAGAGCAAGCAACGCCAGCGCGGCATTGCCAATCTTCGCCTCCTTGACCTTGGGCTCGATGATGTAAGCGGCTTGAGAGCCGTCGGGCATTTGGCGACGGACGACAAATTCTTTGACGCCATATTCGAGCCCGCGCTCGATCGCGCGACGCAACCGCTCCGATTGCTCCGTCGGTCGGTCGTAGGTGCCGTAGACTTCGAGCATCGCATAAATCGAGCTGAAATGCCTGCCGGTGTTGTAAGTCGCAATGACCTTGTCGGTACAGGGGAAGCGCCCGTAGATGAACTGACCGTTTTCCTGCACGTCGAGCGCAAGATGATCGGCGCCCGAGCGCACGCAATCGAGAACCAGCGCGTCGTCGATTTGAGCGATGTCGCGATGGTCGGCGGCAAGATTGGTGTCGGTGATCAAAAGCGGCTCGTCAAGGTCGTCGGCGATAAACGTGCCGTTGGTGCTGAACAAATACACCGCGCTCGAGGGGGCGGGCGTCGGGAAATCGCACTTATAACGGCGCCGGCAATACTCGTCGCTGCGATCCTGTCGAAAGACGCAAAACGGGCTTCCGCCGTCGCCGTCGGCGAAAAGCATGATGTTGGCGTTAAGCTCCGACTCGGTAAAGGCAAGCGCAAAGTTTTGATCGAGCGCAAGTCCCTTGCGGAAGTAATTGCGCTTGGTCTTGCCGATCTGATCGATAAAGCCCGCCCACGTGGTCGATTCGACATCAACAACGAAATCCGCGCGGAGGATCGTAGGTTGGATCGTGCCGAGCGCGGAGCGTAATTTCTCGACGGCGGCGGTCCAAGCCTTGGCGGGATCGGGATCGGAGGCGTGACGAGTGACGGCGCGCGATTGCATACTCGACGCCGATAAGAATACTCGACACGGCTGATAGGAATTTTTGCCGGCGACCTCGAGGAATTTCGATTTCAATCGACGCGCCAAGCGATCGAGCGGTGTCATAAGTTCGCTGACTGCTTCCTGCTTTCGAATGGTCGTCAGGCGCGAGTCGATCAGCGCGACCTCGTCAAGCAATGACGCCGAAGGTTGAGGCTCCGACGTCCGTCGCTCGAGATAACGTCGGTAAGCGACCGCGCCCGAGAACAAAAATTCCATGTCGAGCACCATCACTCGAAATGCGTTGTGACGGAGGAAAAACGCGTCGACAACCGTGTCGGGACGCTTGAAAAACATCGCGAACTCCGGATAGAAATAAGCGTCGATGAGCGCCTGCATCTGCTGTTCCAACGTCGCGTGCAGGTCTTCGACGTTGATATCCGCGCTCAGATCGGACATCTCCGGCATCGACTTGAGCTGCTCGATGAGATTGTCGGCGGCGATGAGCAACTCGAGCGAACGCGGATCGTGAGACTGCTGATGCCAAATCGGACGGAGCTGATCGGCGAAAGTCTTAACGCCGAATTCAAAGTACTCGCGTTTGGGCAGATGGCGCGTGATGTCGTCAACGGCGTGAACGAGCAGTGGATCGTGCAGCTTCCACATCTCGTTGATGATGAAATAAGTGAAGGCGCGTTCGGCGGCGTCGAGCAATTTCTGATCGCCGTTGAGCGCGTGCAGTCGAAGAAGTCCGAGCGTCGCAAGTCCGTCGAAGGTGGCGACGTGCACCTGATCCTTGACGGAGTAATCAACGAGCTTGAGCGCGTGGGCGAAGGAGCCGTCGTCGTTTTGCATCGACAAGATTCCGCGCGCAAGCTCCTCCATCAGCTGAGTGTATTTCTTGGTCTTCATGAGGACGGCGTGCTTGGCAAGGGCGATCAGCGCCGCGCCGTTTGCGCCGAGGCGAATGTCATTGCCATCGATCGAAACGATGTAAGCGGCTTCGGAGCCGTCAGCGAGAGTGCGGTGCTTTACATAGCTTTTGATGCCGAATTGGAGCGCCTTGGTAATGGCGGCGCCGAGCGAGGAGTTGCCGATCCTGCCGTAAGTTTCGTAGACGTCGAGCAGGGCGGTGATGAAATTGAAATGCTTGAGTGGAACGCGCATCGGCACAACCTTATCGACGCAGGGATATCGATCGCAAAGGAATTGCTCCTTCTTCTTGATCTCCGTGGCGAAGTAGGCGGCGCCGTTGCGAACGAGTTTAAGAATCGCCGCATCGTCATCGCGCTCGAGCGGACGATGATCGGCGGCAAGCCCTTCGCTGTCGAGAAGGATCGCGTTTTTCTCGATGTCGGAGGCGAAAACGCCGGCAGTGGTAAAGGTGATGATCGTGTTCGACGGATCGGGCGTCGGGAAGACGCTATTGAAGCGTGTTTGACAATATCCGTTGCAGCGTTCCTCATTGAAGACGCAGTTCGGATCGCCGTTGGGACCGTCGCGATAGAGCATGGCATTGCCGGTGAGCTCGGGCTCGATGAAGGCGGTGTTGAAATCGGGATCGAGCGCCAGCCCCCGACGATAATAATTCCGTTGAAATTGAGTGATGGAAGTCAGAAATTCCGCCCACGTCGTCTGCTCCTCTTCGACGACCCAATCCGCGCGGAGTATCGTCGGATTAATGCTGCCGAGCGCGGATTTGAGATTATCGACGGCGGCAGTCCAAGCGTCGGCGGGAGTGTCGGCGGAGACGTGACGCGTGATCGCCCGCGCCTTCATGTCGGAGGCGGACAAGAACAATCGAAACGGTTGATGCCCGTTCGATGCGGCGTCGAGGAACGCCGGCTTCAATTTTTTTATCAGTTGATCCAATGACATAAAAAACTCCTTTCTTTGTATCAAAAAAGTTTATGAGCAAAGATATTTTACCGCGTGATCGAGATGCGTCGCGTGAGATGACTTGATAAGTACCGTGTCGCCGTCGCGCAACCATGCATCGATCGCCGCGATCAGCACTTTGTACGTCGGGAACCACACGCCTTTGATTTTGTCGCCGAGCTCCGCCACATCTTCTTGACCGTCGAAACTAAACGATCCGCCGTTTTTGATCGTCGTCATGCGAAACGAGCGATTTGCCGTTGGCAAGCTCCTCAAGGGAGGCGCCGTTGGCAAGATAAACCTCGAAAATGGCGGTGACGACGGTGATGTGCGACGACAGGTCGTAGTTGAAGAATTGACAACGCGAATGTCGGCAGCACTCATCGGCTCGATATCGATGAAATGTCGCGCGGCGGGATCAAGAAAGTGCATTCGACGACCGAGATTGACGTTGCCGCCGAAAAATATAGTCTGACAGGAACTCATTTTACCTTCCCGAAAAATTATTTTTTGGCGGAGTGCTTTTCGTAGACCTCGCGCACGCAATCCAAAATGATTTTATTGTTTTGAGCCGCGCGCTGCCCTTTGCGCCGCCACTGTTTCACCCCGCCGAACTGCTCGCCTGCAAACTCCTCCTTCGACTTCATGGTCTGAAGAACCTCGAGCATCACATTCGCGCCGTAAACGATGTTGTCGTGAAACACATCGGAGCCGTCAACATATTTATATTTATTCCGCAAAGCCTTCGGCACCTTCGCTTTGTCCTTGAGATTGACCGCCAACGGATACCACAAAATCCCCGCCACATTGTACTTGCCTTGAAAAATTTGCGTCTCCGACAGCTTATTCTTCAGCGTCCACGACACATTGCGCCCGTCGGGATATTTTTTGTTCTTCGACACCGCGTCTTGCGACCAACGCGCCATGCCCTCAAGATACCACTTATTGGTAAAGTACGTCGCGCCGTATTGAATCAGATGAAAATACTCGTGCTCGGGCGTGGCATTTTTGCGCGGGTCGACGGTGTTTGCAATCTTGACGTGCAAAGCGCGCACCTTCGGATCATGGCGCGATTTATTGCGGACGCCGTTATACGCCAGCCCGCTGACCTTCATGTTTTTCTTTGAATCGATGTCGACCTCGATCGCGTGCACATTTTTGTAGCGCGCCGAATCGAGCGGATCGGGATAACTAAAAACGTCATGGAAAAGCTCGCGCGTCGCATTGATCTGCGTGGCAATGTCCTCTACCACATCGGGCACGCCGTTTTTGTTGAGATCGACGGGATTTTGGTAAGCGGTCTCGCCCTCGGTCTCGTAGATCACGCTGACGACGCCCTGTTGATACACCGCCGCGCTCGCCGTCGAAATGATCGACAGCATCAACGTTAATGCAAGAAATAAAATTGTCATCGATCGACCCCTTTGTGCGTTAAAGCATGAAACAATCTCGCCCATTGCTCGGCAATTTTCGGCTGCGAAAACTTCTCGACGCTCCGCGCGGCGGCGGCGGACATTTTTTGTTGGAGCGCCTCGTCGGAGAGAATTTTAATGATCCGCTCGGCAAGCGCATCGACATCGCCGACCGGCACAAGATATCCGTTGACGCCGTCCTCGATCATGTCCGAAGGACCGTAGTTGCAATCAAACGCCACCACCGGACAACCCTGCTGCAGACTTTCCGAAACGACCAGCCCGAAGCCTTCAAACGTGCTCGGAAAAAGCGACAGCGCCGAGTTCGCAAACACCGCCGGCATGTTATCGCAAAAGCCCTCAATGAGCACCGATCGCTCAAGACCTTCGGCGGCGATCCGTGCTTGAATTTCCTCCTGCAATCCGCCGCTGCCGTAAAAATGCAACGTCGCTCGGGGAATTTTTTCGAGCACGCGCTTGAATGCCTCGATCGATTTTGCATGCCCCTTCTCCTCGGAGAAACGCCCCGCCTGCACAACGCGGAACGGATCAAACACGGTGCGTGGCTCGGACTCAAGGCGCGGCAGGGCGTGCGGGATCGTCACGACGTTATTCAGATGATACCGCTCGACAATGTCTTCGCGCTGCCGATTGGTCAGCGTGAGGATCGCGTCGGACTTGAGCCGATCGGTCAGCAAATATTGATGCCGCGCGCGCGTCTTGCCGTCTTTCAAATTGTAATGGATGCTGTGAAGGTGATGGATGACGTGCGCGTGCTGCGCGTCGGCTTGCTTGAGTTTGACGTAAGCGTCGGTGTACTCGGGCGTGCGATCACCGATTATGAAATGCGTGCGGCGATCGCTGTCGACAAGCTCAAAAACCCATTGCGCAATCGCCTCTTCGTGCGTCGAAAATTTTTGAGCTACGTTGCCGTCTCGAGCAAGGCGCTCCATCGATTGAAGCACGGATTTGTTCTCGACGATCTTATAAAACTCTCGAGCGGCAATCGATCCGTCGGGGCGATAATACAACGCCTCCGTCGGCAAGCCGGTCGTCGGCTCGAGCGTTTGTCGACGACTCAAAAAGCCCAATGAATCATACGTGTCACGCCGAATCTTTTTGCCGTTCTCGAAAAAATTTATGTACCGCAACTTTTGATTGTCGGGATCGAAGATGCAATACATCAACAGGCGCTCGTTTCGCAGCACGCGCACATTCGACTCGACGTAATGCACTTGACAATCCGCGCTGATCGGCGGCAGTTGAGCGATCCGATCCGGCTCCGTCGCCCGATCGATCCCTTGAAAATGATCGTACATGTTGAGGATCGGATTGTCGAGCCCGTACTTGGTAAGCTGCTCGACGACATCATTTTGATACTCGTGTGTGAGGAAATATGGCTCACAACCGAAATAGTTTTTGAAGAGGCGCGCGCGACGGAAGGCGGCGAACTCGATCCCCGCCGCTTTCGGCTTGATCGAGCGGAGCATGAAAAATATTACGCCCTTCTCTCGTTTGAACTCCGCCGCAAAACTTTCGATGTCGACGTTCGATTCGAGCACCGGCGGGGGCGATGAAACTTTTTCCTTCGGCGACTCGATTTCCGATTCGATCGTCGTCGTGTTGTCGGTCGACGGCTTATCGGACATTTGTCGGTTGAGCATGCCCGTACCTTCCGCTTTGCCCTCGAGCAGTTCTTTCGACGGTTGGGGCTCGTGATCGCGCCGCGCCAGATATCGTCGATAGGCGACAAACGCCGACAGGAAATGCTCTACGTCGTCGATCCGCACTCGAAACGCGTGATGTCGAATGAAGAAGCTGCCGACGATGCTCCGCGGGTTTTTGAAGAACATTGCCAGCTCGGGATAAAAATAGCCGTTAAGCAAATTCTTTGCGCGCGACTCCATTGCAGCATAAAAATCGTCGAGCGGCACTTTTGATAAAAGATCGCTCATCTCGGGCATCGACTTCATGCGCTCGAGCATTGTATCGGCCGCCATCATCAACTCGAGGAGCGTCGGGAATTGCGTGTCGCGATGGTAAATGAACGGCAGGAAGCTTAAAAAGTTATTGATGCCGAACTTGAAATACTCCCTTTTGGGCTCGTAAGTTGTCAGCTCGTTGACCGCGTAGGACAGCCAGTGGTCGTGATTCTCCCAATGATCCGTCGCGATGAAACGCTTGAATGCCAACTCCGACGCCGCGCGGAGCCGATCGTCCTTCGTGATCGAATAGAGGCGCATCATCCCGAAAACCGCCTCGCCGTCGTAATAGACGATGCGGAACGGCTCCTTGACGGAGTAATCGGCGGCGTTGAGGACGTGGACGAAACTGCCGTCGGGATTTTGCATCGAATAAATGCCGCGCGCGATCGATTCCATCAACGGGAGATTTTTTTTTGTTTTCATCAGTTCGGCATGCTTGACGAGCGCCAGGAGCGTGACGCCGAGCGCGCCGAGTTTGATCTCATCGTCCTCGAGATCGATCGGATAAGCGGCGTCGGAGCCGTCGTCGAGCGTTCGATGTTTTATAAAAGTATCGATGCCGTAACGGAGCGCCTTATTGATCGCCGCGCCGAGCGTCGAGTTGCCGATCCTGCCGTAAGTCTCGTAGACGTCGAGCATCGCGAAGATCGAGCTGAAGTGTCGCAGCGTGTTATAGCCGGGGACGACTTTATCAAAGCACGGATAATGCCCGTAAATAAATCGACCGTTCTTCTGAACTTCTTTGGCAAGGTAAGCGGCGCCGTTGCGGGCGAATTGCAGGAAGGAGGGCTCGTCGATCGGCGAAATCTCCCGATGACCCGCGTCGAGCCCCGTGCCGGTGAGCGGCAGCGGCGTCTTATCGTCGTCGGAGATGAACATGCCGACGGTGGTGAAGACGACGACGGGCTCATCGGGCGCGGGCATTTGACAATCCCGATCGAAACGAATTTTATAATATTCCTCGAAACGCTTCGGTCGAACGACGCAATACTTGCTGCCTTCCTTGCCGTCGCGATAGATCATGGCGTTGGCGTTGAGCTCGGACTCGGTGAAGGCAACGTTATAGTCGGGATCGAGCGCGACGCCTTGACGGAAATAATTGCGGCGCGTCTTGCCGATCAGCTTTAAAAACTCCGCCCAAGTCATCTGTTGCTCCTCGACCACCCAATCCGCGCGGAGTATGGTCGACTTGATCGATCTGAGCGCGGATTTGAGCGACGAGAGCGCATCGAGCCAAGCGTCGGCGGGATCGGGCGATGAAGCGTGACGCGTGATCGCGCGCGTTTTCATGTCGGATGCCGACAAAAAAAGTCGGCAAGGTCGTATATCGTAAATGCTCGGCGTGTTGAGAACCGCGAGGCATAATCGTTTTGCCAATTGATCTAGAGACATGATAATCTCCTTTCACCGGAGGAAGTCTTTTGCGCATTATACCACGCCGCCGAAAACTAAATCAATCCGAAGCGACAACGGTGCTTTTGAGGTATTTGACGACGCGGTCGAGATGCGTCGCGTGAGACGACTTGATCAGAACGGTGTCGCCGTCCCGAAGGCAGCCGTCAATCTCATTGATCAAATCCTCAAGCTGCGCGAAGTGCCGGGCATTGACGGCGTCCTTGATATCCTCCCAAAGGTATTTCATGTATTCGCCGCAGAGGAGCACGCGATCGGCTTGGGATTCGAGGACGACATCCTTGAGCTTTCGATGGATCGGGATAGACTCCTGAGCGAGTTCGGTGATGTCGCCGAGCACCGCCACGCGATGACCGGCGTTCTGTTCGATCTCCTTGAGATATCGGAGGTCACCGCTCATCGAACCGAGGTTGGCGTTGTAAGTGCTGTCGATGAGACGGAGATTTTTGCCGCCGCGATTGACTTTGATCAGATTGCCGCGTTGCGAGACGGGCGAAAAACTCTTCAATCTTTCGAGCGCCTCTTCGATCGAAAAGCCCACCGCGAACGACACGCCGATCGCCGCAAGCGCATCGTAGAGTTGTACCGCCGGTCCGGTACACTCGAGCACATATTCTTTGCCTCCGAAGGTGAAGGTGCTGCCGCTGACGAGTTCCGTCATGCGAATGCGCGCCTCGGGATGCGTGCCGAAGGTGATAATGTTGAGCTTTGCAGCCCGCGCCTTGCTTTCAAAGGCATCGTAAAATTCCATGTCGCGATTGAGGATCGCATAGCCGCCGGGTTTCATGCCGCAAAGGACTTTACTTTTGGTCTCGACGACGCCCTCGATCGAGCCGTGGACGGCGATGTGCGCGTGGCTGATCGACGTGACGACCGCGATATCGGGCGTGATCTCGTAAGTGATCGGTCCTCTACTCATCACGAACGCCTCTGACGCCATTTCGAAGATCGCGAAGGCGGCATTGGGCAAAACATTCGCGGCAATGATCGGCACCCAAATGGTGTTTTTGTTGAGGAATGTGCGCGAGCACAGCAGCTTTTCTGACAGGATGTGGTAAATCATCGATTGAGTGGTGGTCTTGCCGCTCGAGCCGGTAACGGCGATCACCTTGCCTTGAAAGCGTCGATAAGCCGCAACGCCGAGCTCAAAGACGGCGCTGTAGGGGCGCGACACTTTCAATTGCGGCATCTCGGGCGGCACATCATTGCGGCGTTCGCTGACGATGAGTCCTCCGACTTTTGCCGGCAACGTCCCCTTCCATCTTGCCGATGTCCAAAAACTGTCGGGCGGCGCAAACAGCACGGGCGTCTTCCAATAAGTGTTTTGCATATACCCGAAATTGCAGATGACCGATTGAGCAAACCAACCCTCGGGCGGCGGCACGATCCATTCGCCGTCGGTGACGTCGACAATCTGTTGCGCCGTCCAAAGCCGATTGGGATGCCACTCGTAAACGCTCGCGGGATATTCTTTTTTGATGTAAGACGTATTTGGAAAATGCACGTCGATGCCCGTCGGCGCCGAATATTTTCCAAGCGATTGATTGCCGTCGAAGACTTCAACCGTCAACTGCAGATCGATATTGAGGAGATTGCCTCTCGGCGGCGGCATCATTGCAAAGCGCTCACGGTAGATCACGCCCGCCTTCCATCGATTGGTCGGGAATTGCCAATTGCAGAACTCGTGACGGGAATTTTCGCCCCAGGCTCCCATTTTGCACTCGCGCTCGGGCTCCGCGCGGAGCGACAGTCGATAACTGCGATCGATCGGCTGCTCGATCGACCAAAAGGTCTCTACGAGGATCGGCTGCCGCCGCGTCAAACGTTCGGGCTCGACGCGCCAACCGAGCAATGTCAACGCGCCGAAATGTTGAGGACGAATTATAGCGTCCTCGGGCACGCGCTCGACCGTCCACTCGGGGCGCGGTTCGCTCAACGGCTTGATCAGCATATGAATCAGGCTCGAGACCTCGATCGGTGTCAGCACATCGGAGTGCTCGTCGGCATATTGAAAGTTCGGTCTCGAAATGTCTTCGCCTCCGCGCGTAGGCGGCGCGAAGTCGATCTCGATTATGCCTTTATCGTTGATCGTCACATCGGTTCCGATTTTTTTTGCGTTCGCGAGGAAGGCGTTATTGATCCGCTCCTTTGATACGGTCGCCGGCACGGTGTAGCACTCGCGCCGACGCAGCGCCGTAAATTCGACGTGCTTGACGCCATCCCGATCGACCGTCAACAAATAACAGCCGCTGTCCTTTTCGCCAGGCTCGTCGTGCAGAAGGAAGCCCGCGGCATAGATGATCGGGCGCTCGTTATGTTTTTCGACGCGCGTGAGAAGTCTCGAGTGATTGCCGAGGACGGCGTCGGCGCCGCAATCGAGCAACGCCCGCGCGAACTCTCTTGTCTCATCGAAATATTTATCGGCAGCGGGATTCCAATCGACGGCGATGAAAATCGTGTCGGCTTGCTTGCGAAGGTCGGCGATGCGCTTGGAAGCGATGTCGGAGAAATTTTCGTCGGCAATGTCGACGGGAAGGAGCGCGATCGTCTGATCGACAACGCGAATGAGGACGGGGCGGTCGTCGACGTGAATGATGCCGGCTTGATCGAGCAGGCGGTTTTGATCCGACAGCGCTTGACGATTGCCGGTGATCACGACGTCGATGCCGGCGCCGGTGAGAACATTGATCATCTCGGGGCGCGCGTACATAGGCGCGGGCTCGTCGAAGGGCGTCACGAGACCGATCAGATTGACGATACGAAGATCGGCGTCGCGCATCGTGGTGATGTTGCCGAACGGAGCCCGACTGCTTCCGTGCATGCGGCGACCGAGATTGACTCCTCCGCCGTAGAAAATCTCTACTGCCATAAAAATTGTCCTCCTTCGATGTGAATCTCAAAAATTATATCACAAACGATGCGTCGGTGGTATAATAAATATTGGAGGTGATCACATTGAACGTAAACGAAGTGATACGCGACGATTGGCTGCGCGCGATCTTCCCCGAGTGGGGGACGTGGCTGGTCGAGGAGATCGAGGCGGAAAAAGTTCCGCGCGGAAATGTCGCGATGTGGTGGCTGGGCTGCATGGGCGTGTGGCTCAAGACGGCGCGCCCGACGAATTTGACGATTGATTTTTGGGTGGGGACGGGCAAGCGCTCACATCCGACGACGCCGATGTCGACGACGCATCAGTACTACAAGATGTGCCGGAGTCGGATCACGCAACCGAATTTGCGCTTGACGGCGGTGCCGATCGATCCGTTCGCGGTGAAAAATCTTGACGCGTTTCTGTCGACGCATTTCCACAGCGATCATATCGACCCGTACGCGACGGCGGCAGTGCTGAGGAATTGTCCGTCAGCGAAATTCGTCGGACCTCGGGCGTGCGTCGACATATGGCGTTCGTGGAGCGTGCCGGAGGATCGATTGATCGAAGTGCGTCCCGGCGACGAGCTCACGATCGGAGATGTGAAGATCACGGCGCTCGAGTCATTTGATCGGACGCTTGAGTTGACGGAATATCCGATCGCCGGCGTCGAGGGCACGCTCGAGGAGAAGGCGGTCAATTATGTGCTCGAGACGAGCAGCGGCGTGATCTATCACGCGGGCGATTCGCATTACGCGGATCGATTTGTCGAGCACGGCAAGAAATTTGACATCGACGTGGCGATCGGCGCCTATGCGCATAATCCGATAGGGATCACGGACAAGATGACGGCGTCGGATTTTTTGCGAATGGGCGAGTCGCTGGGCGCGAAGGTGATCATTCCGATGCACTACGACACGTGGAGCAACTTCCAATCGGACGTGCGCGAGATCGAGGCGCTGTATCGGCTGCAAGCGGAGCGGCTCGGCTACAAATTTCATCCGTACATCTGGCAGTTGGGCGGCAAGTACGTTTATCCGCTCGAGCGCGACAAAAAGTATTTTAATTATGAACGCGGCTTCCCCGACGCTTTCGAGAACAATTAGGAGGCACTGATTTATGGACATCGGCATGGTCGGCTTGGCGGTGATGGGGCGGAGCTTGGCGCTCAACATGGCGGATCACGGCTTCAAAGTTTCGGCGTGGAATTATACTCTCGATCTGACGGAGCAATTTGCGCGCGAACATCCTCACGCCAACGTCAAGACTTTCTTCGATCTCAAAGAGTTTGTTCAATCGCTCGAGCGCCCGCGCAAAATCATGCTCATGATCATGGCGGGCGCGCCCGTCGACTCGACGCTCGACAGTTTGATGCCGCTGCTCGAGGCGGGCGACATCGTGTTCGACGGCGGCAATTCCTATTTCGAGGACACGATCCGTCGACACGCGCGGGCGAAGGCGGCGGGCGTCAATTACTTCGGCGTGGGCATAAGCGGCGGCGAGTCGGGCGCGCGCAACGGTCCGTGCATCATGCCCGGCGGCGATCGCGATGCCTACGAGAGCGTTCGACCGATTTTCGAGGCGATTGCCGCGCGCGCCTCGGGCGAACCCTGCTGTACTTATATCGGCTCCGACGGCGCCGGACATTACGTCAAAATGGTGCACAACGGCATCGAGTACGCCGATATGCAATTGATCGCCGAGAGCTATCTGCTGTTGAAGGAGGTCTGCGGGCTCAACAATCGCTCGATCGGCGCGACGTTCGGTCGATGGAATGAGGGCGAGCTCGAGAGTTTTCTGATCGAGATCACGTCGAAAATTTTTGCAGAGGATGATCCCGAGG